>JAJZQR010000329.1 GCA_021806765.1 Chloroflexota bacterium | reverse complement strand
CTGCCGACTCGCCCTGGAAGACCCTGAAGGACTTCCTGGCCGACGCCAAGACCCGATCCAAGCCGATGACCGTCGGTAACTCCGGGCTGGGCAGCTTCACCCACCTTTCGGCTGCGGCCATAGCCAGCGCCGCAGGCGTCCCCTTCACGCACATAGCCTTTGGTTCCGGCCTGGCCGTGACCAACCTGATCGGTGGCCACATCGACGCCAGCGTGCAGCATCCGGCGGAGATCCTGTCGGCCTACAAGGGCGGCTCGGTCCGCATGCTGTCGGTGAGCAGCGACCAGCGGATCCCCGCCTTCAAGGACGTCCCGACGCTGAAGGAGCAGGGGGTCAACCTGATGCTGGAGCAGTGGCGAGGGGTTTCGGTGGCCAAGGGCACCCCCAAGCCTATCCTCGACAAGCTGGAGGCCGCCTTCCTGAAGGCCGCCAAGAGCAGCGAGTGGAGTGAGTACAGCGAGAGCGTGGGCGCCATGGCGAAGCCTATGCCCAGCACGGACTTCTCCAAGTTCGTCGCCGAGCAGGACAAGCAGATACGCGACCTGGCTGCCAAGGTAAAGGCGGAGACCAAGTAACAGGATGATCCCCCACCCCGTGGACATGCCCTCTGGCATGTTCACGCCTCTCCCTCTGGGAGAGGCCGCCCGAAGGGCGGGTGAGGGCTGAGACGTTGCCAACCAAACAGCCCTCACCCTGACCCTCTCCCAGGGGGAGAGGGAAAACCGCGGTGAGGGCAAGAGCAGGAGGCACGAGATGCAGACTACCTTTATCGATCCCGTCGTGGGAACCTCCGGGTTTCGAATCCCCGACAAGATGAGAGCAGCAGTGCTGTTCGGCCCGGATGACCTCCGGGTGGTGGAGAGGCCTGTTCCGAAGCCCGGGCCGCAGGACGTGCTTATCAAGGTGGCGGCCTGCGCCATCTGCGGCACCGACCTGAAGATCACCCACCACCCCTTCCCCGGACAGCCGCCCTACGAAGCATTCATACCGGGCCATGAGTACGTCGGCACCGTGGTGGCAGTCGGAGACAGGGTTGTGGAGTACGCGCCCGGGGATAGGGTAGCAGTAGAGGCCCACAAGGGGTGCATGCGCTGCGAGAACTGCATTCGCGGCGAGTACACGGCATGCCTGAACTACGGCAAGGTGGAACTCGGCCACCACACCTCGGGCTTCACGGTGCCAGGCGGCTACGCCGAGTACGTGGTGCACCACATCAACGCCGTCTACAAGATCCCGGACAACATCTCTTTCGAAGAAGCCACCATGGTCACCACCACCGGCACCCCCCTGTACGGTCTGGACGTGGCAGGAGGCTTCATCGCGGGCGATAGCATAGCAGTGATCGGTCCTGGCCCGATCGGGCTCACCACCGCGGCCATCTCCAAGACCCTCTGCGCTGAGAAGGTGATCCTCGTTGGCACCAACGAACCGAGGATGAAGCTGGGAGCGGAGTTCGGTGCCGACCACCTGGTGCGTGCCCGTGGCCAGGAGGCGGTGGATCAGGTGCGGGCGCTGACGGACGGGCAGGGCGTGGACCTGGCCATCGACTGCGCCGGAGGACAGGGCACCCTCGAGGACGCCCTCAAGATGACCAAGCTGGGCGGGAAGGTGCTGCTGTTGGCTTTCTACAAGGAGCCGGTAACGGCGGACATCAGCCACGCCATCCGCAGCGACATAACCATCTACACCACCCGTGGAGAGGGCCACTCGGCCTGCCGGCGTGGACTCACCATGATGAAGCAGGGCAAGCTGCAGATGGGGCGGATGATCACCCACGAGTTCAAGCTCGAGGACATCATGGAGGCATTCGCCACCTTCCGGGAGCGGCGCGACAACGCCATCAAGGTGCTGGTCAGACCCTGAGAAATTGTAGGGGCGAAGCATTCACTGCGGTGAATGCTTCGCCCTTCCTGACGATTCTCATGCAAAGGGCGAAGCATTTCGTAGCGACGAAATGCTTCGCCCCTACTGTAGACAACCTATCCCCACTCACCACAGCCGTAGGCGGCCTCGTGCTCCGGCCAGGGGCGCCAGACCGACATCAGTTCGTCGTGGCCCAGCGCCTCAGCCTTGGTCGGCTTGCCATCGGCCACGGCCAGGATCTCCCGGAAGATCCCTTCCCCGGCTTCCCGCAGGGTCGTGCTCCCGTCCAGTACAGTCCCCACGTTGACGTCGATGTTGTCGAGCATCTTCTGGAAGCTGTGGCTGTTGCCGGTGATCTTGATCACAGGGACCAGCGGGTGGCCGGTGGGTGTGCCCCGGCCGGTGGTGAAGAGGACGATCTGGCAGCCACCCGCCACCATCCCGTTGGTGGACTGGGCGTCGTGGCCCGGCGTGTCCATCAGGTGGAGCCCTGGCCTGCTGGGGATCTCTGCGTACTTGAGCACGCCCACGATGGGGGAGCTACCCGACTTCTTCATCCCCCCCAGCCCCT
Organism: Chloroflexota bacterium; assembly: GCA_021806765.1. Next base: position 3,409 of record JAJZQR010000329.1, on the reverse strand, counting down.
TCTCCACGACGGTGGAGACGCCGCCGTCGAAGTTCCCCGTGGATATCAGCGCCAGCCGGCTTCGGGAGCGATCGTTCCGGCTCTGCCAGGCCAGTCGCGCCTCGCTGAGCCCGATCACCTTGTAGATCTGCTCCTCCACGTCGCCGTTCAGCGCCCTGGCCGCTAACAGATGCTCGGTGCCCAACAGTTCGTTGATCTCCGAGAACATGACGGTGCCGCCGTTGGCAACCACCACGTCCGCCGCGATCCCCACCGCTGGGTTTGCCAGCAGGCCGGAGAAGGCGTCGGTGCCGCCGCACTCGGTTGCCACCGCCAGCTGATCCAGACCGAACTCCTCCCGCCGGGTCGCCGAGGCTTCCTGGACCATCCGCCGGACGATGGAGACACCCACCTCCACCGCCTTGACGCTGCCGCCGATCTCCTGGATGGTGACCATCTCCACCGGTTTGCCGGAAACCGCTATCCCCTCCGCCAACTCCGTGGGGGTCAGCCGCTCGCAACCGAGGCCGACCACCAGCACGGCCGCGGCGTTGGGGTGCCTGCCCAGATTCTTCAAGGTTCGAGCCGTGACCTCCAGGTCCAGGCCCACCTGACTGCACCCCACGTCGTGGGTGAGAGCCACGGCTCCCTCCACCTGCGCCGCGATCTTTCGGGCCACGGTGTTAGCACAGTAGGTGGAGGGGATCACCGCCACCAGATTACGTACCCCCACCCGACCATCCGGACGAGGATAACCCCAGAACTTCACTTCCCGACCTCCTTGTCGGTCCGGTCCCTGCCTCGCTGGCTGACCAGGTTGTGGGCGTGAACCCAGGCCCCCGGCTCGATCTCGGCCGTGGCCTCTCCAATCACCTCGCCGTACTTTCGCACCTCTTCGCCCCGGGCTATCCGCCGAAGGGCGAACTTGTGGCCGAAGGGGACCCTCTCCCGTATCTCCACCGTTTGGGTCTCCTCTCCGACCCTCACGGTGCAGGACTCTCCCGCCGACAGTTCCACCACCGCCACGGCGACGCTGTCCCGAGGATCGATCACTATCGCTTGCTCCGCCATTGGTACCTCTTACCCACTTACCACAAGAGATTCCCCTCGGCGTCCCGGGGCATGGGAGCGAGGGGCTTGATCACCTCGTACTCCGGGTCGCCCTTCAACTCCTCCAGCAGCCCCGCCGTGCAGTAGAACTCGTCCAGATTCATGGTGTCCTTGATCCGCACCAGCTCGAAGACCCCGCCCTCAGGCTTGGCGGAGCGCAGGGCCACCCCCACGGCCTCCACGTCGTCGTCCAGGGTGAAGGGTATCTTGGCCCCCTCCGGGAAGTTGCCGGTGATCATGTTCCAGTAGGTCTTCTCGGCGTCCCACTGCTTCACCAGCTTACGGGTGGTGAAGTCGGCCGCGCCGAGGCCGGCGCAGTTGCCGTGGGACTCGGGTCGAACGTTCAGCACCACGATCCGATTGTATATGGGCGGATAGGGAGCCTCGCCGGTGCGGCGCCACATCCCCATCACGTTCATGTCCATGCCGGTGCCGGAGATGTTCTTGCCGATCCAGTCCACCACGATCACGTCGGCGTGGTCGAAAGGGACCCGAGGGAGCATCTTGTTGGCAACCTTCAGATACTCCATGTCGGTTTCCGGGATCTTCTCCGGCGGGGTGGCGACGATCTTGTAGGTCTGGTGGTAGGCGTTCTCCACGGTGCCCACCCCCAGCAGGATCTTGCCGGTGGCAAGGAAAACCTTGGCCGCCTCGGGGATGTTCCGTGGCAGGCCGTGGTCGTGGATCGACTCTGCGCCCTTCTGTTTGCCCAGGCCGATCGCCATCATCTTGCAGAGACCGCTCTCGATGGGTGCCCGGAAGGAGGTGTGGTTCTTGATCCGGCCCACCACGATGACGCCGTCGGCGTTGTAGGCGTTCTTGTCCATGTGGACCTTGGCACCGAAGGGGGTCTCCCCCAGGATCACCGTCTCCATGGAGGAGTGGATCGGGATGCCCAGGGCCCCCTCGGTGATGCCATACTCGGCGATCAACTCCACCTGACCCTCGGCCGTCGCGCCGCCATGACTCCCCATGGCCGGCACGATGAAGGGCTTGGCATCCAGCCTCTTCAACTCCTCGGCGATGGTCCCCAGGATCAGGGCGATGTTGGCCACACCGCGGCTGCCCGCGGTGAGGGCGATCCGCTGGCCGGGCTTCACCCTCTGGGCCAGACCTACCCTGGCCAACTCCTTACGGACCTCATCGGCTACGTCCTCGACGTGTTCGGTCGTGAAGTGACGCCGCACCAGCGCGACGTCCGGTATCGGGTATCTCGGGAAATCACTCATACCGTCTCCTCTCTGTGTCCGCCTGTAGCCGCGGGCTTTACGCCCGCGCGAATCTCGTGGTGAAGCAGCCCTTTTCCCACGGAGCGACGCGCACCCATAAAGGGTGCGGCTACACTCATGCCCAGATGCCCAGCTTCTTCGCTTCCTCCATGATTCGGTTGGCCACCATCACCCCAATCCGCGCCTGGGATTCCCGGGTGACCCCGCCGAGATGGGGACTGAGGATGCACGCGGAATCGTCCAGCCCCTGGAGAGGGGTCTGGAAGGGCACGCCCCTGGTCGGCTCGGCATCGAAGACGTCGACCGCCGCCCCGGCGATCCTCTTTTCCGCCAGGGCGCGATGGAGGGCATGCTCGTCCACCACCGGGCCCCGCGCGGTGTTGATCAGATAGGCGTGGGGTTGCATCATCGCCAACTCGCGCGCAGAAATCAAGTGCCTCGTCTCCTCGGTGAGGGGGCAGTGGAGGGTCACGACGTCGGAGTGTCTCAGCAACTCCTCCAGACTCACCAACTCGATCCTGGAGGAGGGGGTAGTGCCGTCCCACACGTTGGGATCGTAGACGATCCGAACGTAGGGATCGTTGGCGATCACCCTCATCCCGAAGGCGAGGGCGAGGCGCGCCACCCTCATCCCGATCTGGCCGATACCCACGATCCCGAGGGTCTTTCCCTCCAACTCCCACCCGGCGTACTTGACCCGATCCCAGGTCCCCGCCTTCAGGTCGTTGTTCGCCTGGGTCATCTTCTTGGTTAGATTGATGATGAGACCGAGGGCGAACTCCGCCACCGATTGCGAGCTGCCACCGGGGATATTGAACACCAGGATGCCCCGCTCGTCCGCCGCTTCGTGGTCGATGTGATCCAGGCCGATGGAGGCTACAGCGATGATCCTCAGCTTGTCGGCCCGCTCGATCACCTCTCGGGTGATGAACTGGTCCACCCTCATCAGGATCACCTCGTGGCCGGCCACGGCGTCCAGCAACTCCTGTCCGTCGAGGTAGGGACGGATCGTCAGCTCGAAGTGCTTCTCCAGGATCTCCAGGCCAGCCGGGTTGATCTTGCCGATCACCAGGATCTTCATGCCAACCTAC
>JAJZQR010000328.1 GCA_021806765.1 Chloroflexota bacterium | reverse complement strand
CGATGGCCGCGAGACTGAGACGCAGCTTCGGGGTGTCGTCTCTGGGGAACAAACGGAATCCTCTCGACGAGTTGGTCTACATCGTACTCTCCACGAGGACACCTCCCGAGAGCTACCAGACCGCCTATCGCCAACTTCGTCGGGCCTTCCCTTTGTGGGAGCACTTGGCGGAAGCATCGGTGCAGGACATCGCCGACGCCATCACCGTCGGTGGGCTGCAGGCAAAGAAGGCGAGGCAGTTACGGGGGATCGCCGAGGCGCTTCGAGACAGGTTCGGCAGGGTCAGCCTGGCACCACTGCACCAGATGTCGGACGCGGAGGCCGAGAAGGTTCTCCTGGAGCTACCAGGCGTCGGCGTGAAGGTCGCTCGATGCGTCTTGATGTACTCTCTGGACAGAGAGGTCTTCCCGGTCGATAGGCACTGTCTGAGGGTGGTGCGGCGCCTGGGGTGGGTGGACCCCAGCAGACCGCTCGGCAAGAAGCTAGCTGACGAGATCCAGGAGGCCATACCGGGGCCAGTGCGAAAACAGGTCCACGTCGGCATGATCCTCCTCGGACGGTCGATCTGCCTACCGTCGAATCCTTCGTGCTCCTACTGCCCTATCCTACAGATGTGTCCCACCGGGACGTCGAGAGGCTCGGCCGGTATGCCGAACTCGCCCGAGTAGGTGATCGGCCGGCGCCGAAGGTCTCCAGGTTACGCCACCTCGCGTCGGCTAGTACGGCGAGCCGTCGCCAAGTAGAGAAGGCAGGGCTGTCCTGCCAAGGTGGACGGCCGCCCGCCTCTAGATCGTGTGGTGCACGAGTCGGCTGAGAGACTCCACCGTGGTGCCGGCGCCGCGGTGTAGCATGCGGTGGCAGTTGGCGCACACCAGGGAGAGATCCTGTAGCCGGGTAACCTGGGCGGGTCTGAGCAGGTGGAGCGGAACTGTGTGGTGGCACTCGATGAAGCCGTCGCCTAGGCTGCCGTAGCGCTTGCCAAAGTCGAAGCCGCAGACTTGGCAATCGAGGGTGCCGGTCCTCTTCAAGGCTAGTAGTCTCTTCTTCCTCACAAGCTGGGCGTTGCGTTCTCGGATCCTGTGTTGGCGGAGCAGTACTCTACCTTCCGGTGCCTCGTCCTCCTCTTCCAACGACAGTGAGGGCTTATCGGGGATTGAATACGGCTGCGCGAAGGATCGAATTGCTGCTGCCATCGATCGGAGTCGGTTTCGATCGTTGGCGAACTCGTTCCAAACCTCTACGTCCTTCTTGGATCCTGCGCGAAGCCCCGCGCCGGGGTAGGCTGGATCCAGCCTGAGGAAGTTTGAGAGCTTCATGTGGACCGCGTTGGCGTTGCGGAAGCGAGCGGCGTCGGGCCGGCTGTCGTGGAAGGGCAGGCGGTTCAGAAGTTGGCTGAGCGCCACGACCTCGGGGTGGGACTCAGGGACATGTCCTGCGTTGGAACCGAAGCCGACCCTGAGGTATAGGTCGAGGGCGAGAACCAGTTCGTCTTTGGTCCACGGGGGGTTCTTGTTTCCCACGCGCGTACCTCGAAAATCGATCCAGGCGATGAGGTGTTGGCGCCGCTATCATGGTTGTGATGGATGGCCTTGTCAAGATCGGCGGGTACCGGGAAGTGGGGCCGTGTTGCTCGGTTAGGAGGGTGCGGAGTGGTGAAGATCTCCCTCGGTTGGGAATGGAGAAAGCAGGTTGTGCTGCGCGAGTTGCAGGATGTGGTCGAATACGCGGACACCGTCGAGGATGCGCTGACCGTGAAGTCGGAGGACTTCAGAAGATGGGTCGAGACGAGGGCGTCAAAACTCCCGGAGGATGAGGTCGACGTTTTCTACGACGCATTCATTGAGGACCGTTCGAAGTTGGCGCAGGAATTCCCAAACCTGCTGCGGTACTCTCTGTTCGTGCTGTGCTACTCGATTGTGGAGCAGAAACTGGCCGAAGTGTGCTGGTATGTTCACCGTCGATGGCCCGAATCCCCCGAGCCTCCGAAGGATGTCGGGGTGCAGAGGAGTGCCAAATACTTGGAGAAGGCAGCGAACGTCAATGTCCGGTGTGCACCGGGTTGGGACAGCATTCGAGCGTATCGTCACATTCGGAATGCTATCGTGCATGGGGACGGAGTGCTCAACGGCTTACCGGATGAACTGATCGGCCTTTTGGGTCGCACGGCAACGATCGCCGTCGATCGTGATGGGCGCATCCAGTTAACCGGGGATTGCTGCGCCGAGGTGGTGGCTGCCTTGGGGGAGTTCTTTGTCGATGTTTTCGACTCAGTGAAGTCGGCTCTAGGCGTCTCCTAGCCGTCGTTGCTCAGGCCCTGGGGGTTCTAGTGTGGGACAAGGTTGCCGGCAACCGGTCGGCTGCGGGAGAGTTGGGGTGATTCAGGCTGATCTCGCCTCAGCGCAGGGGTACGTCATGCGGTACGTCAACGCCGGTGCTGGATCGTGTATGATGGTGGAGCGGGGGCCGCTGGGAAGGGCCTAATGAGCGGGCAGTAGGGGTCAGTGGCGGACCATCCACTGGGGAGACTGAGTTTCCTAAACCGTGTGTCGCGATGGGCGGCTAGCCAGCTGATATCCTACGCCATGATCGTTCCCTGTCAAGCCGGGGTTGAGAACTCACGCTTGCCCACCTGTCGCCGAACGCCACGTTCCTGTTCCGGCTGCGACCAGAGCGGCCAGTGCGCCGGGCAGCAGGAAAACCCCAACGCTAAAGACGGCCAACACCGTCATGCCCGCCAACCCCAGCGACGAGACCCAGAGGACGGTGAGCCATTGCCGGCTGCGATTAACGGCGTGTTGGTAGGCCCCGATACCGGCCCCAAGCCCGCTCAGTACGACCAGGGCAACGGCCCAGAAATAGGCCCCCAATGCCACCATTGCCACCGCGACCGCTACCCCTATGAGAGCAGCCAACACCCCGCCCGCCGTTTCAATCCAGCGAGCCATTGCCCCGTCTCCGCACCTGCATCCCCGCCCAGTATTCGCCCACACCCATTAGCGACCGTGCCAACGATCAGCCCCCTATCCTGTCCATCCTGTCCATCCTGTTTGTCTCGCCCTCCCCGCCCGGCGGTCGTGTGGCTGGGCGAACACGAGGTTCGCCCCTACGGATGTATGATCCTCCCCGCCCCCACGTCCACCAGCCCCCGGTCCGTCAGCCGCAGCTCCGGGATCACCGGCAGCGCCAGGAACGAGAGGATGGAATAGGGGGACCGGACGGTGCAGCCCAGGTCGCGTGCGGCCTGCTCCAGCGCCTCCAGCTGCTGCACCACCGTCTCCAGCGGCTCCCTGGAGAGCAGCCCGGCGATCGGAAGCGGCAGCGAGGCCACCACCCGCCCGTCCACGGCGCAGGCCAGACCGCCGTGGCTCGCCTCGATCCCTTTCACCACCGCGTAGATGTCCTCGTCGCTGGCGCCCACCGCGATGATGTTGTGGGAATCGTGAGCGAGGGAGCTTCCCAGGGCGCCCTCCTTCAGGCCGAAGCCCTTCACCAGACCGATCCCCACGTTCCCCGTGGCTCGGTGCCGCTCCACCACCACCAGCTTCAGCAGATCCCTATCGGGGTCCGGCACGATGGTCCCGCCCTCGCGGCGCGGCCTCGCCATGAGCCGCCGGGTGAGGATCTGGCCGGGGACGATCTCGATCGCAGGGAACTCCTCCCCTGCACCCCCCTTCAGGGCCAACCGCTCGACGGGGAAGGGCTTCACCCGGACGGAGCTGTCGATCCAGCCGTTCCGAGGCGCCGAGGCCCTGAAGATGGGCCGTCCCTCCCTCGCCACCAGCTTCCCCCGGTGGTACACCTCCTGGATCTGGAACCGCTCCAGATCCGACAGCACCAGCAGGTCGGCGAAGTAGCCGGGGGCGATCCCGCCGTGGCCCTCCAGCCCGAAGTAGCGTGCGGCGTTCAGGGAGGCCATCTGCACCGCGCGGACGGGTTCCAGCCCGAGACGGATGGCCTTGCGCACCACCGCGTCCAGGTCGCCGTCGCGCCAGAGGTCGAGGGGGTCCCGGTCGTCCACCACCAGCATGCAGCGGTGATAGCTGTGGTCGTCGACCAGCGGCAGCAGGGCCTCCAGGTTGCGCTCCACCGACCCCTCGCGGATCATCAGCTGGACTCCCCGGCGCAGCTTCTCCAGCCCCTCCTCGAATTCCGTGCTCTCGTGGTCCGAGCCGATCCCCGCCGAGAGGTAGCCGTTGAGATCCTTCCCGCGAAGGCCGGGTGCGTGGCCATCCCGAGCCCCGACCGGCACCCTGTGGGAGCCGCCTCCTGCGGGCGATCCCGCCGCCCCCAGCTTGGCCAGGGTTTCCGGATCGGCGCCGAGCACCCCGGCGACGTCCATCATCTCTCCGAGCCCCACCACGTTCCGCCAGCGGAGGACCTTCCGGAGATCCTCGGCGCCGAGTCTGGCACCGCTGGTCTCCATGTCGGTGGATGGGACGCAGGAGGGGGCGGTGAAGAAGAGGTCCAGGGGAAGCCGGCGGGCGCAATCCATGATGTAGCGGATGGCCTTCAGGCCGGCCACGTTGGCCAGCTCGTGGAGGTCCGTGACGGCGGCCAAGGTACCGTGCGGGACCACGGCGCGTGCGTACTGGTCGACGTGCAGCAGGGAGCTCTCCAGGTGAACGTGCCCGTCGATCAGCCCCGGCGCCAGGTAGCGACCCTTCAGATCCACCACCTGGCGGGCGTCGGTGTAATCCCCGATGCCCGCGATGCGCCCCTCGGCCAGGGCTACGTTCCCCTCTTCGATCTCGCCCGTGAAGCTGTTGATGATGCGGGCGTTGCGCAGGATCAGGTCCGCCGGGGCATCGCCCCTGGCCGCCAGGATTAGCCGCTTCAACCCCATGGCGGCCTCACCTCGGTATCGCTCGTTCGGCAGTCCATGGCTCCTACCGGGAACCCTCGGGCCGGCTCCCCCCCAACGTCGATGTTAACTGGCGATACTACACTCCGGCGGATTCGAGCGCAAGATTCCGCATTGACTCACAAATAATCTTACCCGTGGCTGAGTCGTTGCCTCACAATCCATCTTACTTTCGGGAGCTTGGAGATGGGTGTGGAGCAGCGGAGCAAGCACGACGTAGCAGCGAAGCTACGAGGCCGCTACTTGGCGGCAGACCGACAGGAGAAGGAGCGGCTGCTGGACGAGTTCGTTGCCCTGACGGACTATCATCGCAAGTACGCCATCGCCCTCTTGATGCATGGTCCACCACGGGGTGCCTTCCGAGTGAGTGGAGCGGGCCATCCTGTGGTGTACGGGCCAGAGGTGGTGGGAGCCTTGAGGGTGGCTGCGGAGGCTACGGGATGGATCTGCGGCAAGCGCCTAGCGCCCTTCATGGCGGAGCTAGTGCCGGCATTGGAGCGGGAGGGGGCGCTGCGGCTGAGGGAGGAGGTGCGAGGAGCCCTCCTGTCGATGAGCGCCGCCACCATTGACCGTCGGTTGAAGATAGCTCGGATAGGAGAGAAGCCTCAGGGGCTCTCAACCACCAAGCCTGGCAGCCTTCTGAAGAAGCAGGTGCCAGTGCGCACATTCACCCCTTGGGACGAGCAGCAGCCAGGGTTTGTGGAGATCGATCTGGTGGCCCATTGTGGAAGTAGCACTGCCGGCAGCTACCTGTGCACCCTGGACCTCGTAGACATCGCCACGGGCTGGACCGAGTGCGGTGCTGTCATCGACAAGAGCCAGAAGGCCGTCTTTGCCGCCCTGGAGGGGCTAAGGGCTCGGCTGCCCTTCCCTCTCCTGGGTATCGACACCGACAATGGATCGGAGTTCGTGCGCCGTGTAGGCGCTCGGTGGATTCATGCCACAGGCATGGAAGGTTCGGATGAATACCTTCGGGCCAACGACTT
>JAJZQR010000327.1 GCA_021806765.1 Chloroflexota bacterium | reverse complement strand
GAATAAGCAACGGATCAGATACCCTTCAGGAGGCCCCGCCTTGCAGAAGCCCTCTGTTGCCATCCTGCACTATACCTGCCCCCCGGTTGTTGGTGGCGTCGAGCAGTTGATCGCCGTCCACGCCGGGCTGTTCGCCGAACGTGGTTATCCCACTCGGGTGATAGCGGGCAAGGGAGAGCCTTTTCGCGCCGACGTGCCGGTGCAGCTGATCCCTTCCCTCTACTCTAAGGATCTCGAGCTGCTGGCTGTCAACGAAGAGCTGGATCAAGGCCTGGTGAGCGATCGTTTCCGCCGGGTAGCGGAGCGGATCGAGGGCGAGTTGCGCTCCGCCTTGGCCGGTGTGGATGTGTGCATCGTCCACAACGCCTTTACCCTGCACTTCAACCTCCCGCTGACGGCTGCCCTGCATCGCATAGCCCTGCAGGGAGATGGGCCGCGCTTCGTGGCCTGGTGCCATGATCTATCCTGGAAGAACGAGCTTTACATCCCGCGTATGCGGGAGGAGTTCCCCTGGCGGCTGCTGAAGCAGCCGCTGGAGGGGATCAGATATGTGGTCGTATCCGCTACCCGGCAGGAAGAGATGTCGGACCTCTTCGACCTGCCGACCGAGCGGCTGCTGGTGATACCGGCGGGGGTGGATCCGGCGGTTCAGTTGAAGCTGGAGCCGGAGACTGCCGAACTGGTCCGCAGGCTGGGCCTCCTCCAAGGGGAACTGCTGATGCTGGCCCCGGTCCGGATCACCAAGCGAAAGAACCTGGAGATGAGCATCCGGATCACCCGTGCCCTTCTGCAGCAGGCCGTCCAGGCCAGATTGGTGGTGACGGGGCCGCCGGGCCCCCACAACGTTCGGTCCGGCGACTACGTGGAGGAGTTGCGTCGCCTCCGGAGGGAGTTGGGGGTGGAACGGGAGGTGATCCTGCTGTTCGAGCATCTGGAGTCAGCCCGGGGTGGGTACCCGGTCAGCGACCAGATGATGTGGGACCTCTACTCCCTCAGCGACCTCTTGCTGTTCAGCAGCGCTCAGGAGGGCTTCGGGATACCGCTGGTGGAGGCCGGGCTGTTCAAGCTCCCGGTGTTCTGCTCTAACATCCCTCCCTTCAGGGAGATCGGCCTCGATGCCGCGGTCTACTTCGAGTTGCAGGAAGAGCCTGAATCCGTAGCGAGGCGGATCCGCAGTTGGATGAGGGAGGACAAGGTGTACCGCCTTCGCCGGAGACTCCTGCAGCACTACTCCTGGGATTCCCTCTTCGACGATCGTATCGAGCCTCTAATCGGGTCACCACCGACAGGACCGAGGACTGAGGACTGAGGACTGAGGACTGAACTCCGCTGCCTCGGTCGAGATCGAGATGCGCCGGGCTCGCTTTGTCTTGCGAGCTTGCTTAGGGGGTATGAATGGCTAGAACTGCCAGTGAAGAGTTCACGATACTGGTGCCTCTGTCCGATACCAGGTCGGCCGGCGACCTGATCAGGATAGCCGGGATGCTGATGCCGGTGCAGGCCGGCGAGCGGTGCGGCAGGGTGGTGGCCCTGGGTGTGGTGGAGGTTCCGGAGGAAGTGGACTTCAGCCACGGCGCCCGACCGGCCCAAGCCCACCGCCAGCGATTGGGGCGGATCTTCAAAATGACCTCTCAGTCGCCGGATCTGGAGATCGCCACTCTGGTGCGGGTATCCCGACAGGTCTGGCACGGTATCTCCGATGCGGCCAAGGAGGTGTCGGCCAACCTGCTGCTGCTCGCCTGGAAGGGTTCCACTACGAGCCCCAACGCCATCTTCGGGACCACCATAGACGAGATCGCCAAGGACCCACCCTGTGACATAGCCATGGTCAAGCTCCATTCCCTGGGGAACTGCAGGCGGATCCTGCTGCCGGTGCGCGGTGGCCCTCATGCGGCCCTCGCCCTGCGGCTGGCCGTGGGGCTCGCCGATCGGTACGATGCCAGGGTGACGGCCCTCCGAGTGATACCGCCGGGGCTCACCCTGGAGGATGTGGAGCGAGAGAAGGAGCACTTCAACCACTTCCTGGCGGCCATCCCCAGCAACCGGGTGGAGAGAGCCTTCAAAGTCTCGGAATCGGTGGTCCAGGCCATCCTTTCCGAGGCCTCCAGCCACCAGGCAGTGGTGATGGGCGCCTCGGCGGCTCCTTCCTCGGCAGAACCCCACCTCTTCGGTTCCATTGCGGAGAGGGTGGTTCGGGAGGTGGACCGGCAGGTCATCGTGGTCAAGACCAAGGAGCCGGCGGAGGGGCTGAGGCCGGACTTTGGACGTCTGTTTCAGGAGGGGCAGGCCAGGGCCACCATGCCCATCTCCACCCTGGTGGACAAGTGGTTCGCCGAGAACACCTTCGACAGCGAGGAGTGGTCAGATCTGGATCTGCTGGTGCGGCTGAAGAAGGCTTCCGGGGTGACCATCAGCCTGGGTCTTCCAGCCCTGAACGAGGAGCCTACTGTCGGTCCCATTATCGCGTCCATCAAGAGTGAGTTGATGGAAAAACATCCCCTTCTGGACGAGATAGTCCTCATCGACAGCGGATCGACCGATCGAACGGTGGAGATCGCTCGGAGCTACGGCATTCCTGTCTACCTGCACCAGGAGATCCTTCCCCAATACGGCTCCATCGCGGGTAAGGGGGAGGCCCTCTGGAAGAGCCTCTACGTGCTGAAGGGCGACATCGTCGCCTGGATAGACACCGACATCAGGAACATCCATCCTCGCTTCGTCTACGGCTTGCTGGGGCCGCTGCTGCAGCACCCCCGGGTCAAGTACGTGAAGGGGTTCTACCGCCGGCCGATTCGGGTAGGCCACAAGACGATGGGCACGGGCGGCGGCAGGGTCACGGAGTTGACCGCACGCCCCATGCTGAATCTCTTCTACCCCGAGCTGTCGGGCATCGTGCAGCCCCTGGCGGGGGAGTATGCCGGCCGCCGGGAGGCGCTGGAAAGCGTCCCCTTCTTCACCGGCTACGGGGTCGAGACCGGGCTGCTGGTCGACTTCCTGGAGGCATTCGGCCTTCACTCCATCGGTCAGGTGGACCTGAAGCGGCGGGTGCACCGCAACCAGAGCCTGGTATCCCTGAGCAAGATGGCCTTCACTCTGATCCAGGTGGTGCTGAACAGGGTCGAGGACCAGCAGCGACTGAAGCTCATGACGGATCTCAACTGCAGCATGAAGCTGATCCAGCATACCAGGGACCAGTTCCACCTGGAGGTCAAGGAGCTGCGGGATAGGGAGAGGCCGCCCATGATCACGGTGCCGGAGTACCGCCAGAAGCGGGGGCTGGCGTGATGGAGGCTGACCTAACCCCCAGCTCCCTCTTCGGACCTAACCCCCCGGCCCCCTTCCCCACAGGGGAAGAGGGAGAGGGCACCCCTCCCCTCATAGGGGAGGGGCGGGGGGAGAGGTCCGAAATCATCCTGGTGCGCCATGGCCAGACCGACTGGAACCTGGAGGGACGGTACCAGGGCTGCGCGGACGTCGCCTTAAACGCTATCGGACGGGAGCAGGCCGAGTTGGCGGCCGCAGGACTCTCCACCAGAAGGATCGATGCCCTCTACTCCAGCCCCCTCAGCCGAGCGCTGAACACAGCCGAGGCTATCGGTCGAAGGCAGGGGCTGGGGGTGTGCGTGGATCCCCGTTTGAAGGAGATCGACCTGGGGGAGTGGGAGGGCATGCTGGCCGAACGCATAGCCGGAGCCTATCCCCAGCTTCATCGGCAGTGGGTCGAGGACCCCCGGCCGGCGCGACCGCCGGGCGGGGAGTCGATCCGGGAGGTCCATGACCGGACCATTGCGGCGGTCGAGGAGATGATCCGCCGGCATCCCGGAGGCACCCTCTGCCTGGTGACCCACAAGACGGCGATGGTGGTGATCCGCACCCACTATCTTGGATTGGATCTGCCCGAGGAGATGAGCAAGATGCCCCCCAACGGAGCCTGGGAGCGTCTGGAGGTGGTCTTGCGGCCCCGGGGGAGCCCCTGCTGCTCCGCGGCCGTTCTTCGAGACGCGGGGACGCGGAGACACGGGGACGCGGGGAGCGAGAAACAGGATAGACAGGATGCTCAGGATAGAAGAGCCATCTGACTGATCCTGTCTATCTTGTTCGATCCTTCCCTGCGTCTCCCCGTCACCGCGTCACCGCGTCACCGCGTCCGGCCCGCACTACGAGGACGGAGCAGGGGGCGGCTCTCAGCACCTTCTCCGCCACGCTCCCGTAGGCCCACAGGCGGGCGCCCGTCCGTCCATGGGTGGACATGACGATGAGATCGGCCTCGGTGGCGGCGGCGTATTCCACTATCTCCTCGGCCACGTTGCCCCCCCGCACCTGGTAGCTGGCGGCGATCCCTTTGCTGCTGAGCCGCTGCTGCCACCGGCGCAGGTACCCTTCGGCCTCGTCGTGATCCCCGTTCTCCTGAGCCACGTAGCTGTGTCCATCCGGAGCCTGGAGGAAGCGCAGCAGGGTGACCCGGATCAACTCCAGTTCCGCTCCCGTCGTCGAGGCCAGCAGCTCCGCATGGGGGATGGCCGTCTCCGCCAGGTCAGAGCCGTCCAGGGGAACCAGGATGCGTCGGTACATCTCACTCTCTCCCGGGACCGTGCGTGCGACGGTCCATCTCTCCTTTGGATGATGCAGTGTGGCACGGGGGTCGGGAGAGGTCAATGGGGCGGAGAAGACGGCAGGCCGGCCGCGTATGCGGGCCGGCCTGCACTCGTTCGACTGCTGGTGGCGCTGTTACCTGGATCGATTGGAGCGAGACCCGTTACCCGGTTTGTCGGTGGGCTTCCGGCCCTCGTCCTGGTTTGTGTCTTCCTCCTCGGAAGTCTGGCCGCTCTGGCCGCGGTAGTCCTCGCGATTGTTTCTGTTCTGCTGATTCTCCTGCTCCTGCGACCGGAGAGATTGTCCCCGGGTAGTGCCGGAGCCGGGCGTGGCGGTCGGCGTGGCGTCGAGGGAGCCCGTCGAGCCAGCAGGCTGAGCCGTATCCTCGTCCTCTTCGCTGTTGCGCTGGGAATTTCCCTGGTGCCTCTCCTTTTCCTGGGAGTGGGAATTTGACCTCTCCCTCTGGTCGTTGGTGGTAGCCGTGGCTTGGCTGGTTGGCGTCGGCGTTGCGGTAGCCGTGGCCTGGCTGGTCGGCGTTGCGGTAGCCGTGGCCCCGCTGGTCGGTGTCGGCGTTACGGTGGCCGTCGGCTGCGCGGTAGCCGTCGGGGTGGCCGTGGAGGTAGCTACGTTCTCATTCTCGTCGTCGTTCTCGTGCTCGTCCTGGTGTGCCTTCGCCTTCTCATCCTTGCCCAGATCCGAGTGGGCGAAGAAGGAGACCACCAGGCCGTGGCGCACATCGTCCAGGGTCTGGGCGAAGTGGGCGATCCAGGAGACGAACCAGCCGTGGTTGGCCTTCCGATCTCCCTCGGGATTCGGGATCTCGATGTTCCGCCAGTCGTCAGAACCGCTGGTCGGAGTCCCTGTCTGGGTCGGCGTGGCCGTTGCCGTCGGTGTATTCGTGGGCCCCGGCGTGGCCGTTGCCGTCGGTGTGTCGGTGGGTCCCGGCGTGTTGGTAGGGCCGGCGGTCGGGGTGGCGGTGGGTGTGGCCGCCGAGATCGCTACCTGATTGGAGACCACCAGCGATTGAAAGCCGTCGTTGGACAGGAAGCGGAATTCGTAGTTCCCTGCAGCCACGCTGGCCGGGATGGTGAAGCTCACCGATCCGGAGGCCAGGGCCTCTCCGGGGGTCTTCGACCCGCTCACGTACACCCAGGCTTGATAGCCCGAGTTGCTGGTATCGCCCGCTGGATACAGCCCTATCCAGTCCTTGGCGGTGGGGTTGGGGATGTTGGCCCAGGTCACCGTCACGGAGTCGCCCGCCACTACTGAGGTGGGGCTCGCGCTCAGGCTGGGCGCTGGGACCC
>JAJZQR010000326.1 GCA_021806765.1 Chloroflexota bacterium | reverse complement strand
CAGACGGCCGGTCTCACCTAAGGCCGTCTTAGGCGTCTCCGCGATGTCGTGCATCGCCCGCATGATCCGGTCGACGTGCTCGAAGGTCGCCGGCTGCTGACCCTTCCACTCCAGCAGCTCCACGTCGGCCCCCTCCGGTATGTCCCACACCGTCCCGGCGCCCACCGCCAGGTTGCTGTGCTCGCTCACCCCCTTGAAGATCACCGGAGGGTCGCTGTGGTAGCGGACGACGTCCGCGAAGTCGCTGAACCGCTCGTTCAGCTCCTTGTTCAGGGGGATAAGGTCCTTCAGGTCGGAGACCCCCCAGAACTCGTTGGCCGGACGGGCGTTGGGGATATGGACGAAAGGGATGAACCCGTAAGGATTCGCCACCCTGGACACCGCCTGGTCACCTGCCCACACCTCGAAGGTGTCTGCGGTCCAGCTCTCGACCACGTCGAGAGACGTCCCCCGAAACGGCTTGCCAAACCGGAGCTCCGCCACCTCCGGAGAGAGCCGGTAGCTGCAGTGAGCCCTCAAGAGGGTGGCCAGATCGTCCTCCGCCCAGGAGCAGAAGAAGCGCGTGGGGTCCTGGTTGATGACCCGGGGGAGCCTTCGCTGCTTGTCCCAGAAGACTTTGAACACACAGTCGCCCAGGACCGCGGCGTTGGTGCCGGCCTGGACGTCCACCGCCTCCAGGTTGCTGTCCTCGTACACCCGGTAGATCAGCGCCTCCGCCGCCTCGGCATTGGCCGCCGGCAGATTCGCCTCGTCGGACCCTGCCTTGACCGCGAAGTTGAGCCCCTTGCCGAACAGGTAGGAGACGCTCTTGTCGACCAGGACGTGGCAGTAGTTGACCACCAGGTTGGTCCGCCCGGCCCGGGGACGAGGCCAGTGCTTGCCGTCGTACCACGACTGATAGTCGGCGTAGCGCTTGATCCGCACCGAGTCGGCGCCGGCCAACACCGACGCCCTGGAGGCCCCCGAGGTCTGCGCTGGTGCCGGATTAGGGAGCACCTTTAGGGTCACCGTACACCTCCATCGTCGCGGGTTCCCGCCCTCCCCGCGTCGACCGCGGCCCCAACCCGCGGCCCCCGACGGCCGGGGTTGGTGGCTGGCGCTTCGGGTGCGCGGCGTATCCCGACCGTTCGGGTGATCCTTACAACGGGGGGAGGTGGTTCTGTCAACAGGAGGTCGAGACGCCCCTGTCCCTCCACTAACCTCCCGTCGGCCCCACTTCTCCTCGCCCAACACCCCCAACCTCATGCCCCTTGCATGTCCGCAGAAAACTGCCATAATTGGCTTCTATCCCGCCTACCCGCACATTCCCCGCTCTACCTGGAAAGCCTGATTGCCCATACTGGGGGACGTTTGACATGCAAGACAACGGTCACCCCTCCTATCCAGAACCAGAAACGATCCTCGGGGTGTCGACTCGCGAACTAGCCGGCCTGACCGTTGATGAACTGGTCGACAATCCTACAGCCATCAAGATGCTCATGCACTACTACAAGAAGCTTGTCGGCGAGAATGCTGCTAACCAGAATGAGCTGAATATCATGCGCACCTACGTAGATGGGTACCAGCGCAAGAAGACCTACGCAGGCGTCGGCACACTCCTGCTCGCCACAAGCAACATACTCGTCGCATTCGGCGTGAATCTGTTGACAGTGACAATCGCCCCGCCCGGCGTGGTCACGCTGGCCTCAGGCATCCTGGTGATCGCCCTGGGCTTGTACTTCTCTACCCGGGACGCAAGCTAACATGGCCGTTCGCTATATCTTCAACACCTCCGGCGACTACGTAGCTTTCATATCGGGCAACGGCCTGTTCAGTACTAACGGCACGTGGTTGGGCTTAGTCCTTAACGGCAACGAGGTATTCAACAGCGACGGACTGTTCGTCGGCCATCTACTCAACGACGACAGAATAGTTCGGGACAAACGGCGCACTTTCCCCCGAAGCATACCTAGACCACCTCGCGTTCAGCGGCAGCCTCCACCGATGCGCCCAATGCGACGGCTTCGCTCGCCCCGCGTTCCCGAGCCCTACGAGGACGTGTTCGAGGGGATCCACGGACCCGTCACCACAATCGGGCAAGCGGGACAGGTCAAGCGTTTCGACCACCTACTGAGCGCATTTCTGTTCGCGGCCGACGATCAGTTTCTAGGCCTGATCTCAGCCGATCGTTTCGATCCACGGTCAATCACCAACCGGTTCGGAGAATACGGCAGCCCGTTCTCCGCAACATCGATTTTCAACGACTTCGGCGGCTACGGAGGCGAGTACGGTGCTCTGTCTCCCTTCAACCCCTATTCCAGTACACCACCGAAAATAGTGCGCGAGGCCACAGTTCTCGCCTACCTGACGGTAAATCAATACATCCACAATCGTATTGATCCCAACGAGTTTTCGGCGTGGCTAAACACCCTGTGACCCATGCGCAGTCCGCCGAGGTTATCGGGCATCCCTTGGCGTCACCCCGCGCCGCACGAAGTCTCCCTCACCATTACGCCACTCCAGACCGGTCGCGGCGCGACAACGGTGCCATCAACAGCCGTCGGCCGGCACGGCCCATTCAGCGGGCCTGATGCCCCCGCCGCCAGGTTGCGGCCTACGACAAGCCGCTCCTCAACCGGAACTAAGGTGCCCTGTCGCCCGCCTATAGCAGTCATGTCAGCCCCTCACTCCCCCGCCTCCTCCCCACGGCCCTCCGTCCCCCCACCACGTCCAGCTGCGCCACCAGGTACCGGGTGCAGTCCATGCCGTGGTCGTCCGCCTTCACCGGCTCCTCGCCCCTCTTCCTCCCGCCCGCCAGGTTCCATACGTAGCCCTCCGCCTCTTCCTCCGTGCAGGTCGGCAGCTTCGCCTCCACCAGCGCCGGATCCCGGTACACCAGGGCATCCCGGAGGTAGAACAGCCGGGGCCGTCCGTCTCTCGCCGGCCGGAGCCGCGCCGCTACCGCCTGGATCCCGGGCGAGACCGCCTTGTGGGCCGCCGTCGTGGCCATCCCCAGGTGGCGCTCCAGGGTGGCCCTGTCCTCCGCGTCGTGGTCGCAGATCACCGCACGCGGCCGAGGCTCCCCGGCCGTCGCCGCCAGGATGTCCCGCGCGTGGTCCTCCACCAGCCGCTGAGTCCGGTAAATCTCCCGGTACCGGTAAAGCCGCCCGTCCGGGTCGACGCACCACGCCTGCCACACGAAGGGATGCGTAAACCCGAAGTCCACCACCCAGTAGCGCGTCCAGTCTAGCGGGATCCCAGCCCGGTCCACCTTGCAGGTCCCCCGTCCCCCCATCACCCGTTCCACCAGGTGCACCGCCCGGTCCCACCCCTCGTAGACCGACCCCTCGGCCGCCGCCCAGATTCCCTTGCGCAGCCGCAGGTACCGGACTCCGGTCAGCGCGTCCAGCCGGGCCATGTACCGCGCCCCGTACTCGGTCCATCCCCCCCGCAGGGGGTCCCAGAGGGTGGGGTTGTCCTCGTGACGGCTCTGCAGCATCGCGACCTTGCCGGCATCCGCCCGCAGCTTCAGCCAGTGGAAAGGCGCATCCGGGTTGCAGTCGCCCACGATCTGCTGGTACGGCATGGCGCCATTGCGCATCCGAGTGGACAGGGCCTCCCAGTCCCCCTCCGATAGCTCCGTGGCCTCCTGCACGTAGGCGACGTCGTACTCGCTGGACATCACCTTGCTCGCCTTGTCCAGACCTGCCACCACGATCACCGAGCCGTTGGGGTAGCGATACTCCTGGGCCTTGTCGTGCCAGTCCACAGCGTCCAGGGGATGCAGGACGTGCCGCTCGAATGTCACCATCGCCGACTCGGTGAGGCTGGCCCTCGTCTTCCGGGCCATCAGCCCGCGGACCCCCGGGTACCTGGCGCAGCAGAGGTGCAGCTTCTCCAGGCAGCCCCGGCTCTTGCCAGTGCCCGCAGGTCCCGAAAGCAGAAGCTCGGGGTCACGGCGCCCGAAGAGCTCCAGCGCCGCGCCCCGAGGCTGATACTGGACCCTGACCACTTTCCGGCTAGACCTGCTCGATGTCGACTCCCACGTACTCACGCACCAGCACCTCGCCGCTGTGCTCGTGCTTCTCCTCCCACTGCCCGAGCTCGATAGCCGCCTGCTTCTCGTGCTCCCGCAGCTCCTTCAGCAGCCCCACGTCCACCGCGTACTCCGCCACCTGGACGGCCCGCCTGCCGCTAGCCAGCTCCTCGGCCTCGGGGGTGGCTTCGCCGCCCTCGGGCTCGGGCATCACCAGGTACACCTTCACCAGCTTCACTTCGCGAACCAGCAGCCCGGTGTCCCCACCCGGCACGGACTCCATGTCCTTCGCCCGCGCCGCTATCACACCCTGCAGCTTCTCCCAGCGATCGTTCAGGGCAGCCACCCGGTTCTGCCGCTCGGCGATCCCCTGTCCCTTCACCGCCTCCGCCATCGCCGTCACCAGCTCCCGCACCCTCGCCGCGAACTCCAGAGTCGTCTTCCATGTCTGCAGCGACTGACGGCTAACCCGGAGGCGCGCCGCGATCTCCTCGTTGCTCAGCTCGTCCTGCGCCACCAGCAGCGCCGCCTCCTCTCTCTGCCCCGTCCACCAAGCGTCTCCCGACTTCGGTCTGGGTGCCATAACCCCCGCCCTCCCCTTCAACTCTCGGTCTGCCGGGCGCGGGGCGCAAGGCCCCGCCCTACGCTACCCGGCGTCGTGCCCGCCGTCGGCCCCTGCATCGGGTACCAGGGGATCTCCTCGCTCCTGTTCCACCACCTGGCCCTAACGCCCCGAAACCCCCTCACCTCCTGAGGGATCGTGACCGCCACCGCCCCGCCACCCCTCACCAGCCCGTACCCCCGCACCGGTTCCCGCTCTACCCGCACCAACGGTGCGTAACCCCGCACCCTCCCACGTGCTACCACGTACACCCTGTCCCCCGCCCTCCACGGTCCAGGTTTGCGCCAGCCGATCCAGAAGCGATGCTCCCTACCCGTCCACGGCTCCCCCGGCAGGTCCCCCTCCGCTAGCCACCGATCCCAGCGCTCCTTCGGCACCGTCACCACCAGGTCGGCCATCTCCTCACCTCCCGTCGGCGGCCGCGCATCTTCGCCTCGACCCCATCGCCATCAGCACCGCGTACCCCGCGTCCCCCACCTCCACGTAGCTCCGCTCCACCCGTCGCAGGAACCGCCGCGCCTGCCCGCTCACCGCCGCATCCGACCTTGCCCGCAGGTAGACCGCTCCGAGCAGCATCATCGCCGGGTCGCCCTGCAGAGCCTCCAACTCGGGGCACCAATCCCCCGATTCCCGCTTGCTGCCCAGCCGCACCATCGCCCACCTCCATCCCCCGAGGTCGTCCGCTCCCCCTCGCGACAGGGCACCCCGCTCTCACCCCCCCGTGCTCACCGCCAAGCCCTCACGCCCCGCCCCTCTGCACCACCAGCTCACCCTTCGCCACCGGCCCCCCAACCAGCCGACCCGCCTGCCGCTCCCCAACCGGTCCGCCATCAACTCCCGCCACACCCTGCCCGTCGCCTCGACGCTCACAGCCACCCCCAATACCCCGGCGCTCGCTCCCGGCGCTCGCCCCGAACCCCTTGAATCGCCGCCAATGCTCCGGAATGTTCTCCCTATGTTTGACAAGATTATCCCGATGTGCAACAATCTCTGTCAAGCAGCCCCCGCAACCATCTCGAGGCCAGTCACCTCTTGCTCAGGAGATGCGTACCGATGGGAACCGCCGACAGGCTGACTCACCTCATCCACAGCTCTGGAATGACACAGACAGCCATCGCCAAGCGCCTGCACGTATCGCTCAAGTGGCTGAACAACCGTACCCTTGGCGCCACCCCCATCAAGGCCGACGAAATCCCCCGCCTGGCTGCCGTCCTGGGCCTGGACCCGGCCGATTTCTTCGCGGAGACCGCGCCCGAGGGCAACGCTCGCCCGACGCGGGAGGGAGTTTCGCCTGCCTACGCGGACGTCTTCACTCACGAAGTCGC
>JAJZQR010000325.1 GCA_021806765.1 Chloroflexota bacterium | reverse complement strand
AGCCAGTTCCATCACTTTGGGGGTGTATCGGGCCATGAAGCGCTCGCCCTGACTGTTGATCAAATATCCGCCCTCACCCCGGGCCCCCTCGGTCATCAGGATGTTGGTTCCGTAGAGGGTGGTGGGATGGAACTGGACGAACTCCATGTCCTTCAGCGGCACGCCAGCCCAGTAGGCCATGGCCATGGGAAGGCCAGTGTTGATGATGGCGTTGGTGCTGCGGGCGTAGACCCTGCCCGCGCCGCCGGTACCAAAGACCACCGCCTCGGCCTGGAAGGCCTCCAGTTGGCCGGTGATCAGGTTCATGGCGATCACGCCGTGGCAGCGACCGTCCTCCACCACCAGCGACACCACCATCCGCTCGTTGTAGAACCTCACCCCCCGGCGGACACACTGCTCGTACATGGTGTGGAGCAGCACGTGGCCTGTCTTGTCCGCCGCGAAGCAGGTTCGAGGGAAGCCGGCGCCGCCGAAGGGGCGCTGGGCGATGGTGCCATCGTCGAAGCGGCTGAAGGGGACTCCCCAGTGCTCCATCTCGTAGACGCAGCCTGGGGCCTCCCTGGCCATGGTCTCGGCAGCATCCTGATCGGCCAGGTAGTCGCTACCCTTTATGGTGTCGAAGGCGTGCTTCTCCCAGTTGTCGTCCTTGCCGTCCGGGTTGTTGGCCAGGGCGGCGTTGATGCCCCCCTGGGCCTCGCCCGAGTGGGACCTGACGGGATAGACCATGGAGAGCACGCCCACATCTGCCGTGTCCTGGGCGGCGAGGGCTGCCCGCAAGGCCGCGAGCCCGCCGCCTACCACAATAACCTGGTGATGAATCATCTCTCCCTCCTTACGACTACGGCCGCGCCGTGCCGGTGATGAAGGGCGTCAGCGCCCAGGCCCCGTAGACGAAGGCGACCAGCCCGATGAGGAGCAATACCGTCGATATGGCCTTCTGACCTCGCAGGCCGAAGGTGAAGTCCAGCAGGACGTTCCGCGCGCCGTTCAACCCGTGATACAGAACGATGCCCAGCAGGCCGTAGTCGACCGCCATGTAGAGCAGGGTCGAGAGTCTGACGTGAACCGAGGCAAAGGTTATGTCGCCCTCCGGCCGAACGAAGTGGAGCACGACTATGTGAATGCCCAGCAGACCGAGCAGCAGCACCGCCGTTATCCGCTGCAACAGCCACGACCAGGCGCCGGAACTCTTCCGAGCAGTTGCTTGCATCTCAATCCTCCCCTCTCATCCCCCGAGAACCCCCGTCCGCCTCAGACGAAGATCAGGGGAAGGCTGACGATTACCGAAAGGACAAACCCGATGAAGGAAGCGAGGAAAACCACCCAGAAGAGCATCTTCTGCGAGCGCACCCCCACGCCTAGATCGAAGAGGAGCAGCCGGATGCCGTTCAGACCGTGGAAGAGCACTACGGCCACCAACCCCAGATCCATCACTACCCAGAAGGGGGTTTGAAGGATGCCCAGCAGCGCATCGAAGGCGCTCTTGCCGCCCATCATGGCCGACGAGATAACCATGATGTGCATCAGGAGGTAGAAAACCAACACCAGACCGGTGATCCGATGGAGGACGTAGGCCCACATGCCTGTCCGGTAGTTGACCGGCGAGAGCGGCACGTTGAGGTTTCGTACCCTGGCCCTCTCTGTCTGTATCAACTCTCGAATCTCCTTTCCCTGAACTCAGACAGCTGCAAACGGAATCGATGGGGCCAACGAGGAGTTAGGAGGGTGGGGCCCGTCCGTCCTGGTACTCGACATTTCCGGGCATGAGGAGACAGAAGGCAGCAACACAGTTCTCGCCAGGAGCGGGAGAGGTCTGCCTCAAGGAGCAAGGGGAAAGGACTATCGCCAGGGCGGGAAGGATAGGAACACGCACTAACGCTGGCATCCCCTCGTCGGGTGGATCGAACTGCCGTCTAACAGCCCGCTCGCCGGGCGACACTGCCCGCCACCGATTTGCCGCCAGGGATACTACAAGAACGTGCCTGCCGCAGTTCTCCGGCGCGGCACCAATATAGCAGCTAGGCTAACCCGCGTCCAGTTTGCAGGCGGCAGTTGCACCCTCTCCCGTGGGAGAGGGTGCAACTGCTACACCTTGTTCAGCAGGATCGCCCTCTTGATCTGCTCGATAGCCAGGGTCACCTTGATCCCCCTGGGGCATGCCTCGGTGCAGTTGAAGACCGTCCGGCACCTCCACACCCCCTCCCGCTGGTTCAGGATCTCCAACCGTTCCGTCGCGCCCTCGTCCCGGCTATCGAAGATGAAGCGGTGGGCGTTCACCAGGGCCGCGGGACCGACGAACTGGGGATCACCCCAGAAGGGAGGGCAGGACCCGGTGCAAGCGGCGCACAGGATGCACTTGGTGGTATCGTCGAAACGCTCCCGCTCCTCGGGGCTCTGGAGCCTCTCCTTCTCGGGCGGGGGAGTGTGGTTTATCAGGTAGGGCTTCACCGAAGCGTACAGAGCGAAGAAAGGGTCCATGTCCACCAGCAGGTCCTTGATCACCGGAAAGCCGAGGAGCGGTTCCAGGATGATCGGTTGCGTGACGTCCTTCACCAGCACCTTGCACGCCAGGCGGTTCCGGCCGTTGATCCGCATGGCATCCGAGCCGCAGATGCCGTGGGCACAAGACCGACGGTAGGTAAGAGAACCGTCCCGAAACCATTTGACGTAGTTGATGGCGTCCAACACCCGATCGGTAGGCTCGACCTCGGCGTCATACTCCACGAAACGGGACTCCGGGTCTTTCTCGGGGTCGTAGCGCAGGATCCTGAGGGTAACGTGCATCTATCGGCCTCCTCGCTCGGGTTGAGGGCGAAGCATTTCGCCGCGGCGAAATGCTTCGCCCCTACTGTCTCCGCTGATGGCTGACCGCTCCTAAGCAGCTGGCCCCAGATAGTCTGCCCTTCGTCACCCCCGCGAAAGCGGGGGTCCAGCAGCGCCTCCCGCCGGTCCGCGTACAGTGTGCTCGTCACCCCCGCGAAAGCGGGGGTCCAGGACATCACCGCTCGGAGAGGACCCTGGATGCCCGCCTTCGCGGGCATGACGACGGATTGTGTACACGATCTCAGGCCAGAGGCTTAGTACTTCCTCTCCTGGGGCTGGAAACGGGTGATGGACACCGGCTTGTAGCTGATGTCGACGCCCTCAGCCGTCTTTCGAGCCAGGGTGTGGGCCAGGAAACGGGTGTCGTCCCGCTTGGGGAAATCCTCCCGGTAGTGGGCCCCTCGACTCTCCTCCCGGGCCATGGCCCCCACCACGATCGCCTCTGCGATATCCAGCAGGTTCCCAAACTCTATGGCCTCGTAAAGCTCGCTGTTGAACAGGCTCCCTTTGTCCTGCAGAGAAATCCGGCGGTACCGCTCCCGCAGGCCGGCCAGCACCCCCTGCATGGCCGTCAGTTTGGTGGCGTCCCGCATAACTGAAGCATGCGCATCCATCTCAGTCTGCAGCTCTGCCCGGAGGGTGGCGACATTCTCCGGACCCTCGGCAGCCAACAGCCTGGCGATCTCTGCCCGGGAGGGCTCCTCGACATCCCCCTCCAGCGGCAGCAGCTCCGATTCCTGTAGGTACCGCAGTACGTCCCGGCCGGCCCGCCGCCCGAAGACGATTATGTCCACCAGAGAATTGGTCCCCAGCCGGTTCGCTCCATGAACCGAGACACAGGCGCACTCGCCGGCCGCGTAGAACCCCGGCATCGGAGTGTTCTTCTCGTCGATCACGACCCTACCGTGCACGTCGGTGGGTATTCCCCCCATGGCATAGTGGGCCGTGGGCTGGATCGGGATCGGCTGCTTGGACGGCTCGATCCCCAGGTAGGTGCGGATGAAGTCCATGATGTCCGGAAGCCTCTGTTCCAGCAGTTGGGGGTCGAGATGGGTCAGGTCCAGATACACGAAATCCCGGCCATCGATGCCGCGCCCCTCGCGGATCTCCGTGTAGATAGCGCGAGAGACGATGTCCCGCGGCGCCAGGTCCAGCAGGGTCGGAGCGTATCGCTCCATGAACCGCTCGCCGTTCCTGTTCCGAAAGATCCCTCCCTCACCCCGCGCCCCCTCGGTGATCAGGATCCCCATCTTGTAGATGCCGGTCGGGTGGAACTGGTAGAACTCGGGGTCCTCGAAGGGAATCCCCCTCCGGTAGGCGATGGCCACGCCATCACCCGTGAAGGTGAGGGCATTGCTGGTGACCTTGTAGACCCGCCCGTAGCCGCCGGTGGCAAAGACCACCGCTTTGGCGTGGAAGGTGTGGATCTCCCCGGTCGCAACCTGAAGAGCCACCACACCCTGGCACACTCCGTCCTGGAGGATCAGATCCAGGACGTGGTACTCGTTGAAGAAGACGACCTCGTTCTTGATGCACTGCTGATAGAGGGTTTGCAGGATCATGTGGCCGGTCCGGTCGGCGGCGTAGCAGGAGCGGTGCACCGGCGCCTTGCCGTAGTCACTGGTGTGGCCGCCGAAGAATCGCTGGGCAATCTTCCCGTCTTCGAGCCGGCTGAAGGGGAGTCCCATGTGCTCCAGGTCGTACACCGTGTCGATGGCCTCCCTGCACATGGTCTCCACCACGTCCTGGTCGGCCAGGTAGTCACTGCCCTTCACGGTGTCGAACATGTGCCACTCCCAGTGGTCCTCTTCCAGGTTGCCGAGGGCAGCCCCTATGCCCCCTTGAGCGGTCCCGGTGTGGGAGCGGGTGGGGTAGAGCTTGCTCAGGACGGCCACGTGGGCCTTCCCCGACATCTGCATGGCGGCCATCAGACCCGCGCCGCCGCCCCCCACCACTATGGCGTCGAACTTGTGGTACATGGCAGCTACCTCTCGCTCATGGGGTCGATGTCGGCTGGAAGGACAGGATGATCTGGGTGCCTACCAGCAGAAAGACGAAGCCCACCACGTAGAGGGTGGACATGGTGACCAGACGCCACGACCGGGTGTGGATGTAGTCGTCGGAGACCACCCTCGCCCCATTCAGTCCGTGGATGAGGGCGAGCCACAACAACCCCAGGTCGTACCATCGCCATGCGGGGATACTCCACCGACCGGCAACGAAGGCGAAGTTCACGTTCTCGATGGGCTGAAACGCGTGCATGATGGCCAGGTGGATCAGCACCAGCAGGAGCAGGGCGATGCCCGATATCCGCATGAAGAGCCACGACCACAGCTCGAAATTGCTGGACCTGGCCCTGGCCGACGAAGCGGTGTACAGCATGGATCACCCCTTATCTTACCCGTTGAGAAACAACATCAGGTACACAGTAGGGCCGAAGAGGACGAAGAAGAGCACGACCATGCCCCAGAAGATCCGCTCCTGGTAGATCGAGCCCTTGTCCCAGAAGTCGATAATGGTCACCCTGATGCCATTAAGGGCGTGATAGATCACCGTGCCCACCAGCAACAACTCGAATATGCGGACGATCCGATTCTGGTATAAGGCTTCCCACCCGTCGTAGACCCCGGGTCCGAAGCCGACCAGCGAGGTATCCGCGATGTGGGCCAGCAAGAAGAGCACTATCAGCAATCCAGTCACCCGGTGAAGCAACTGGGCCCACTGACCGGTCTGGCCCTTGTAGTTGGCGAACCAGGTCGCCGACCACCTGCGATTGATGCTCATATCCCCAACCTCCCCCCGACAGCCCGAGAGTCAACCCCGGGACGCAAGAGCGCCCCACAGGCACCAAGCACACAGAGAAGTTGTCGTTTTGGGACCCTGGCGATGCACAAGCAGGTTGCGCCGGGCCGATGCCCGGCATCTCGAACCACTATGTAGCGAGAACCGTGCCAGGGGTGAGGGGAAATTGGCGCGGTTCATAGACAGCGTAACAGTCTGGAGAAGGCAGCCTACCTTGATCGTCATGCCCGACCTGATCGGGCATCCAGGGGTCCACGGCGATGTGGAGGAGTGGCCTCACGAAGAGAGGGGACGTCTGGCCCCCCGCTTCCGCGGGGGTGACGAAGGAGAGGCTGGGGGTGACGTTGGCATCAGACTGTAACTCCTTCTACCCGCCCTCGTGAACCGTGCCG
>JAJZQR010000324.1 GCA_021806765.1 Chloroflexota bacterium | reverse complement strand
GCGTGCCCGAGAGATCGTCGGCGTCTTTGAGGGTATGGTTCTGGGCCAGACCGTTGGAGATGATCCTGAGGCGGGCCACCGGCGGGTGAACCCGATCCAGGATCTGATCCAGGATCTCGGTGCGAGGCGGAAGCATATCGGTCATATCCAGGTTCCCTTTATCCGATGGGTGGTCCCAACCCTCCCTAGCGGGAAGACTCGATGCTGGCCACCCGTCCGTCGGGCAGCAGGTCCACCACCACGGCGGGGCCATCCTCCCGATCGAGGGTGATTCGCACCCCGAAGTCCGATTCCTCCCCCGCCGCGTCGGCCGACAGGCCGACGAAGTAGGGAGTGCCGCAACCACAGTCGCAGTAGCGCACGACCCGGGTGCAGGCAGCCAGGGCCTGGTGAAGCCGCACATCCTCGGGGTACTGCGCCTTTGCTAGTTCGACGATCCAGGTGGGATCGTAGCTGTGATCGGTCATAGCTGATTTTCACCCTCACCCTGACCCTCTCCCAACGGGAGAGGGAATCTTATGTCACCCTGCCGCTCCTCCCAGATGAGGGGATCTCATCCGTTTTCCTCAGTCCACGGCCCTCAGTCCTGCTACCCGACGGCGGCGGTGAAGCCGCCGGTGGGGGTCTCCATGTCCCGGGCGACGTACAGCTTCTTCAGCGCCTCGGCGTCCAGTAGGGTGAGGTTCTCGACCTCCTTCACCCACTTGCCCTCGGCCAGCTCCTTCAGCCGTCCGTCCAGGTGCTCAGGGCGTGGGCTTGCGAAGCGGCCATAGGCGCGGCGAGCGTACATAGCGGCCTGGTACTGGGTGATCTCGGCGGGACAGCGGGCCGTGCAGAGGCCGCACATGACGCAGTCGAAGGAGAGCTCCGCCGCCTCCTCCAGGTCGCCCCGCAGCATCGCCGCCACGTACTCCATCACCTTCAGATCCTGGGGGCAGGACTTGTTGCAGGTGTTGCAGCCGAGACAGTTGGCCAGCTCGGGATACAGCTTAACCGCCTCCAGGTCGGGATCGGCGATCTCCTCCAGATCGTAGGTCGCCTTCCGGGCCGGAAAGTAGGGAAGCTGGGTCATCTGCATGTTGGGCACCGCCAGGGCCTGGCAGGCCAGCGCCATGTGGATGTGGTGGTCGCCCTCCACTCGGTAGGTGGTGGCACAGGCCCCGCAGAAGCCGCCCCGGCAGCCGGCGCCCCGAACCAGCCGGTAGCCGGCATGCTCCATGGCCCTCATGATGGTAAGGCCCTCGGGCACATAGTAGAGCTTTCCCATTATGTAAATGGGGATCATGTTCAGGTCTGCGCCCTGTTCCATGATTCACCTCCCTTGCTTCCAGCGGCCTCGACGGTTGTGTAATCGGGCAGAAGGAGTGGAGAGAGCTTGCCGTTCAGGATCCCTTCCTCCTCCAACCGCCGGTGGTATTCCCTCACGTGGTCCAGGGTCAGCCTGCCGGGCGTCACTCCCTTCGCCTGAAGGGCCGCGGCTTTGCCCGCTCGACGACCGAAGACGAAAATGTCCACCAGGGAGTTGCCGCCCAGCCGGTTGCGGCCCTGGACCCCACCGCCAACCTCTCCGGCGACGAAGAGGTTGGGCAGCGTGGTGCGGCCCTCGGCGTCCATCATCTCCACTCCACCGTTCTGGTAGTGCTGCGTGGGGTAGACCAGCAGCGGCTCCCGGATCATGTCGATACCGTAACTGTTGAAGCGCCGCTCCAGGCCGGCGAACAGCCGGTGGATCTTGCCCGTTCCACCCAGCATGTCGATTATCGGCGTGTCCACCCAAACCCCGGAGTTGCCCGCCGGTGTCTTGATCCCCTTCCCGCGATGGTCTACCTCCCGAAGGATGGCCGAGGAGGTAGCGTCCCGGGTCTCCAGCTCGTTGATGAACCGTTGCCCCTCCACGTTGACCAGGTGGGCGCCGGTCCCCCGCAGAGCCTCGGTGCAGAGCCAGCCCAGCATCTGCTCGGGCCAGGCGGCGCCCGAGGGGTGGTACTGGATGGCATCCATGTAGAGCAGACGAGCGCCGGCCCGATAGGAGATCACCAGCCCGTCGGCCGTGGCCCCGTAGTGGTTGGTCGTCGGAAAGCCCTGGATGTGCAGCCGGCCGATGCCCCCGGTGGCCATCACCACGGTGCGGGCCCGCACCACCAGATAGCGGTTGGTGTCGTAGTTGTAGAGAACCGCTCCCGCGCAGTTGCCCTGCTCATCCCTGATCAACTCCACCGCCGGGGAGAACTCCAGCACCGGGATCTGGCGGTTCCGGCACTCGTCCCGCACCACCCGCATCATCTCCAGGCCGCTGTAGTCCTTGGCGGAGTGGATCCGCTTGCGAGATTGGCCGCCGGCCAGGGAGCAGATGAGGGTGCCATCCTTCTCCCTGTCGAACATCACCCCCAGCCGGAGCAGCCAGTCCAGCACCAGGGGCGCATCCAGCACCAGCGCCTCCACCAACTCCGGCTTGTTCATGAAGCGCCCGCCGCCGAGGGTGTCCAGATAGTGGAGGTAGGGGTTGTCGTGGCGGTGACTGGACGCGGCGATCCCGCCCTCGGCCATGGCGGTGTTGGCGTCGCCGTGGCGCAGCTTGGTGACCAGCAAGACGTTGGCGCCGTTTTCCTGGGCGATCAGGGCCGCGGTGCTGCCCCCTCCCCCACCGCCGATGACCAGGACGTCCACGTCGTAGTCGATCCTCTCCAGATCGATCCGGTTCGGGTCGATCCGGCTCCGAGCCTCCAGTTGATCGGCGAACTCGTGGGGGGTGCGGTCTCCCCGGTTGGGTCCCACCCGAAGCTCTCTCATCCCCTCGGGCCGGAAATCGGGATGGTGAGCGTGGAGGAGGGCCGTCTTCTCCTCCGGGCTCATCCGGGGGAAAGACTCCCTCATCCGCTGGGCTCGGGACGCCTCCAGCAAACGCAGGGACGGGCGCATCGATTCGGGATAGGGCATCGGCAACTCCTCAGCGCTCAGTCCTTCATCTTGCTCTTGGGCACGTAGACGTAGCCGTCCATGATGCGGCGGGCGGTGCGCTCCAGGGCCGCCCGCTTCAGGAACCAGCTATCCCCCTTGGGCTCCACCACGATCTCCAGGGCCAGGAGCCCCGAGGAATGTCCGATGCGGACGAAGCCGCTACCCTCCCGGGGGCGGTAGACCTCGTTGACGACGGTGCCGGGGATCCTGGCGGCGGCGGAGGTCACGATGGCCCCCGTCACGGCATAGGCTTTGTGGGCCTTCTGCATGGACATGATCCGGGCGGTCAGATCGATCTCCTCGGGATGCACCACCAGCCCTTTGGAGCTGCGATACTCCTGGGGGGGCGAGACCACAGCCATCTTGGGCACCGCGGGGCTGAGGCGGGTGCCGTCGCGCCGGTCCTGCACCAACCCGATCATCTCGGCGCCCACGCTGCGGATCCTCTCCAGCTCCTCCAGCAGCCAGGGGTTGGCATCGATCTCGCCGGCCAGCTCGGTGCCCCCCAACCCCAACTCCTCGGCCTTGACGAAGATGCCCGGGTTGGCGGCATCCACCAGGGAGACGGTGTAGTGGCGGTCCTCCACCTGGATGGTGTCCTTAACCCGACCGGTGGGCAGCAGCTTGCCGGTGACTGCGCCCCCGGAGTCCACGAAGTCCAGCATGATGCGGGCGCCCGTGCCGGGGACGCCATCGATGGCGCAGTCCCCTTCCACCAGGGCCTTGCCGTCCTTCACCGGCACCTCGGCCACGATGATCTTCTTGGTGTTGGTGTTGTAGATCCGGACCCGGGTGATCGGCTCCACAGCCTTCACCAGCCCCTCGTCTATGGCGAAGGGTCCGACCCCGGAGGAGATATTGCCGCAGTTGCCTTTGTAGTCCACCAGGGGTGCGGGGATGCTCACCTGGCCGAAGGTGTAGTCCACGTCGGCATCGGGCCGATCGGAGGGGGCGATGATGGCCACCTTGCTGGTGAGGCTGTCGGCGCCGCCGAGGCCGTCGATCTGGCGGGGATCGGGGCTACCGTAGATGGCCATGATCACCTGGTCGCGCAGCTGGGGATCCCGGGGAAGGTCCTTCTCCAGCAGGTAGGCGCCCCTGCTGGTCCCTCCCCGGAGGAAGGCACAGCGGATGCGCTCCTGGTCCATGTACATGGGGTACCTCCAGGGTGATTTCTCGGTAGGGGAATTCCAGTCCGGCAACTGGGCAGCACCGGGCCCGGCTCGATATCCCTGGGTAACCATGAACCGTGGAAATGTATGCCCGCGTGGGGTTGGTGAAGAGCATACAACCGGACAGAGGGCATTGACAAGAGCTTGCAGCCTTCCTACACTTAGCTCGGTTCCCTCTCGGCAGAGGGAAGCCACCCGTTCCAAGACAGCGCCGTCCTGAAGCGCAACCCTGCTGCTGGTTTCGCGAGTAATGGCTGCTCGCGAAGACGGTTACCCCGGCGTTTCAAGGCATCCCCGTCGGTCGCAGTACTTGGAGTCCCAGCCGTAGAAATACCCTCTAGCACCGTCTGCTAGCCGAGAGACCCCACAGTCGGGGTCCACTCCTGCCAAAGATGGCCTGCCGATCCCGTTGTCTGTTGGAGAAGCCCATCTCAAAGTCGGCTGGAGTTGCGGGCATCCCCATCCATCGCCGCCCCAACTCGTGACGACCCGCCCTACTCCTGCGCTTACCGGCGGATCCGCGCCGGATCCGCCATGAATCATAATCGATGGTCGAAGGAGGAGCAGGCATGTTATCGGGTATCAGGCACGGCAAACGGATGGCACTCGCATCGTCTCTAGTCGTAGCGGTGGTACTGGTCACGGGCCTTCTGGCAGGGTGCCAGCGGTTCGGCGGCACTCCGGAACCGGCCGCCCCAGCGAAGCCCGCGGCCGGGCAGAGTGCCCCCGCAGCAGGCGGGGCGCAGCAGGCTACCCCAGCCTCTGGGGCACAGCAGGCCGCCCCAGCCCAGAAGCTGATCGTGAAGTTCTCCCACGTGGTCGCCGAAGACACCCCGAAGCAGAAGGCGGCACTGAAGTTCAAGGAGCTGGCCGAGAAGAAGTCCAACGGCAGCATCGAGGTCCAGGTGTTCCCCAACTCCCAGCTGTACAAGGACGCTGAGGAGTTCGCGGCGCTGCAGAGCAACGCCGTCCAGTACCTGGCGCCGGGGACCGCCAAGTTCTCGGTGAGCGTGCCCGAGTGGCAGGTGTTCGACCTGCCCTACATCTTCCCCACCACCGACGCCGTCATCAAGGTGGCAGACGGGCCCATCGGCGCGGAGCTGTACAAGAAGCTGAACTCCCAGAAGATGCTGGGCGTGGCGCTGTGGGACAACGGCTTCCGGTACTTCACCGATAACAAGCGTCCGATGAAGCAGCCCGCTGACTTCCAGGGCCTCAAGTTCCGGGCCGACGGCAAGCCGGCCGAGGCCCTGGTCAAGTCCCTCGGTGGCACGGCGCAGGTGATGGCCTTCGCCGAGGTGTTCAACGCCCTCCAGCAGGGCGTCGTGGATGGCCAGCTGAACACCTTCTCGAACATCTACAGCATGAAATTCCACGAGGTCCAGAAGTACCTGACCCTCAGCGGCTCCATGTCCTACCTGGGCTACGTGGTGGTGACCAACGCCGACTGGTACGCCAAGCTGCCGGACAGCCAGCGCAAGATCCTGGACGAGTCCATGAAGGAAGCGACGGCCTACGAGCGGGAGATTGCCAAGCAGGAGAACGAAGCCGCCCTCAAGAAGATCAAGGACTCCGGCAAGCTGGAGATCTACCAGTTGAATGATTCCGAGATAGCAGCCTGGAAGAAGGCGGCGGAGTCGGTGTACCCCGACTACGAGAAGCAGATCGGCAAGGACCTGATAGACAAGGTGCGGAACGCCCAGTAGAGTCTGCCACAGAGGGCGAAGTGAGGGGCTCACGGCCACTCACTTCGCCCGGATGACACCCACTCCGTCATGCTGTTCCTGGAGTAGGGCGCAGGTTCTTTCCCCCGCCGCTGGCCGCACATCGGGCGCCGGGCGGCCGGGCACAAGACCCCGTCCTACTCGACATGACGTCACTAGGGGGATCCCGTGCTA
>JAJZQR010000020.1 GCA_021806765.1 Chloroflexota bacterium | reverse complement strand
TGAGAGGAGGGTGGGGCGAACCCACCCTCCTACTCGATTGCGGGTCCTTTTCGATAGAATGAGTCTAGCCGGGGGTACCTCCCGGCTATTTGTGCGAAGTCACAGCCGTTGCGGACCCCGGCCCAGGTGAAAGGCCATCGAAGGTCAAGCAGTAGAAGGAGACAGCCCAATGCAACTGGTCGCGGTGCGTCGCGCCCTGTCGCTGGATAGCTCTAGCCGTCGTCTTCTAAGCCAGGATGGGCTCCTCCAGGCCCAGTTGGTGGCCAAGGCGCTGGCGGAGCAGTTTCCCAACGCTTCTCACCTGCTCACCAGCCCCTCCATGCGAGCGATACAGACGGCGACCCTGATCGGCGACCGGGTGGGGCTAGCCCCCGAGGAGTTCGAATCCATCGACGAGGTGGTCCCGCCCCCCGACGTCGATCGGGAGGATTACCTGAAGGAGGTGTATCCTCGCTGCATCGGGGCCTTTCGGCAGATAGTCAACGACCACGAGGGGGTGGTGATCGCGGTGACCCACCGCCGGGTGTTGAGCGCCTACCTGGCCCTCTTCTGGGGCTTCGAGAACCCCAGGGACGCCTGGGTCAAGGCCATCGCCCGCCGCACGGGGTGGGAATTGGACGTTCCCCCCGCCTCCATCACGGTGATCGACGTCAACGGCGAGGGCCGCCCAACCCTCAAGCGGGTGGGAGACGTGAGCCACCTGGAGTAGGGGCGTATCGCATACGCCCGCGCCCCGTTTCCGTGAAGGGCGTAGTGCATACGCCCCTCCAGTTCCACTTCGCCCATGGCCTCGGATGCCAGCCTGCCTTCGCCGGCAGGGATCCAGCGCGCCCCCTAGGGTTCCGGTCAGTCAACCGGCCGTAGCGACCACCAGGTAGTCCAGGATTGTGGCGTGGGGTTGGAGCTGGCGGTAGCATAGCAGAGCGGCGGCAGCTTTGCGCGGCAGGGGATATAATCTAGTTGGCACGTTCAATGAGGAATAGAAGGGCAGAGCTTGAAAGGTCTGCCCTGAGGCCGAGGAGCCTTGGAGGGATTCAGCATGCTTTTCCTGTCGCGAGTTCTGGGGCGGCCCGTCCGGGACGCTGGAGGGGAGGAGATCGCTACCCTGAAGGATCTGGTGGGCCGCTGGCAGCCCGATCATGGGCTGGTGGTGAGCGGCCTGGTGGCGAGAGTAGGGCGCCGTCCTTTCTTCCTCTCGTGGCAGCAGGTGGCGGACCTGAACGAGGAAGGGGCGAGGATCTCCTCCTACCAGGTGAATTTCCAGCCCTTCGAGCGGCGGGCGGGAGAGATCCTGCTGGCCAGCGACCTGATGGACCGCCGGCTGATCGACGTTCGGCACCGTAAGGTGATCCGGGTGAACGACGTGGTGGTGTCTCCGACCGACGGACAGCTGGTGGTTTCGTCGGTGGATGTGGGTTTCGCCGCTCTACTGAGACGGCTCGGTCCCCGCTGGCTCTCCAACACCTTTTCCGGCGCGGCCCTCGTGGATTGGTCGGACGTGGAATGGCTGCCCTCGGAGGCCGCTCCCGAGGTTAAGACCTCCTTCCCGCTCCTGGCCCGGCTGCATCCGGTGGAGGTGGCTCACATCGTCAACGAACTGCCGCCCCGACAGGCGGCAGATATCGTGGAGTCGTTGGAGGACGAGGACGCGGCCGAGGTGCTGAGCGAGGTCTCTGAGGAGCAGCAGGCCGGGGTTCTGAGGAACCTGGATGAGGAGCGGGCCGCCGACATCCTGGAGGAGATGGAGCCCGACGACGCGGCCGATCTTCTGGCGAAGCTGGATCCCCAGGACGCTGGAGATCTGCTTCACAGGATGGAGGACGAGGAGGCCCGAGACGTTCAGGCTCTCATGGAATACAAGGAGGGAACGGCCGGGGGGCTGATGACCAGCCACTTCGTGGTGGTCCCCCAGAACTGGACCGCCTCCCAGGCCCTGGACCTGTTGCGCCGGATGGAGGACCGACCGGAGACCGTGACCCACCTGCTGGTGGTGGAGGAACCCGGGAACGAGCGGTTGGTGGGCATGGTGCCGCTCCTGGAGGTGGTGGTAGCCGATCCGCACAAACCGTTGAGCAGCTTTATGACGAAGGACGTCCCCAGCGTGGAGCCCGACACCGATACTTCCGAGGTGGCTCGCCGGATGGCGGAGTACAACCTGGCGGTCATACCGGTGGTGGATGAGGAGAAGAGGGTGCTCGGCATCGTGGCGGTGGACGACGTCGTGGAGGAGATGCTGCCGGAGAGGTGGCGGAGGCGGCTCCCCAGGCTGTTCGGCTAGATAGGTTCAAGAAGCCTTTGATAATTCTGGGACACCCCCGTGAATATGCCAGAGGGCATGTTCACGCCCGCTAGAAGGGGCTCTGCCCCTTCTGGGCATCCCTACTTAACGGCTTCCCAGGGGCGTATGCCATACGCCCCTACTGTGTGAGGCGGATGACGGCTCAGCGCGATCGGGAGGACAAGACTCAGACGGAGAGGGCCCTAGGCCGTCCGCTAAGGGGCAGGCTGCGGCAACTGCTCTTCTACCTGGGGATGATCGGGCCGGGGCTGATCGCTGCCATCGCCGGGGACGACGCGGGTGGCGTGGCAACCTACGCCACTGTTGGCGCCACCTACGGCTATCAGCTGCTGTGGGCTCTGGTCCTGATGACGGTGAGCCTCTCCCTCGTCCAAGAGATGTCCACCCGGCTGGGAGCGGTTACCGGACAGGGGCTTGCAGCCCTGATCCGCGAGCACTTCGGTCTCCGCTGGACGGCCATCTCCCTGATAACCCTGGTGGTAGCCAACGGGGCGACCGTGGTGTCAGAGTTCGCGGGCGTCGCTGCCGCCTTGGAGTTGCTGGGGGTTACCAAGTACGCCTCGGTCCCGGTCGCAGCAGTGGCCATCTGGGTGCTGGTGGTGTGGGGCTCCTACCATCGGGTGGAGAAGGTGTTCCTGGTCATGACCCTGGCCTTCCTGGCCTACCCCATCACCGTCTTTCTCGTGCATCCCAACTGGGCCGAGATCGGCAGGGCGGTCATATCTCCCCAAATCACCGTCAGCTCTGCCTTCATCACCACTCTGGTGGCGCTGCTGGGCACCACCATAACCCCTTACATGCAGATCTATGCCCAGTCGGCGGTGGCCGAGAAAGGGGTTGACCTGGAGCACTACGGCTGGGAGCGGGTCGATGCCTACTCGGGGGCGATCCTCTCGAATCTCTTCGCCTTCTTCATCATCGTGACCACGGCAGCGACACTCTTCCCACAGGGCATCCAGATCCAAACGGCGGCGGACGCGGCTCAGGCGCTGGCGCCCCTGGCGGGGAACTGGGCCGCGGTGGTTTTCGCCCTGGGGCTTCTGGGGGCCTCCCTGCTGGCGGCAGGGGTGCTGCCCCTGGCCACCGCTTACCCCATCAGCGAGGCGCTAGGTTCGGAGAGGGGAGTATCGCGGACCTTTCAGGAGGCCCCTTTCTTCATGGGTGTCTTCACCGGTTTGATCATCATCGGTGCTGCCATCACCCTGGTGCCGGGCCTTCCCCTGATCCCCCTCTTGATCCTGGCCCAGGTGATCAATGGCGTCCTGCTCCCCATCGTGCTGATCTCCATAGTGCGGCTGTCGGGCAACCGTGAGCTGATGGGGAACTACACCAACGGGCCGGTCTACGGCTTTCTGGGGTGGGTCACCGTGGTGGTGGTGTCCTTCCTCTCCATCGTCATGGTGGTCAATTCCCTGCTGGGGTTCGCGGGGATCCAGATAGGGGGCGGATGACCCCAGGTTACTACAGCGCGACTGCCGCCGCTACCAGGGAGCGTCCGGTAAGAGCGAGGCTCGGCAGGTGGGAGGCCAGGGGTGCGAGGCGGATGCTTGCCGACCGACCGATCCGTCCGCGACCCAGGTAGGGGAAGAGGGTGGATTCGTGGATCACCCGGAAACCCGCCTCCTCCAGGGTGGAGCGCAGGCTTTCCCGGGAGAAGAGCTGGACGTGGGTCGGATCGTAGAAGAGGGCGGGGTCCGGGTAGGTGGCGTTGGGGGTCACCAACGCCAGGATCCCTCCGGGGCGCAGCACCCGGCGCCATTCCCCCATCGCCTCCACCGGCTGTGGCAGATGCTCCACCAGGTGCTGGGCCACTACCGCATCGAAGGACTCAGACCTGAAGGGTAGAGACTCCACCCGAGCGCCCAGCACGGATACCCGGTCACCCCGGTGGGCCAGCCGCAGCCCCTGGGGGGAAAGGTCCACTCCCACCGCCAGCCGAGTTCGCCGCTCCAGGTGACTCAGCAGCTCTCCCCCGCCGCAGCCCAGCTCCAGCACCGCGCTCCGGGGAGACAGGCGAGCCAACCCCAGGAGGGTCTCCATCTCGAGCCGGAAGTCCGGCCACACCTCTCGGCTGCGGTAGTACGATTCGTCGTAGTGGGGCCCTGGTTCTGCCATCGGGCTCCTCGTGGTGGGAGTCATGTCCTCATCCGGGGCGAGGCAGCGGTATGCTACCACAACGTCGGGTTTCGCAGGGGGCTGACCTGCTGTTCTGCGAGAAGGCTGCCAGGCTATAATGTTGCGGCCTAAGAGTGTCCGATTCCGGAGCCGACAGGATGGCTACCCTTCAGAGCGTGCGCGACCAGGCGAGGGCCGCGGTCGCCGAGGGTGACTACCAGCGAGCCCTCTCCCTGATAGCGTTGATCCACCGGCATTTCCCGAGCGATCTGGAAGCCGTGCGGCTGCTGGGTCAGATCCACGTGGCTTGTGGCCGTAGGGCGGAGGCTCGGGAGTCTTTCGATAGGGTGCTGGAGGTCGATCCGGAGAGTGTTGTGGCGCGCTCGGGTCTGGCACTGCTGGCCGAAGAAGAGGGCGATCCGGATGGGGCTCTCGAGCAGTTCGAGCGGGCTTTTGACCTGGATAGCTCCAATTCCCAGGTGGCCGCGGAGATCGGCCGTCTCCACTCCCTGTCGAGCCATACCAGGCCGGTGGATCCCGGGTCCACCCAACATGCCATGGCTCGCCGCTTTCTCCAGGAGAAGAGGTACGCGCGGGCGGTAGCGCTCTTCGAAGAGGCCCTGCGGCAGACACCGGAGAGGTTGGAGGTGGTGGTGGGGCTGGCTCAGGCTCTCTGGCTCTCCGGTGGCTGGGAGGAGGCGGAACGGGTGGCGGCAGGGGTGGTGGTTTCCCACCCCGACTGTCTGAGGATGCTGGCCATTCTGGCCGGTGCCTCCTTTTCTCGGGGGGAGGGCGAGACCCTCTTCCTGTTGCGCAGGACGGACGAGTTCGACCCAGGGAACTCGGTGGCCCGCCGGCTCTTTCTGGATGCCGGGCTTCCCTTCCCCAGAGTGGGGGTGGATCCCGATATCCCCAAGGCGGAGCTTCAAATGGTGCCGGCGCCGGTGGCGCGGGTCCAGACGTTGGCTCCGGAGGATCTCGAGGAGGACTGGGAAGAAGAGGCGGAGGTCGAGCCTTTCACCCTGCCGGAGGTTGAACTCGATGGCGAGTGGGTGAGAGGAAAGGGGCCATTCCTCCCTATGGCGGATCGAGCCGTTCTGGCTCGTTGGTTGAAGGGAGACAGCCTGGCGGCTGCGGGGCAGTTTCTTCAGGCCATGGAACAGTACCTGGTGGTTTTGCACGGTCTCCGGCAGACCTCTCCGTCGGACCGAAGAGGGTCGGGAGAGAAGAGATTGACG
The DNA here is from genome assembly GCA_021806765.1 of Chloroflexota bacterium. Next base: position 27,410 of record JAJZQR010000020.1, on the reverse strand, counting down.
GTTGAGAAGGAGCAAGATGGAACGGACTCTGGTAATCGTGAAGCCTGACGGGGTGCAGCGGGGTCTCATCGGCGAGGTGCTGAAGCGACTGGAATCCCGTGGCCTCAAGTTGGTCGGCCTGAAAATGATGTCGGTGAGCCAGGATCTGGCCCGCCGTCACTACGCGGTGCACACCGGCAAGCCCTTCTTCGAGCCGCTCATCAGCTACATAACCTCGGCTCCGGTGGTGGTGGCGGTGTTCGAGGGGAAGGATGCTGTGGTCGCGGTTCGCAGCACGGTGGGAGCTACCAATCCAGTGCAGGCAGCGCCCGGCAGCATTCGGGGCGACCTGGCGATGGAGATTGGGCGCAACCTGATCCACGCCTCCGACTCTCAGGAGACGGCCAGGTCGGAGATTGCCCTCTGGTTCAAGGAAGAGGAGTTGGTGGATTGGGGCCGGGACACCGACAGGTGGATCTCGGAGTAGGGGCTCTTCTGTAGAGGCAGTAGGGGCGTATCGCAGGCGCCCCTACTGCAGCAGCGCCTCGAACCGCACCCGCTCCCTTCGCCGCAGCATTCTGTCGGCCATCGATCTGACGGCTTCGCCGGCATCGTTGCCGACGCGTGCAGCCACGATGGACCCGGCGAGAAACCCCAGCGCGATCCCTATGCCCAATCCAAGCCCAAACAGGGGGCTTCGCCTGTTCCTCACTGAGCGTCTCTCCTTATCAAGCTTTCAGCAGTCAGCGATCAGCGCCAGCCCTTGGTCTCGGGGATGGCTGACGGCTTGCTACGCGATGCGCAGCACCGGCACTGCCTGGGACCAGATCCTCTCCAGGCGATAGAAGTCGCGGGCTTCGGGCGAGAAGATGTGCACTACCACGCTGCCGTAATCCAGCAGCACCCATCCCGAGTCGGTGCGACCCTCCTTTTGAAGGGGCTTGACTCTCTCTTCCCGCGCCAGAGTCTCGACGATGTCGTCGCTTATGGACTTGATCTGTCGCTCGCTGGTGCCGCTGCAGATGACGAAATAGTCGGCGATGAGTGAGACGTCGCGGAGATCGAGCATGACCACGTCGACGGCCTGCTTTTCGGAAGCGACGTCGACGATCCTTCTGGCCAGCGCTTGGGGTTCCAGTCGACCATCCTCCTCTTTCAGGTTCATTGCCTGGGTTAGGATTATACCATTGGACCGGCGCCCGCTCAATCGCTGTTGGTCGGCGATCGGGCCGGCGAGCAGGAGCCCACTAGCCCCTCGATCTTGTTCATCAAGGCATCCAGGTCGAAGGGCTTGTCCAGCACGTCGTTGCAGCCGGCGGCTCGCGCTCTCTCCTTGTCTTCGCCCCTGGTGAGGCCGCTGAGGGCGAGAATGGGAGTGCCGTTGAAGCTCTGCAGGGACCGCATGCGGGACGCCACCGCGAACCCGTCGATGCCGGGCAATATCAGATCCAGCACTACCAGGTCCGGGGGTTCCTCGGCCACCTTTTCCAGGGCTTCCTCTCCCGTAGAGGCCAGGGTCACCTCGCAGCCCAGCAGATCCTCCACCACCATGCGTTCCACCTCTTGGATCTCCGGCTCATCCTCCACTATCAGCACCTTCTTTGCCAAGGAAGCAGGCCTCCGCTCGGATGACTGGGATCGTTCATCAGGGCTCTGCAGGAATCGGTCCATAGTTCCTACAGATCCAGGGGCACCCCGTACTCTCGCCCGATGGCTCGTAGCTCCTCGGCTACCTTGGCCTGGAGGGGTATCCCCTTCTCCCGCCGCTCCCGCTCCCGCAGGAACTCCAGCTCGCCCGGCAAGTAGATCACGTCGCTCCCCTTCGCCTTCCTGGAGCCCTTGATCTCCTCGATGTAGGAGTCCATCCGGGCCTTGAAGGACGCCACGTCGTCGAAGGCCGCCAGGTTCAGGGTCATGAAGGAGTGGGCCACGTGGGCCACCTCGTTCTCGGCCTCCATCCCTTTGACCCTCGGGCCGTAGGCGGAGTCGGCCAGGACGCCCGTCAACAGGTCCACCATCAGGGTGATACCGTAACCCTTGTAGCCACCTATGGCCAGCAGGATCCCCTTGAGGGCCTTCTCCGGGTCGGTGGTGGGGACCCCGTCCGCGTCCAGCGCCCAGCCCTCGGGAATAGGCTTCCCATCCTTCTGTTGGACGCGGATCTTGCCGGCTGCCACCACGCTGTTGGCCATATCCAGCACCACCGGGAGGCGGCGGCCCGCCGGCACGGCGATGGACCACGGGTTGTTGCCGAAGAGCCGTTCGGTGCCGCCAGTGGGGGCAAGTCGAGGGGAGGCGTTGGTGAAGACGAAGCCGATCATATCGTGGGGCAGGGCCATCATGGAGTAGTAGGCGCAGGCGCCCAGGTGGTTGCTGTTTCTCACCGACACGTAGGCTATTCCCGCCTCCCGGGCCTTCCTGATGGCGGTCTCCATGGCTCGATGGCTGATCACCTGGCCGATCCCATCGTGGCCGTCCAGCAGGGCCGTGGCGGCCGTCTCCTTCACCGGTGTCAGGTCGACCTTTGCCTTGATTACGCCCGACCTCAGCTTCGCCGTGTAGTAGGTCATTCGCATGACGCCGTGGGTGTCCACGCCACGCAGGTTTGCTGTTACCAGGGTGTCGGCCGTGATCTCGGCCTCCTCGTCGGGCACACCCAACTGCTGCAGCACCCGGTGGCAGAACTCCTTCAGCTGTTCGGGGCTAGCCATCACCCTGGTGGGTCCCGCTGCTTCCTCAGCCATCTAAGCCTCTCCATCTCGATGTTGCCTATGCTTTGATCAGCCCCAGCTCTTCCAGTGCCTGACGCAGCCCCTTCCGCTCCTCCGGAGTGAGGTCGGGCTGGGGCTGGCGTACCGGTCCGGCCGGGTAGCCCATCATGATGAGGGCCTCCTTGGCAGGGGCCACATAACCGGGATCGTACTCCAGGAAGCGGTTCAGGGTCTGCAGCTTCATGTGGAGTGCCAGGGCCTCGTCGCGCTGGCCCTGCTGGAAGAGATCGTACACCTCCACCATCTGCTTCGGTATCACCGAGGCAGCGGTGGAGAAGACGCCGGTAGCGCCAATGCAGAGAGCGGGGTAGAACTGGCTGTCTATGCCGGTGGTGACGGCCATTTTGCCGCCGGACAGCCGGACCAACTCCACCAGCTCACCCATGTTGGAGTTGGACTGCTTCACGCCGATGATCCTCTGGTGGTTGGCCAGCTTCGCCATGGTGGTCGGGGAGAGGTTGTTCCCTGTGTAGAGCGGGTTGTTATAGAGGACGACGGGCAAAGCCCCCCGATCACCCAGCTCCACGTAGTACCGGTAGAGGGTGTCCTCGGGCAGCTTGAAGTAGTAAGGCGCGACGACGATGGCCGCATCGGCTCCGGCCTCAGCCGCGTCCTCCATCAGCAGGAGACTCTCCTGAGTGCTGCAGGAGGCAGTGCCGGCGATGACCGGGATCCGCTGGTTGACCTGCTCGGCGACGAGCTGGGTGACGTACTTCCTCTCTTCCCGCAACATCATGGGGAACTCGCCGGTGCCCCCGGTGGTCATGATGGCATGGACGCCGTTGGATACCAGGTACTCCACGATGGTCTCGATGGCCGGAGGGTTGACCTGGCCGTTGGCATCGAAGGGGGTGACGATGGCGGCAATGACGCCCTTTACCTCAGCAGAAGTGAGCACCTTCATCTCCTTGGTGGGGTTCTTTGGCATGCAGAAGCAATGAGCCGCATGCTAGCATGGGCCACCAAGAGCGTCAAGAAGATGTACGGTTGGCTGGACATAAGGGAGGAGTCTGCGCGCCGATTGTGTCCTTCGGGGATGCTCAGCGACTTTTCCCGCAGAGGGCGAGGAAGCTACCTTCCCGACGTGCGGAACTTCTCCATCAACTGCTCCTGCTCGCGCCTCTTCTTATCCCCCTGATTCTCGCGCGAGGTCTCAGATTGCTGGCTCCCCCTCTCCCGCAGCCGACCGTAGGCCCGCTCGAAAGCCTCGGCCATGGCCGTCAGGGTAGGCTCGTTGGAAGGGGCAGCCGCCTGTGCGCTGTATTCCGCCGCATCCACATCGTTGAGGGACAGGGCAATCCTACCCCGGCCAGGGTCCACGGAAACCACCCGGGCGCGAATCTCGTCGCCCACGTGAACCACGTCCTCGACCCGGCGCACCCGATAGGTCGCCAGCTCTGAGATGTGGATCAAGCCGTCTCGCTTCTCGACCAGACCCAGGTCGACGAAAGCTCCGTACCGCTCGATGCGGGTAACCTTGCCCTCTACCACCGTACCCGGGCGCAGTTCTGCCAGTCTCGGGCCGGTCGGCTTGGCGGGGCGAGCTGGAGCTGGTGCGGTTTCAGCGGGGGTCTTGGGGGCTTCTGCTGGAGGGGGTGCCTGCTCTTCGGCCTCGGGGGCTGCCGTCTCGGTGGCCTGCGGCTGCTCCGTTGGTTTCTCCGCGGCCTCGGCCTCCAGGGCCTGGGGCTCGGCGGGTTGCTCCTCGACCTGAGGTTGGGTAGTGGTGCTCCTCTCGGGAAGGTCTTCCAAGGCTAAGACTCCTGAATGGGAAATTGCTGTTGGCTTATCGCCGCCACAGAACCTCTATTATAGCAGCCTTCGGCAGATTTCGGCTCCCGGCTTCGCAAGGGCCGGACCACAATGCCGGCCCCTCGACTCCTGCCCTACGACTTGGGAGTCCGGTGTACCTCGAAGCGGCAGTGCTCGTCGCCCTGAGTCAGCAGCTTGGGCAGCTGCACCTTGATGTCCGGATCGTACTCCCCCCACATGGCCGGATGGAACTCGTTGCAGTAGATCTGGCCGAGGGAGCGAAGGGCCGGCACGCCGCCCAACTCCTCCCAGATCTCTTGGAAGTGGCAGACGTAGGTTTCCGACTGTCTGGTGTTCTCATCCAGCTTGAAGGTGGTACGCCGGAACCTGGAGCTGTCGGTGCCCGGCATGTCGTATTGGTCGAAGAGCGACTTTACGTTGATCGGCAGCTGCTTCGCCTGGTGGCGTTTCTTCAAGGTGGCGCCCCGATCCCGACCAAAGGCCTGGATGGCTCGACGCAGCGCAGCTTCCCCTTCCTCCCCGAAGCTGTCCAGCATCTCCTTGGCCATGTGGAAGTACAGCTTGGCTATCATCTCGGACATGACTACGAGATCTTCGTCGTGCTTGGAGTCGGCCATGGTTTCAATCTCCCATCTCTAATCAAATGTGCAGGGCAGACCGAGGCCGGAGAGTGAGTTCATCGTGAGTTCCCGGCGTTCATCTCTCCCTGCCGGTTACCCACGCAACTGGCGCAGGCTATCCACCTGTTCGCAGGCTACGGCTATCACACCCGCGGCCAGAGCTATCCGCTCTGCTATGCTGGACGCCAGAATGTACTCGTCGGGGCCGTGGTCCGCGCCCCCTATCGGCCCCATGCCGTCGAGTACCGGCACTCCCACCTCTGCAACGTAGTTGGCGTCGGAGCGCCCACCGGTCATGGGCGCGTCCTTAACCTTGATGCCAAGTCCTCGACCCACGGCCGAGGCAACCTCTGCCAGGAAGCTGTTTCCTGCGGTCCTCTCCATGGCGGGGCCGGAGAAGCGACCCGACACAGTGGCGCGAGTACCCGGGATGGTGATCTGCCGCTCCAGGGCGTAGAGGGCGGCGTGAACCGCTGCCTCGCCCTCCCGATCCACGGCCCGCACGTCTAGTTCCACCTCGGCGAAGTCCGGTACCACGTTGGGTCTTGTTCCCCCGCGGATTACCCCGGCGTTCACAGTGACCCCTGGCTGCAGGCCGTTCAACAGCGCCGCCGCATCCACCAGGCGCGCCAGCTGGACGATGGCGTTGGCACCGGTTTCAGGTGCTACGCCGGCATGGGCGCTCTTGCCGGTAACCTCTATGTTATATCTACCACCACCCTTGCGTGCGCTAACCAGGTCGCCGTTCTCTCGGGCGCACTCGAAGACCAGGGCAGCGTCGGCATCGGCCGCGAGAGGCCGATACAGCAGGCGGGACACAGGGGAGCTAACCTCCTCGTCGCTGTTGCAGAAGAGGGTGATCCGGTCGAAGTTGGTGAAGCCGGCTTCCTGGAGGGCGCGCAGGGCGTAGACGGCAACCAACAGTCCGGCCTTCATGTCGGCCGTGCCCGGGCCCTTGAGAACGTCGCCCTTGATGGTGACAGGCCGTTGCGCCGCCGTGCCGTCCGGATAGACGGTATCCATGTGGCCGATCAGCAGCAGCCGGGCTCGGCCGTTGCCTCGCCAGGTCGCCACACGGCAGTCGCCGTATTTCCCGGCTGCCAGCCGCTCCGTTTCCCAGCCATGGTCGTGGAATCGGGCTTCAAGCCAGTCGCCGACTCGGTCTACTCCGGCTTTGCTGAAAGTGCCGCTATCGATGGCGGCGAGTTCCCGAAGGTCGCGAAGGAAGCTGTCTTGTTGTTGCCGGGCAAGACCCCCTAGGGCGCCCAGAAGGGGCGCATCCAGCTGCATGGGTCACCTCTTGAAGTTCCGAAAGTCAGAGGGCCGACAATAGCTGCTCCATGGAGGCCAGGGTTTCGACCGAGGCCAACCGCTCCAGGAGGACCCCTCGCGCCTCCTGGCTGAGGAACCGGGCGGTGAGACGGTGGAACTTGTCCAGCTGAGCCGCCTCGGAAAGAGGCTTCGCGGGCTCGCCCAGAGCCACCTGCTGGTAGGCCTCCAGTCTGCCTCCATCCACCAGGTAGACCCGCACCCGGGAGGGGATGCAGCCGTTTTGCCGCCCAGCGGCCAGGTACCGTTCCGTCAAGGCCGGGTCGTGCCGGGCCTCCACGCGCGCCATCAGCTGCAGCACCTCTGGGTTAGAGCGGTTGTCGGCGATCCACCAATCCCCTACGTCGACCCGCCGCAGTTTCATGGCGACTGCGTGGGGCAGGCTGAACTCGCCGTCGACCATCGTCTGCGGAGTTCGATCCATGAACTGCTCGGCCAGCGCCTGTATGGTCTCCACCTCCACGCGCTCGACGGCCTCCACCCGCAGGTCGTGCTCCCTCTGCAGCTTGTCCACAGCGTCCAGCGTCGTGTGGATCCAACGGCAGCAGGGGTAGGGCTTGAAGGAAAGCCGAAGCAGCTCGAAGCCACCGTAATCCTCCAGGGGGGAGGGTTCAAACCGGTCCGATCCCGCCATGACCCAGAAGCCATTCTCGCCGTCCAGTATCGTGCGATTCGCCGGCATTCCCGCCCCGGCGAGGGTGGCGGCGCGGAACCCATTCTCGGCAGGCCAGGACACGTTGTCCTTTACCCAGGTCAGGGGGCGCTCGTTCCAGCCGTACTTGCCCGCGTGGGGCACGGGGGCCATGGAGCCTGCGATGCCGAAGGCGCGCTCCATCGCTTCCTGGTCCAGCCCCAGAACGTGGCCGGCGGCGGCGGTGGCGCCAAAGACCTGGGCGCTGCCGATGCCGTGGACCTGCTGATAGCGGGGCCAACTGGGCTTGATGGCTTGTGCGACGCGCATTCCCACCTCGTAGCCCGCGACGATCGCCTCGAGGAAGCGGCGCCCGTTGCAGGGGTCCACGGCCGTGGCTGCCAGCGCCGCTGGAATGACGCTGGCCCCCGGGTGCCCGGCCCCTGAGGTGTCGTCGAAGTCCATAGCGTTGGCGGCTGTGGCGTTGCAGAAGGCCGCCAGACCCGGGACCGTAGACCGCTGGGTACCCAGCAGAGGGGCGGGGCCGTCGGTGCCCGAGGTCAGCGCCTGCGTCACCAGGAGGCTCAGGTCGGTCTGGCTGCCCGCGATTACACAGGCCAGGTGATCCCGCAGTGCCTCCCGCGCCTTGGTCTGCACCTCAGGCGGCACCTGACCGAGAGTGAGGTCGGTGGCGTAGGCGGCCGCCGTGCCGGTGAGGCTCATGATAGCTCCTCGCAGGCAGCGCTCAGGACCGCGGCAGCCTCGCGCAGGGCACCGAGGACGCCTGCCGCCTCGACGCCCGCTTCGGCTGCCAACGCCTCTCGTTGCGCAACCACCTCCTGCAGTACGTTGGTGTGGCTGATCAAACGGCTCGGCAACTGGCGAGCCATCGCGGTGACCTGCTGGTAGTCGTTGAGCGCGCGCTGCAGCTTCGGAAGCAGCTTGAACTCGCCTGTCACCCGTGGGTCCACGACCTGGGCGGCTGCTCGCAAGGCCCCGTTCAGCCTGTTCAACTCGGGGCCGCCCTTCAGGCGAGCGGCCAGGGTGTTGGCCCGCTGTCCCGCTTCCTCCAATCCCGACAGCGCCGCTTCCAGCTCCTCCGCCCGGTAGAGCCCCCTGGGGTGGCTCGACAGGCCCTGCACGGTTCGGCGCAGCTCCGCCGCACCGGCGGCGAAGTCCAGCGGCAGGGGACCCTGGTCCGAGAAGCCCAACGCCGCCAGGATGCCGAGCACCGCCGACTGGCGCGCTCGGTCCATGTTGATGTGGGCGGGATCGTCGAGCTTGGTGAAGAGGTAGTGGAACTCCCGGAAGTGCAGCTCGCAGGCTGGGATCCCCGCCTTCCAGAGGAAGCCGGCGTGATCGCTGGCGACCGCAGGAGCCTGGGTTATCGTTGGGATGCGGTTGGAGTAGCCGGTGGCCCGCAGGATGTGATCGAACAGCGGGCCCGTGTCGGGTGTGCGGTCCACCCACATGGCGTCGCCGTCACCGATGGCGCCCCAGTCCATGGCGAAGACGGTGTGCTTCATGGTCTCCGGGTTGCGCAGAACGTGCTGGGTGGAGCCGACGAGCCCAAACTGCTCGCAGCCGGGCATGAAGAGCCGGATGGTGCGCCGAGGGCGGTGGCCGGACTCCTTGAGCCAGCGTGCCATCGCCAACACGGCGGCGGCCCCGGAGGCGTTGTCGTGGGCGCCGATCACGTTGGCGTCGTGGTGGCCGATGACGTAGACGATTTCGTCGGCCAGGTCGGTGCCCGGCACCGTGCCGATCACGTTGGGTGATGTGCGCCACATCTGCAGCCTGCCGTCTTTGGGCCCGACGACCAGCCTCAGCGTCGGGGTCGTGCCGGCCGCCAGCAGGGCGCGGATCTCGTCCACGGCAGCCATGGCGATGGAGGCCGCTGGCAGGGGTGGCAGGTCGGGTGGCATGATCGGCTCGCGCCGGCCGACCAGGGTGGAGGCGCCATTGCCCACCTTGGGTAGCTCGGGCGGTATGGCCGTGCAGAACTCCAGGTAGCCGATGGCCCCGGCGGCGCGGGCCCGGCCTATCAGGTCGCGGCGGCCGGGGCTGGTCGTGATCCTTCGACCGACGATGGCGATGCAGCCCGAGGCTTCGCTCCAGTCCTCCTCGTTCTCCATCCCCACGAAGGCCGCCGGTGCCACGACGCCGTCCGGTGGGGTGGGCAGGGTGTAGCTGAACCAGGTGGCCGCCAGGGGTTTCGCATGGGGGGTCACCATCTCGACCCGGGTGGCATCCTGGGCCCAGGCGAGATATGAAACCTCCTCGATCTCAACTTCGAAGCCCAGATCCTTCACCACGCCGGCGCAGTACTCGGCGGAGCGACGCTCTTCCGGTGTGCCCGGCATGCGCACGCCGATCTCCTCGCACAGGTACCGTATGTGGCGCTCCATCTCCGCCTGGGAGATGCTGGCGTCCACCTGGCGGCAAAGCTCCGGGTTCAAAGTCTCCTCGATGAGTCTACGCATCTTTCTCCTTCTTCAGCGCTGCTCCGTGCCACACCGGCGGCAGTTGTGTCAGCGTTTCGATCGGGATGTGGCAGGCGATGGGGTGGTGACCCTGCTGCCCCATCAGAGCCGGGACCTTCAGGGTGCAGATCTCTCCGGCCTTGTGTGGGCAGCGGGTGTGGAAACGGCAGCCTGCCGGTAGGTCCAGAGGGTTGGGGGCGGGGCCTTCCAGGCGGACGTGCCGGACCTGCACGTCGAGATCAGGTATCAGGGCGGCGCTGATCAGGGCCTCGGTGTAGGGGTGGTAGGGCGGCTCGAATACCTGCTCGGCCAGGCCGCTTTCGACGACATTGCCCATGTACATCACGGAGATCCGATCCGCCACGTAGCGCACCAGGTTCAGGTCGTGGGCGATGAATACGTAGGAAGTGCCCAGCCGCTCCTGCAGGTCGGCCAGCAAGTTCACGATGGTGGCCTGGGTGGAAACGTCCAGGCCGCTGGTGAGTTCGTCGCAGATGATCACGTCCGGCTGACTGGCAAAGGCGCGGGCTATGGCGACCCGCTGCTTCTCGCCCCCGGACAGCTCGTGGGGATAGCGGTCCGCGTAGGACTCCGGCAGGCGGACGCTGCGCAAGAGTTCCCCGATCTTTTCGTCCAAGTTGCGGCGATTCGCTAGGCCGAAGAGCAGGAGGGGGCGGCCAACCAGGTCCCGCACCCTCTTGCGCGGGTTGAGGGAGGAATCCGGGTGCTGGAAGACGATCTGAACCCGCCGCCGGTAGTCGCGGTCGACGCTGCCGGGTGGAGAGAAGGTGCGACCGCTCAACTCCACCTCGCCTCGAGCCTGATTGAGCCCCAACATGGCTCTCGCGACCGTGGACTTGCCCGAGCCGCTCTCGCCCACGATGCCCACTGTCTCGGCTGGTTGAACCTGCAGGGAAACGCCGTCGGCCGCTCTCACGTACTTGGGCTTGCGCCAAGGGGTGAAGGCCGCGAGGGAATCGGTGATCTTGTGCCACACTCGGATCTCCCGTGCCGCCAGCACCGTCCGTTCGCTTCGTGCCGGTCGTGTCCCCGCCGGGACGACAGGCAGCTTCACCTCCGGGATCTCCTCCAACCGAACACAGGCGGCCTCCCGGGCCGGGCTCGTGGAGCGCAACTCTACCCTGCCCTGCCGGCATGCGTCGGCCACGAAGGGGCAGCGGGATTGGAAGATGCACCCATCGGGCACCGCACGGAGGTTGGGGAAGGGGCCGGTCACCGTGGGCAGACGCTGCTCGTGGATGGAGGTGCCGGGCCTCGGCACGCTGTCCAGCAGAGAGCGGGTGTAGGGGTGGCGCGGGTCTGTGAGCACATCTCGGGTCGGACCCGTCTCTACGATCTGCCCGGCATAGATCACCTGGATCCGCTGGGCAACGCGGGCCACGAGCCCCAGGTCGTGGGTGATGTAGAGCACGGCCGTCTGGAAGCGACGCTGCAGATCGGCCAGCAGCTCGAGCACCTCCGCTGCGGTGGTGGCGTCCAGCGCGGTGGTGGGCTCGTCCAGGATGAGAAGCTTCGGATTGCAGCTGAAGGCGCTGGCGATGAGCACCCGCTGCTTCTCGCCGCCCGAGAGTTCGTGGGGATACTTGCCCAGCATGAAGCGGGGGCCCGACAGGTTCACGAGGGTGAAGAGCCGCTCGGTTTCCGCCATCGCTGCCCGGTGGTCCATACCCTTGTGAATCATCACCACCTCGGCGACCTGCTCTCCCACCGTCAGCGCCGGATTCAGCGAGGTGTGGGGATCCTGGTAGACCATGGAGATCTCGGAGCCCCGCAGGTCCGTCAGATCCCTCTCGCTCATCGTCAGGATGTCCCTGCCCTGGAACAGGATCCTCCCGCCTACGATGCGGCCGTTGCCGCCCAGGTAGCGGACGATGGAGTAGGCGAGGGTGCTCTTGCCGGAGCCAGACTCTCCCACCAGTCCGAGCACCTCCCCCTGCTCGATGCTGAGGCTTGCCCCTCGGACGGCATGGAGGGGGCCGGAGCGCGTTCTGTAGTCGACGTGCAGATTATCGATGGTCAGGACAGGCATGGAGTCGTCACCCTCACAGCCGGGGGTTCAAGGCGTCGCGGAGCCCGTCGCCCAGCAGGTTGAAGGCCATGGCCGCCACCGCGATGCCGAGGCCCGGTCCCACGATCATCCAGGGGGCATCGAAGAGATAGTTGCGGGCATCGGAGGTCATCAGCCCCCAGTCAGAGGAGGGCGGCTGTGCGCCGAGCCCCAGAAAGCTGAGGGAGGCGCCCAGCATGATGGAGAAGGCGACCCGGATGGAAGCCTCCACGATAACCGGGGCGACGGTGTTGGGTACGACCTCGCTGAACATGATGTAGAGCCGGCTCTCCCCTCGGGCTCGAGCGGCCTGCACGTAGTCCTGGGTGCGGACGTCCAGAGTGCTGCTGCGGGCCATCCGGGCCATGCCTGGCGCCGTCGAGATTGCGACCGCCAGGATGGCGTTGACATGGCCTGGTCCCAGAAGGGTGACCACCAGCATCGCCAGCAGCAGGGTGGGAATGGCCATGACGGCGTCGAGCAGCCGCATGAGGACGTCGTCGGTGCGGCCGCCTACGTACCCCGAGAAGACGCCGATTGCCAGCCCGACCAGGGTGGCCAGTGCAGTCGAGACTACCCCGAAGAGGACGCTGTCGCGGCCGCCGACGAGCACCCGGCTGAGCACATCCCGACCGAACTGGTCGGTGCCGAGCAGGAAACTGGCGCTGGGCGCCTCCAGCCGGTGGCCGGCGTGGAACTGGGTCGGCGAGTAGGGGGCCATCTGGGGCCCGAAGAGGACGACCGCCGCCAGCAGCACCATCAGCAGGCTACCCAGGGTGCCGTGGAACGACCCGAACAGAGGGGGCAGCCGTTTAGTTGTATTCAATGCGCGGGTTAACATAAGCATACAGTATGTCCGCGGCCAGGCTGGCCAGGGCGCACACGGCGGCCAGTATCAGGACGCAAGCTTGGATGAGTGGGAGGTCGCGGTTCTGGACCGCGAAGACGGTGAGGCGACCTATGCCCGGGAAGGCGAAGACCTCCTCCACGATCACTATGCCGCCCAGCAGGTAGCGAACGTCCAGCGCCAGCACCGTGATGGTGGGGAGCAGGGCGTTGCGGAGGGCGTGTTTGATCAGAACCGTCCGCTTGGGCAACCCCTTGAGGACGGCGGCTCGGACGTAATCCGAGTGCAGTACGTCCACCATCTCCGAGCGGGTCTGGCGGCTTATGTGTGCCGTCAGAATGATGGCCATCGCCACGATGGGCAGGGCCATCGAGCGCAACGACTCGACCGGGTTCTGAGTGGGGGACACGAAGCCGCCCGAGGGGAAGATGCCCAGTTGGGGCCGTGCCAGGAAGGCCAGCAGCAACGTGGCCGTCACGAACTCCGGGAGCGATACCCCCAGGTAGGAAAGCATCGTGATGGCCATGTCGAAGACGCTACCCCGATAGACGGCAGCAAGGATGCCCAGCGGGATCGCCACGACGACGACGAGTAGCAGCGTGGGGATCGCCAGGAACAGGGAGTTGCCCAGGGCCTGGAGCACCACCGGCAGAACGGGTCGCGACATCTGCATGGAGGTGCCCCAGTCCCCGGTAAGGAGATGGCCAAGCCAGTGAAGGTACTGCACGTAGCCCGGTTGATCCAGCCCCAACTGCTGCTCCAGCGCCTTGAGGGCTTCCGGTGTCGCATACTGGCCCAGGATCATCACCGCGGCGTTGCCGGGCAGGATCTGGGTGATGCCGAAGACCACCACGGACACCACCAGCAGGGTGACCAGGATCCAGAACAAGCGTTTGACCAGATAGGCTAGGCTCATCTCGACTCTCTACGTGGGTGTCACAGAACTCCTTCGCCGAACACTCCCAGGACTTCTGTCCACCTGATTGGAAATCAGCTTAGCTGCGCTTGGGCGCGGCCTCGGTCATCCACACCTCGTCCAAGAAGAACACGGCTCCACGCGGGTGGAGGTAGAAGTTCTGAACGTAATTCCGCTGGCCACCCAGCAGATCCTGGAAGAAGGGGATTATGGCGGGGATCTGATCGTGCATCAGCAGCTGCGCTTTGGCGTACAGATCCTTGCGCTTAACTTCGTCATCGGTCTTGCGGGCATCCTCCACCAGCTTGTCGAAGTCGGCGTTGTTCCACTTGGTCTCGTTCCACGAAGCCTTGGAGGTGTACAGCAGGTAGAACAGCGAGTCCTCGGTGGGCTGCATGTTGTACAGGCCGACGTAGAAGTTGCCCTTCAGCCATACCTGGCTGAGGTAGAGATCGTAGGCGTCCTTCTGGACCGTGATCCGGAAACCGGCCGGCGCTGCCATCTCCTTCACTGCCACGGCGAGGATGGCTCGCGTGCCGGGGCGCTCGGCGGCGTGGAGCGTGATGTCCAGGCCGTTGGGGTAGCCGGCCTCGGCCAGCAGCTGCTTGGCCTTGGCGATGTCCTGCTTTCGTTCCGGCACGGTAGAGTAGAACCGGTAGGCAGAAGAGATGGGGTTGTCGTAGGCAGGGCTGCCCAGACCTTCCAGCACCATGTCGACGAGCGTCTTGCGATCGATGCTGAGCGCCAGGGCCTGCCGAACCTTGGGATCGTTGAAGGGCTTGACGTCGCAGCCGAGCACCAGGTTGAGGAACTGCCCCGAAGGGGTGCGGAGCGGCACGACGCCGGTCTGCTTCTGCAGCCTGGGGAACTGGCTCGGGTCTACCTGGGTGTTCAGGTCCACGTCTCCGTTCAAGAGGGCGCCGACCTCGGCGGTGCTATCGGGGTACACGGCCTGGATGACCCCGTCGAGGTAGGGCTTGCCCGACAGGAAGTAGTCGGGGTTCTTAGCCAGCTTGACGGTGGAGCCCGGGGTGAAATCCACCAGCTTGAAAGGGCCGGAGCCGAAATCCTTCGTGGCCAGATCATCCATGTTGTCCAGGGCCTTGGCCGGGACGATCTTCGCGTCGGTGTAGGCTATCGAGATTGGGAGGTCGGCATAGGGACCGCTCAGCTTGAAGACGACGGCGTCGTCCCCCTTCTCTGCCACCGACTGGATCGGGCCGACGTTCTTGGCGCCCGGGGAGGCGACCTTGGGGTCCATGATGGCCTTGAAGGTGGCTACCACGTCCTTCGGTGTCACCGGGTCGCCGGTGTGGAACTTCACCCCTTTGCGCAGCTTGAAGGTCCACTCCGTGAGGTCGGCGTTGTGCTCCCAGGAGGTGGCCAGGTCGGGCACCGCCTCCATCTTCTTGCCCAGCCTGGTGAGACCGGAGTACATCATCTCCCCGAGCATGTATTCGGCGCTGTTGACCTGCTTGAGCGGGTTGAGGGTGTTGGGCCGCATGCTCACGCTCACCTTGAGCCACCCTCCGGCACGAGGGGCGGTCGCGGCCGTCGGTGCGGCGACGGCCGCCGGCGCGGAGGTGGCGGCCGATGCGGATGCACCTGCCGGTGCGGACGTGGGCGCGCTGCCGGGCGCGGGCGATGGGGCGCAACTCGCCAGAGCGGCGGTCAGGGCTAGCAGCGAGGACCCCTTCAGGAACTGGCGGCGGGTTATCTTCTGTTTCATTTCGCTCCACTCCTCCTAGACTTCAGATTGTGTCGACGAAGCCGTCTGATCCGACAGGTAAATCGCCAGGGCGCGGGCGAGGCCCAGCAGGTCGTCGATGGCGACCCACTCGTCCGGGCCGTGGACGTTGCCGTCCGGTCGAGAGACGCCCCCGAGCAGGATCTCCTGGAGTCCGGCCGTCTGAACCCAACCCATATCTGAAGAGCTGCTTGCCCCGTAGCGGACGAAGTCGGATGGACGGAATCCAAAGCCCTGGGCCAGCGCCGCTTCCCAGCGGGGCCAGTGAGGGCCCAGGGGGTCCAGAACGGGCGGAAGATGGGCCGCGGGTCCGTCGAGTCCGACGGCGACGCCTTCCACCCGCGCAGCTGCCTCCAGTTCTGCCAGGACGGCCTCCAGCGACTCTTCGGGGAGGTACCGTCGGTTGACCCACAGCTCGCACTCGGCCGGTATGACGTTGGGCTTGGTCCCGCCATGAAAAACGGTGACGTTCAGCCGCGCGTGTACGTGGCTCGTTCGCTCGTGGGGCGCCGCCGGCATGTCGGAGGCCCTGCTCTCTACCCGGCTCTTCAACTCCAGGAGCGACTGCAGCACCGGCACGGCGGATTCGATGGCATTCACCGTTTCGCCGGACCCTCCGCTGTGGCCGCCTCGACCCTGCACGGTGATCCTGTAGTCCACCATGCCGCAACACCCGGCCCAGCGGCGTGGCGCGGCCTGTCCGTCCATGCAGAGCAGGTGGCCCTCGACGAATCCCTGCTCTGCCAGGTAGCGAATACCTGGGTAGGTGCCACCCTCCTCGTCGGTGCAGAAGAGCAAAATGGGGTCGAAGGCCAGAGGCCACCCGGCCGCCTCCAGCGCCCGCAGCGCTGCCAGCAGGCTGGCGATGGTTCCTTTCATGTCACCCGCACCACGACCGTAGATCCGGCCGTCCTTTACGACTCCCTGGAAGGGGGGGAGCGACCAGCCAGGTCCAGCGGGCACCACGTCCGTGTGGGCGTAGATCGAGAGGGGGGGACGCCCTGCCCGACGCCGGGCTACCAGGTTCACTCTCGGCCCGTCGAAACCCAGGGCGGGTTGGTGCCACAATGCCTCGGGGACGGTCACGCGTTCGGCGCTGAAGCCCAGTCCGGCGACCTGCTCAGCCAGCCATGCGGTGATCTCCGGGTAGCCGTGGCCCGGAGGCAGGCTGGTATCGAAGCGGAGCAGCGCCTGGAGATCATCGACCAGGGCGGGCCGCTGAGCCTCTATCAGTTCGATCAGACTGTGAGCCATCTATTCACGTTCCGTGCTGCCCAGTCCCTCGAGAAGGTCGAACTGGCGATAGGTCTCTTCCCAGTCTCGGATCTGATCTGCTGCCCTGCTGCCCATGAGCTGGCTGAGAGCCAGGATCAGGCTGTTGATAGCGCAGAGGGGTGCGCTCAGCGAGTAGCAGTAGTTGGGCGACTCCACCTCGGCCGATAGCAGGACGTTGGCGTAGGCGCGCAACGGGCTGAAGAGGCTGTCTGTCACGGCGATGACAAAGACGCCTCGCTGGTGAGCGAATCGAGCGATACGGAGAGTGCGATGGGCATATCTCCGGAAGGAGATGGCCAGAAGGCAATCGTCCGGGCCTGCTCCCACCAGCTGATCCACCGCATCTCCCGTGTCCAGGGCAAGTTGGATCCCGTTGTGGCACAGTTGGTTGATGGCGCCGGAGGCGATCAGGGCGAGGCCCGCTGCTCCTCGGAAACCGACCACGTAACAGCGGCGAGCTCGGCCGATCTGGGCCGCAGCTCGCTCGACCTCTGAGCTGTTCAAGGAGTGACCTAAGGCTTCGAGGTTCTCGATATCGTTGCGAATGGTGGTTGCTACTACGTCGCGCGCGGTCTGGTAGTGCTGAATGTAGCGTTGCTGCATGGATAGCTGGGAGTTGACCATCTGCTGGGCTGCAGACTGCAGCGCACGATAGCCATCGAAGCCTGCGGAGTACGCGAAGCGAATCACCGAGGACTCGCTGATGCCAACCGCATCCCCAAGCTCGCGGGCATTCAAGAATGCCACCTGCGAGGCATTCCGCAACACGAACTCAGCGATCCGCTGCTGAGCGTCCGTAAAGGTGCCGCTATGCTTGGCTATAGTGTCGGTAAATGAGTCCTGGGTCACGGGAATCCTCGCAAGGTGGGAGGCGAAGCTGGCGCTTTTCCTGCCGACGGCAAGAACGGTGCAGGAATTTCACCACAGAACGGCTCATCCTGTCAAGTGGCCCCATTGACCCGGTGGGCAAGGCAGGTTGAGGATCTACCTTGACACACCTAACGCGGTTTGGTATAAGCGGAGTTGGTTGCTGGCATTCCAGCCGCATTTCCGGTGTTCCAGCGAAGGGTTGCACTGGCAGCGTGGCCTATCCGGGCCGCGCTGCTCTTTTTGGGTTTAGCCTCGAGTTCGGTTGCGCACCAGAGTGAAGGCGCCTCGGGAAGGAGGTGGGATGGGGTAGGTCGCTCCAAATCGCTGTCTCATGCCTCGTTGTCGTTCAGGAAGCTCATTTCTACGAGGAGGCATCCCTGATGAGACACCGTCGTTCTTTTGCCCTGCCGGCAATCCTGGCAACCCTGGTTCTCTTCGTGGGCACCACCTCCGCCTGCCAGCAGCAGGCCCCCGCCTCGGTTTCCGTGCCCGCCTCCTCCTCCAAGGAAGCCCCCAAGGTCGAGCCCATCAACGTCGGCTTGTGGGTCGCTCTCAGCGGTTCCCAGGTGGACCTGGGCACCATGAGCCGTAATGGGGCCCAGATGGCCGTGGACGACATCAACTCCCAGGGTGGCATCAAAGCTCTGGGCGGGACGAAGCTGAACCTGGTGGTGGCCGACATCACCAGCGATGCGGCCCAGGTTCCCACCGTCATCGAGCGAAACCTCAGCCAGAACAGGATGGCGGGTGCCGTCGGTTGCGGCGTCAGCCAGTTTACCCTGTCGGCGCTACCAGTGATGGAAAAACGGGGGGTGCCTATGGTCACCTCCTCCATTTCTGACGACATCACCAAGCAGGGCTACAAGAACATCTTCCAGATAGCCCCCAAGGGCAGCATGTTCGGCGCCATGCAGGTGGAGTTCCTTTCTTTCCTCAAGAAGAAGTACAACATCCCCGTGGAGAAGGTGGGGTTCATCTACGAGAACACCGCCTACGGGACCTCAACGGCCGGTGGACTGCGAAAGATCGCCGAGCAGGAGGGTTACAAGGTCGTCATAGACCAGTCCTACCCGGCAGGCTTCAGCGACGCGGCCCCTCTGGTTACCGCCGTCAAGTCCGCTGGCGCCCAGGCGGTGTTCCCCGTTTCCTACACCGTCGACGGCACCCTGATCGTCACCACCATGCACCAGATGAGCTACCTGCCAGTGCTGATTGGGGGCGGGGCCGCCTTCATCTGGCCCGACATCCACAAGTCGCTGGGAGACAAGGTGAACGGCATCTTCAGCGTTGGCTCCTGGAGTTGGGACAGCAAGAACATCACATCCGACTCCCAGAAGGTGGACGTGACCAGGCGGTACAAGGAGAAGTACGGTAGCTATATGCCAGAGCAGGCCGGCGAGCACTACGCTGCCGTTTGGGTTCTGAAGGAGGCCATGGAGGCCGCTGGATCCGCCGACCCCGCCAGAGTGCGGGAGACTCTCTCCAAGATCAAGATCACCAGCGGTCCTGCCACCATGATGCAGCCGGGGACGATTCAGTTCGACGAGACGGGCATGAGTAGAGAGGTGTTCCCCACCATGATCCAGTGGCAGAACGGGGAGCCTCACACCGTGTACCCGGAGAAGGCGCAGAACGTCGATGTCGCCTGGCCCATCCGCTAGCCGTCAGGGACTGAGTGATGAGGACTGAGGACTGAGAGAATGGGCTCGGTCCTCAGTCCCCGAATTCCCGAAGACAGGTAATGGAGATCATGGACTTGACTCCCTTCGCTCAGGCCGTCGTCAATGGTTTGCTGATGGGCGGGCTCTATGCCCTGGTGGCAGTGGGCCTCACCATCATCTTCGGCACCATGAACGTGGTGAATTTCGCCCATGGGGAGTTCGTGATGCTGGGGATGTTCGCCACCTACTGGCTTCACTACTTCACGGGAGTAGACCCCCTTCTTCTCATCTTTGCCGTCCCGCCGCTGATGTTCCTGTTCGGCGCTCTGGTTCAGAGGGTCCTGATCCAGCGGGTGGTGGCCGAACCCCACGAGACCCAGATCCTGCTCACCCTGGGTGTCTCGGTGCTGCTGATGAACGGAGCGTTGCTGCTGTGGGGGCCTGAGCCCCGAGCCGTCCCTACCCCCTACTCCTTTGCCGCCCTCAGCCTCTGGACCGTGCGCATTCCGTTGCCACGGCTGATCGCCTTCCTGGTGGCGCTGCTGCTGGCGGCCGTGCTGTGGGCCTTCCTCACTAAGACCGATCTGGGGCGAGCCCTGAGGGCCACCTCGGAGAATCGGGACTGGGCCATCTTGATGGGCATCGATCCGGTGAAGATGTACGTCCTGGCCTTCGGCATCGGCATCGCCCTTGCCGCGGCCGCGGGTACCCTGATGACCCCATTCTTCAACACTTACCCCAGGGCCGGGGTGTTTTTCGGCATGATCGCCTTCGTGGTGGTCGTCCTGGGGGGAATGGGTAACATCCTGGGGGCCGTCCTGGGGGCCCTGGTGATCGGCGTCACCGAGTCGCTGACAGGCCAGTTCGTGGCCCTGGACCTCTCCATGTTCGGGGTGTTCGTCATCTTCCTGCTGGTTCTGATCTTCAAGCCCACGGGGATTATCGGTGGAGGCCGTCTCTACTGATGGACGCCACGAGGTTACCTGCTACCAGGAGGAAGAGTGCCATCCTCTCGCCAGGCAACGCCCTTCCTCTCCTGCTGCTGGCGGTGGCCCTGGTCTTCCCCCTGGCTGCTCCCGACGACTACCTGCTGCGTCTGGCCACCAACATCTTCTACTTCGGCGCCTTGGGCTGCGCCTGGAACCTGATCGGAGGGTTCGGAGGCCAGCTGTCGCTGGCCCACTCAGCCCTCTTCGCCCTGGGGGCCTATCCCACGGGGTTGCTGCTGATCAACCTGGGGGTGACTCCCCTCCTGGGTGGGCTGGTGGGTATCGGTGCGGCGGTGCTGGGGGCTCTGATCATCGGCTACCCGACCTTTCGGTTGAGGGGGCCCTACTTCGCCCTGGGCACCCTCGCCTTCAACGAGATCACCCGCATCCTGCTGCTCTACTTCCGGGAGTACACCAGGGGACCCCTTGGGCTGATCGTGCCCTTCAGGGGGGACAACCTCCTCAACCTGCAGTTTGCTACGGCAGAGCCCTACTACTACCTTGGCCTGGCGATCCTGCTGCTGGGGGTGTACGCTGGCTATCGGGTCTCCAGGTCCAAAATGGGCTACTACCTGGCGGCCATTCGGGGGGATCAAGATGCCGCCGAGTCCATCGGTGTCGACCTCACCGCGACCAAGCTGAAGGCGCTGGCCCTCAGCGCGGCGCTCACCGGGCTGGTGGGAGCCTTCTATACCGTCTACATCGCCTACATCGATCCAGAGAGCGTGTCCAGCATCGATCTCTCCATCAAGATCGTGCTGATCGCCATCATCGGGGGGATGGGGACAGTGTGGGGGCCGGTGCTGGGTGCGGCCATCCTGATCCCCCTGACCGAGGTCAGCAACGCTCTCTTCGGCAGCGGCAAGGCCGGCGCCTCCCTGATCCTCTACGCGATCCTGCTGATCCTCATCGTGCTCTTCAGCCCTCGCGGCCTGATCCTCTGGCTGGAGCGGCCCTACCGGTCGCTGCTGGCCCGAATCGGAGGAAAGGGGTGAAGGCGTGGTGTTGCTGAGCATCGAGGGTGTCACCAAACGGTTCGGCGGCCTGACGGCTGTGAACAACGTCAGTTTCCAGATTCAGCAGGGGGAGATCCTGGGGCTGATCGGGCCTAACGGCGCCGGCAAGAGCACCCTGGTGAACCTGATCACCAACTACTACCGGGCCGACCTTGGCCGGGTGATGCTGAGAGGACACAATCTGGTGGGCTTGAAGCCCAACCAGGTGGCATGCCTCGGGGTGGTCCGCACCTTCCAGTCGTCCAAGCCCTTCCTGGAGATACCCACCCTGGATAACGTGATGATCGGAGCCTTCCTCCGGACCGATGACCCCATCCAGGCGAGGACGATGGCTGAGGAGTCGTTGGAGACGGTGGGCCTAACCCCCTTCGCTCGAGTGCCAGCCAGGAGCCTCACGGTCCAGAACCGAAAGCGGCTGGAACTGGCCCGGGCCCTGGCCTCGCAGCCGAAGCTGCTCATGCTGGACGAGGTGATGGCGGGGCTAAACCCCCGGGAGATCGACGAGTCCCTGGGCACCCTGCGGCGGTTGAGGGAGAAGGGGCTGACCATGCTGGTGATCGAGCATGTGATGCGAGCAACCATGAACGTCTCCGACCGGATCGTGGTGCTGGACCACGGGGAGAAGATAGCGGAGGGGACGCCTGCCGAGGTGGCGGCCGACCAGAAGGTGATCGAGGCCTATCTCGGGCGGGGGTACCGGCATGCTTGAAGTCGCGGGGGTCAACGCGGGTTACGGCGACGTGCAGGTGCTGCACGACCTCTCCCTCCAGGTGGGCGAGGCCGAGATCGTTGCGCTCCTCGGGGCCAACGGGGCGGGCAAGACCACGACCCTCTGGACCATCTCCGGTCTCCTGAGGCCGGTCTCGGGTCGGATCCTCTTCGACGGGCGGGATCTGTTGAGCCTCCCTGCCCACCGTCTGCCCGATCTGGGGATCGCCCATGTGCCCCAGGGGCGCGGGGTGTTCCAGACCCTGAACGTTCTGGAGAACCTGCTGGTGGGTGCTTTCTCGCAGCGGACTAAGGCCGATCGACAGAAGAGCCTCGACATCGTGTTCGGCCTCTTTCCGAGACTGCACGAGCGGCAGAAGCAGGAGGCTCGAACCCTCTCGGGTGGCGAGCAGCAGATGCTGGCCATCGGTCGGGCCCTGATGCTGAAGCCGCGGCTGCTGATGCTGGACGAGCCCTCCCTGGGGCTGGCGCCGGTAGTGGTGGAGACGGTTTTCCAGAAGATCGTCGAGATCGGCCAGACGGGGGTTGCGATCCTGCTGGTGGAGCAGAACCTTGCCCAGGCCTTCTCGGTGGCCCATCGGGGCTACGTCCTGGAGACCGGGAGGATAACGGTCCAGGGTACCACCGCCCAGCTTCGGGACAATCAGTATGTGAAGGAAGCGTATCTCGGGCTATAATGGCTGGGGGAATCCGGCGGGGGTTCGACCCTGGCTGACGGAGCCTCGGGCCGGGAGCGTGACGCGAGCGAGCGCAGCGTTGCGGCCGGCCGCCCTATCTCAGGTGGCAAGGGGCATGGAGGGACCGGCCTGTTGTAGGAAGAGCGGCTGGGCCGCCTCCCCCGACTGGAGGAGTTCGAGGAACCGAGCCAGGAGGTCCGGGTCCAAGCGCCTTCCTCCCATGGTGCGGAGTTGCTCCACGGCCTTGGGGTCGTAAGCCAGGTTGGCCTCGCCGTTGGCCATGCAGAGGTTGTCATAGGTGTCCGCCACGGCGAGGATTCGGGCTCCCAGGGGGATCTCCTCCCCGGCGTGATCCTTGGACACGCGGCTGCCGTCGTACCAGTCGTGGTGGTACCGGATCGGCTCCTCGGCCCCCTCGAAGGCAGGGATCTCCCGGGCCATCATGGCTCCCAGTTGCGCGTGCTGCTTCAGGCTGTAGAACTGGTAGTCAGTCAGTACCCCCTTATTGGTCGGCATCTCCTCTACAGGTTCGCCCAACCCCAGCTTTCCGATGTCGTGGATGAGCGCCGCTCGGCGCAACACCTCGACGTCGTTGTGGCGCAGACCGAGATGTCGGGCGATCCTGACACAGTGCTCCGCGACCCGGTGAGAGTGCTGGAAGGTGAAGGGGTTTCGGCGGTCCAGCACCTCTGCGATGATCTCGATGGCGTGGATTGCCTGTTCCTGCTTCAGCTTGGTGATGCTGAGAAGCTGATAGATGGCCACTGCCGGCACCAGCAGAAGGAAGGCGTAGACTGGTCCCTGGTGCCAGGCGGCGGTTCCCAGCACTGCCAGGAGCGCCAGCAAGGTGCACTGGATGTACACCTCGTGCCAGTTTTTGACGTAGGTTTGCAGGAAGGGTTCTCTGTTCCGGGCAGCTACCAGAACCGTTACCACGGCGCTCTCGGCCAGCCAGTAGCTGCTGGCGGCAAGAAAGAGAGCGCCGGTGTTGATCCAGCTGTCGAAGGGAAGGGATGCGGGATCGGCCACACCATGGTAGAGGGCCCCAGCCAGACCTGTGCCCAGCACCTCTGCGCTGGCGTTGAAGAGGACGTTCCAGAAGCGGCGCCGCAAGGCCAGTCCCGAGACGATGGATACCACGGCCGCTAACAGGCAGGCGACCGATGGGCTGGCGAGGAGGACGGCCATCAGCAGGATCCCGCCGGTCAGGTCGATGGTGGCGTGGCGACCCACTAGAGGCAGCGGGTGCATGCCGGCGAGGACTCCCCCTACCGCCAGGGTGAGGAGGATGGCCAACTCCGAGTTGCCGATCTGGTGGGGCGAAGTCAGGAGCAGGACCTCGCTTCCACCCAGGATCACCAGTAGGATGTAGATCTGGATGGGGCGCGAGAAGCGTCTCATCTGCTCGTCTTCTGCTCCAGAGCTTCCTCAGATTAGCGCAAACAGGCAACCTCCAGCCGCTGGCATCTCTGCCGGCTGGAGGCTGCCGATCATGCGACTTGCCATAAGAACCCTGCCAGGATTCGGCTTCCGCCGATCCCTACCTCGGGCCACCTGAAGCTCGCGGCAACGTTCCGGGAGATAGTCTCTACTTGTTGCCGGGGTTGTCGATAGCGTGGGAATTGGGCGTCGGGTACACGTTGCTCCAGTTGTCGAGGGCTGCCTGAGCAGGTTGGGCCTTGTGGGAGGCCGGCGGGCAATCGTCGTAGCCCCAACCAGCCATGGCCACCGCCGTCGACAGAACGAACATGGCCGCCAGTGCCAACGTCACCATAAGGGTATAAGTAGCCTTGCGCATGGTACACCTCCCCGCGGCTTGCCGAGGGTTGGGGCGCTCACCAGGTGACCGTGCCTGTCGCCGTGAAGGGCACACCTACCCAGGAACTGCTGGGCGCAGCTCTCCTTGCGGCAACCTGGCAATCCTCCTCGCGCCGATACGGCCGGTACGGACCCATTGGCTTTGCGTCCCCACCTCTCGATGGGTTTGCTCTTTTCGATGAGAGAACTCGGGCGTACAGATCCGCCGAGCGTCAGTTTAAGCTGAAGCAACTTCAAGTAAATAGCCCAAAAGTACTAATGCACCACTCTGCCTAGTCCAGCGCCTTGGACACCGCTTCCAGGAGGATGCCCTTCTGGATAAGGCCCGCTACCCGCTCGATCTCGCCCGACAAGGGGCGGTCCGATTCCAGCGAGGGGGCCACGGCACGGACGCAGGCGATGGCGGACTCCAGCGCAGGGGTGGTCCGCAGGGGGCGTCGTTCCTCCACTCCCTGGACGGCGCACAACAGCTCCACCGCTACGATCCGCTGGACGTTCTCCACCACGGTCCGCAGGTGGACGGCCGACGTGGCCCCCATGGAGTTGAAGTCCTCCATGCCGGCGGAGGTGGGGATGGAGTGGAGGGAAGAGGGGACGGCCAGGGTCTGGTTCTCGGCGCAGAGGGCCGCACCGGTGTACTGGGCCACCATGTAGCCGGAGTTCAGCCCGGGGTTCTTGGCCAGGAAGGGGTGCAACCCGCTGAACTCGGTGCTGAGGAGCCGGTAGCTGCGCCGGTCCGAGAAGTTGCCAAGCTGGGTTAGCACCAGCTTGGCAACGTCCAGGGCCAGGGCCACCGGCTGGCCGTGGAAGTTGCCTCCGGAGATCACCTCCCCGTCTTCGGGGAAGCAGAGGGGATTGTCGGTGGCGGAGTTGATCTCCCGCTCTATCATCTGGCGGGCGAAAGCGAGCCCCTCCCGGACCGCCCCGAAAACCTGAGGGGTGCAGCGGAGGGAGTAGGGGTCCTGCACCCGAGGGCAGTCGTGCTGGTGGGACTCCACGATGGTACTCCCCTCCAGCAGCTGGTGGAGGTGAGCTGCCGCGGCGATCTGGCCCGGGTGGGGCCGGACCGCCTGGAGTCGCGGGTCCGAGGGGCGCATGGAACCTTTGAAGGCCTCGATGCTGAGGGCGGAGGCGATCTCGGCGGTCTCCACCAGTCTCCCGGCGTCGTGGAGGGCCAGGGTCCCGTAGGCCGTCATGAACTGGGTCCCGTTGATGAGGGCCAGCCCCTCCTTGGCCTCAAGTTGGAGGGGTGCCAACCCCGCCCGGGCTAACGCTTCGTCCCCTGGTAGCAGTTCACCGCGATGCTCGGCCTGGCCCTGGCCGATGACCACCAGGGCCAGATGGGCCAGGGGGGCCAGGTCGCCGCTGGCCCCCACCGACCCCCGGCTGGGGATCCGGGGATGCACGCCCCGGTTCAGCATCTCCGCCAGCAGGGCCACCAGCTCTTCCCTCACGCCGGAGTACCCCTTGGCCAGGGCGTTCAGCCGCAGTAGCAGCATGGCGCGGCACACCTCGGTGGGGACGGGTTCGCCGACCCCGGCGGAGTGACTCATGATCAGGTTGCGCTGCAGTTCCGCCACCTGTTCCCGGGGGATGCGGATGGTGGCCAGCTGGCCGAAGCCGGTGTTGATGCCGTAGACCGGGTCGGGGCCGCCGACCTTGGCCAGGACCAGCTCCCGGGAGGCATGGAAGCGGGGCGGAAGCTCCGTCCGGACCTGCGCCCCGTCGCGGGCTACCGCTGCGACCTGTTCTATGGTGAGGCTCTCTCCGTTGGCGACGATATCCATGACCCACCTCCTCCCCCTATTATTGCACGCCGTTGCCGGCCCCAGATATAATGCCGGGGGAAGAAAAACAAACCGACGCGTCGGTCGGTTTTCTGTTGTGGGGTAACCGGGGAGGGGCCATGACCATCGACTGGGGGCAGGAAGAGGAGGTCAAGAGCGGCGACCGGCAGGCCGAGCGCCGGCAGTCCACCCGGCGGCGGATCCTGGAGGCGGCCGTCCAGGTCTTTGCCGACAGGGGCTACCACGACACCGCCGTCGACGACATCGTTCGGGTTTCCGGCACCTCCAAGGGGGCCGTCTACTTCCACTTCCCCAACAAGCAGGCGATATTCCTCTCCCTGGTGGAGTTCCTGGCCAACCAGTTGATCGATCGGATGGACTCCGCCATCGCCTCGGAGAAGGGCGGGATCGCCAAGGTGGAGGTGGCGTTGCGCACCGTCCTGGAGGCCTTCGCCTCCCATCGCAGCTTCGCCAGGATCCTGCTGATCGAGGTGGTGGGTCTGGGCCGGGGCTTCGATCCCAAGCTGTTCGCCCTCCGGGCACGCCTTACCGAGGCCATCAAGCGCCACCTGGACCGGGCTGTAGCCGACGGTTCCATCCCGCCCCAGGACACCGAGACCGCCGCCCGGGTCTGGTTAGGCGCCATCAACGAGGTGGTCACCCGCTGGCTGTACGCCGAGAGCGCGGATCCCCTGGAGCGCTGGCTCCCCTCCCTGCGGGCCCTCTTGCTGCGCTCCGTCGGCTACCCCGTGCTGCCGGCCCCTGACCCCCGACCCCTGACCCCCAACCTGGAGGCTGACCGCTGATGGCTGATAGCTCCTTTTCCGACCTGCAGGGCTTTCTCCTCTACTTAGAGCGCCAGGGGGAACTGAAACGGGTCCAGGTTGAGGTGGACCCGGAGCTAGAGATCACCGAGATCGCCACCCGGGTGGTCAAGGAGAAGGGGCCTGCCCTGCTGTTCGAGCGGGTGAAGGGCTCCGACTTCCCTCTGGCCATCAACCTCTTCGGCTCGGAGCGTCGGATCGAGCTGGCCCTGGGGCGGCACCCCGGCGAGATCGGCGAGAAGCTGGTGAAGCTGGTGGAGAGCCTCAACCCCCCCACCATAGGGGCGATCTGGTCCCAGCGCTCCACCCTGCGAGAGCTGCTGGCCATGCGGGTCAGCCGGAGTCGAGGCTCCGCCCTCAGCCAGGAACTGTCGGAAGAGCCCGATCTGGACCGCCTGCCGATCCTGAAGTGCTGGCCCCAGGACGGAGGCCGGTTCTTCACCTTCCCCCTGGTGATGACCACCCACCCGATCACCGGCCGCCGCAACCTGGGGATCTACCGGATGCACGTCTACGACCGGCGCACCACCGGCATGCACTGGCAGATCCAGAAGGGCGGTCGATTCCATTACTGGCAGGCCGAGGCGGAGGGAAAGCCCATCG
>JAJZQR010000019.1 GCA_021806765.1 Chloroflexota bacterium | reverse complement strand
CGCCCACGAACCATCCCCCACCCGCCCGCGGACAACCCGCCACCGTAGGGACGAACCTTGTGTTCGCCCCCGTTCACCCCCGCCCGCGCGCGGACAACGGCCTGTAGTAACGACTTCAGTCGTTCGTCCTCGGCCCTCCCCCACCCGCGTAGGGACGATCCGCCTCCACCATCGCCCGCGTCCTGGTACCGTCGATCGTAGTCTCAGGGTGAATGTCATCCGGTCTGGCGCTGCTGGAGAACGGGACCACCACTACGGTCGAGAGCCAGTTGTACGGCTCGTCCGAGACCACTACGGCGCAATGGAGGCCGTCGATCCGATGCCCTTCGCCATCCTTCATCGGATCGTGACCATCGGAACGAAGCGTGGATGCTCTAATAACCGATCCGCCATATCTTTCAGTATCCTTCATCGGATCGTGACCATCGGAACCGGCGGAGCAGGATGGCAGTGGTGGTGGAGGCTGCTGCTTTCAGTATCCTTCATCGGATCGTGACCATCGGAACGTCGAGTGGGTTTGGGCATTGGCCCTCGGGCTCCCACTTTCAGTATCCTTCATCGGATCGTGACCATCGGAACATTGATTGATCGTCGGGTCGGGTACGCCAGCCAAGTCTTTCAGTATCCTTCATCGGATCGTGACCATCGGAACACGGCACAGGGTGATTTCGCCCGGACCTCGGACGGAACTTTCAGTATCCTTCATCGGATCGTGACCATCGGAACGAGCACGAGTTTTTGAATCTCGCTGCGCCGCCTGTATAACTTTCAGTATCCTTCATCGGATCGTGACCATCGGAACGGTAGCACCATCAACGGAGTGACGACTCCCAATTTGCCTTTCAGTATCCTTCATCGGATCGTGACCATCGGAACGGCCAGCACGCCGAGCTTCTGCAGAGCGAGTTCGATCTTCTTTCAGTATCCTTCATCGGATCGTGACCATCGGAACTAGCCAGACCTCGACGTCTGCCCCACAGTGGGGGCACTTTCAGTATCCTTCATCGGATCGTGACCATCGGAACCAGTGCGGCCAGTACCTGCTCCTGCTCGCCAATGATGGCTTTCAGTATCCTTCATCGGATCGTGACCATCGGAACTCATGTTCAGCAGTTCGTTCGCCAAGTCCTGGCCGTCTTTCAGTATCCTTCATCGGATCGTGACCATCGGAACGCAGCTACGTGGCCGAGGCCAGGGAGGTGGGGCCGAACTTTCAGTATCCTTCATCGGATCGTGACCATCGGAACCTGGGTGGCAGCTGAGCGGATGCAGTCGGCGGCGGTGGCTTTCAGTATCCTTCATCGGATCGTGACCATCGGAACGGCCTCGTGGGCGAACTCAACAAGCGCGTCACCGGCACTTTCAGTATCCTTCATCGGATCGTGACCATCGGAACTGATCGAGAGGTAACGGCTGGCCACGCAACGAGGGCCTTTCAGTATCCTTCATCGGATCGTGACCATCGGAACGTCCAACTACTGGTGGATGCTCACCAACGCTCGACACTTTCAGTATCCTTCATCGGATCGTGACCATCGGAACGCACCATCACAGGACCGAGGGGATTCCGTCACACCTACTTTCAGTATCCTTCATCGGATCGTGACCATCGGAACGGTTTGAGGGGCGGGCGGTCGCCCTGAGCATCGCCTGCAAGCTTTCAGTATCCTTCATCGGATCGTGACCATCGGAACGAGGCCTGCGACGGATGGAACTCCTCCCTGGTTTCACTTTCAGTATCCTTCATCGGATCGTGACCATCGGAACGCCGTCCACCGTCGCCTGTGACATGCCGGTAGAGTAGCTTTCAGTATCCTTCATCGGATCGTGACCATCGGAACTTGGCGGCCCTACAGCGTCAAGGTCGGGGATAGCTGGTCTTTCAGTATCCTTCATCGGATCGTGACCATCGGAACCCCGGCCCAACTGAAGAAGACGCGGGAGGACGGGAGTCCTTTCAGTATCCTTCATCGGATCGTGACCATCGGAACCGATGCCGGCCACGTTGAACGCTGGGTTGCACAGACGTCTTTCAGTATCCTTCATCGGATCGTGACCATCGGAACCTCCACTACACTCGACAGGATGGTCAGTGTCTCTATGCTTTCAGTATCCTTCATCGGATCGTGACCATCGGAACACCGCTTCTACCTTCTTCTTTGGCGGTCCGTCCACATCTTTCAGTATCCTTCATCGGATCGTGACCATCGGAACGAGCGGTACAGCGAGCGGTACGACAACCAACTGTACCTTTCAGTATCCTTCATCGGATCGTGACCATCGGAACGTTGTAGAGCCCGTAGCAGGGCACACAGAGAGTGGTGGCTTTCAGTATCCTTCATCGGATCGTGACCATCGGAACGCCGCCATCCTTGATGTGGCGCAGTGCCTCACGCAACTTTCAGTATCCTTCATCGGATCGTGACCATCGGAACCGCGTAGCTACGGCGTCTCGAAGGTGGAGGCTCAACTTTCAGTATCCTTCATCGGATCGTGACCATCGGAACCACCTGGACACCTCTGCTCACAGGGATTACTGGGATCTTTCAGTATCCTTCATCGGATCGTGACCATCGGAACTTGTCAACTCCGATGGGAGGCCGACTGTTATACTCCTCTTTCAGTATCCTTCATCGGATCGTGACCATCGGAACCCCCCACAAGGGAACTACGCGGCCTGCTGCTGGACCACTTTCAGTATCCTTCATCGGATCGTGACCATCGGAACAACCGCCCCCATGCGGCCGTCGACCTCCTTGCCAAACTTTCAGTATCCTTCATCGGATCGTGACCATCGGAACAATGCACAAGCCGACGGTCATAACCACGGACCTGCCTCCTTTCAGTATCCTTCATCGGATCGTGACCATCGGAACTTCGATACGCAGGTCGACTATCTCACCTGGACAGCTTCTTTCAGTATCCTTCATCGGATCGTGACCATCGGAACACCCGTGACCACTCACGTAGCATCCGCCCTTCCATGCCTTTCAGTATCCTTCATCGGATCGTGACCATCGGAACGCGCAGGTGGCGTTCAGAATGATGGCGCTACTGCGACTTTCAGTATCCTTCATCGGATCGTGACCATCGGAACGTGGGCACGGGAGCAGGGGCGGCAGGCTCGGCCTCCCACTTTCAGTATCCTTCATCGGATCGTGACCATCGGAACCTCGCGTCCATGGCCCTGATCGCCCTGGTGCTCCTACTTTCAGTATCCTTCATCGGATCGTGACCATCGGAACTTGCTCCAGGATGCTGCGGCGCTGGAATCTATCATCTTTCAGTATCCTTCATCGGATCGTGACCATCGGAACGAGCACCCGTGATGCTGCTGGAGGTGCCCCCCAGGCTCCTTTCAGTATCCTTCATCGGATCGTGACCATCGGAACGTCCCTGCCGGCAAGTACACCAAAAAGCAGGATGACCTTTCAGTATCCTTCATCGGATCGTGACCATCGGAACGCATCCCCGGCGGGGTGATACACGAGCGCACCGGCAACTTTCAGTATCCTTCATCGGATCGTGACCATCGGAACATCCCGCGGTGGTGATAGCTCGCTGGAATGGTAAGGGGTCTTTCAGTATCCTTCATCGGATCGTGACCATCGGAACGGGGGGCGCCCAGTTCGGTTACATGCTGGTGTGGGTAGTCTTTCAGTATCCTTCATCGGATCGTGACCATCGGAACCGGCCTGACCTGCATAGACTGCCACTGCATGGCGTTCCTTTCAGTATCCTTCATCGGATCGTGACCATCGGAACTCCGGCCCGCTGACGGCCACGGCGCCCCAACGGGTCTTTCAGTATCCTTCATCGGATCGTGACCATCGGAACCGCCCCCGTGCGCACGCACGTAGCTGCTCCAAATTCCCGTCTGCGTCGACTCAGACCCATTCCTGGCCTTCCTGGTGTGTCACTCCCCGGCGCCAGGATGCCACTTTCCACCCCCAGTGCCCCCTCCTTTCGAGAACCGCTTTTCTGCCCCGTACCCCATAGGTTTTGCGAAGCAGATCCACGGCGGCCCACGCACGACCCGGCCGGTCCCCGACGGCAACGTGCCCCGGCGAACCCCCAAACCGGGGGCGCCGCGAAGCAGGTTCGCGAAGGTGGGCCTGTAGAGCCCTCTCCGCGCCACGTCCGCCACCACCGCACCGGCCACGATTCGCCGAGCGAGCCGGGCGCAGCGCCCCCCGGGGATCCACTCCTCGCGTCGAACCGACCCTGCACCATCCTCAGCTCCGGCAACAGCTTGCCCAGCACCATGCGCCGTTCGTCGTCACTCAGGAAGAACAACGCCCACCTCCACGTCTCCACAAAAGAGGCGGTACTCGCAGTCCACACACCTGCCCCGCTGCCGCGTCGCCTCGGGCAACCGCTCGGCCGCGACCATGCCGCGGATCTCGCGCAGGACCTTGCCCACGAAGGTGCGCCCGTTGGGCGTGATGGCCACCTCCTCCAGCCGGTCGCTTGCCAGGGTATGCACGAAGGCTCGCCGAACCGGCCTGCCCCACTGCTCCTCCACCAGCAGGGCATAAGCGACCAGCTGATACTTGTGATTCAGCCCCGGCGACGCTTCGGTGTGCTTGTATTCCACCGGAATCGCCTCCGATGGCGCCACCAGCACCAGGTCCACCACGCCCGAGAGCCCCAGCATTCGCGAGTACAGGTGTGGGTGGAAGCACCGCTCCACCTCCCCACTCCGCTCCTCCTCCCGCAGGCCGTAGAAGCGCAGGGTGCGCCGCCGCTCCAACTCCTCGATCCGCTGGTGCTGCAGCTTGCCCTCCTCCATCTTGTAGGTCACGGGCCTCCTGAGCGGCAAGCACAAGCGGTAATAGACGATCCTGGGGCAGTAGACCCACTGCCGCACGTCGCTGACCGTTAGCTGCAGCAGCGATTCCGGTTCGGCGTTCTGAGCTCCGGGTCCTGGGTTCATGAGCCGGTCTCCTGGACCACGATCTCGCGACGGAGCCGGAGGTCCTTCTCGCAGATGGGGAAGAGCCGCACGTTGGCCTCCTGCTTGCCGATGCGGCGCCGCAGCTTCTGGAGCAGCTCGCCCTGGCGGTTGTGGTTCAGTTCCCCCAGGAAGGTGCTGTACTGGACGCGCTCCAGGCCGTAGTCCAGGCAGATGTCCGCCACCTTTGCCCGCAGCCTGTCGCTCGGGATGTCGTACACCAGCAGGCAGATCACGTCGCCTCTACCAACTTGCGACGAAGGGGGAGTACGGCTTCCCCTCGCCCCGGACGTAGGTGGCCATGTGGCGAGCCTGGGCGTGAAGGATGGCGCGGATCGACCTCTTCTTCCCGTCGTACCGCTCCGTCCCCTGCTCTAGCCTCTCCAGCACCTTCTCAGCGGCCAGCCGGCGGGTCGCATCGGTCAGCTTGCCCCCCTCCACGGCCAGATCCATCCGTCGGTTCAGCAGCGCCAACACCGTGCGGTCCACCACCGCCTGCCGGAACTCCTCTATGAGGTCGTAGACCAGGGAGTGCTTGCCGGCTCGATCGGCGTGCGTGAACCCGGCGAATGGGTCCAGGCCCGCCAGCACCAGCGCCTGCTGCACCTTGGAGGCGAGGACGCCGTACCCGTAGTTGAGCAGGGAGTTGATCAGATCATCGGCGCCCCGGGTCTCCCGACCCGGCCAATCGTGCTCCTCGACCAGCAGATCCCTCACCCCCTCCCAGTAGTGCTGGGCCGCTCGCCCCTCCACGGCCAGCAGCTCCCCACGCACCTCCTCCACCGTGGAGCCCTGGAGCCGATCCAGCCCCGCCGCGATATCCTCGATGCTGAGCCAGCGCTCCCGCAGGCGGTCGAACAGCTCGGGATCCCTGGATCGCCGGTACTTGGCCGAGTAGCGCAGCAGGTTCACCTGGTTGGCCAGCTTGCCCCGTGCGAAGCAGCGGGCCAGGTGGACGCCCCGACCGTCCGCGTAGGCCAGCAGCTGCTCCCTCCGGGTTCGGACCGTCCCGGTCAGGTCGGGCGAGATGACGGTGGCGTAGGGGTCGCCGCGACTGTCCACGAAAGTAACGGGAATGCCCCGCAAGCAGCACTCGCGGATCAGGTTGCTGCTGATGGACACTCCGTTCGACAGCACCAGAACGTGGGCGAGCTTCACCAGAGGGACCTCCAGCAGCAACTGCCCCTTGCGGGAGAGCTGGAGCCTCTCGCTGTGGAGTCCGAGAAAGGCGCCGAACTCCGTGACCAGGAGATGGCCATCCTCGGTGACCCTGGCCCCGAGCTCCGCTTCCTTCTTCTCTTCCTCTTCCTGGCCCGCCTCAGCAGCCGTCGGCTCAGACATCGGCCCCTACCGTCTCCAGGCGATACCAGCCGTCGCCCTTCACGGCGTTCTTCCCCACGTGGGTGTACTCCCCCCAGATGAGCCAGGGGAGGAGCGGAGCCAGCGGCCCCTCGAAGGTCGCCAGCCCCACGAAGCCACCGATAGGGGTTCGCACGTTGCGCCGCGAGGAGTAGCTCTCCAGCTCCACCCAGCGGGTGGCATCTTCGACCGTGCGGACCCGCTCGGCGGCGGCCATCACCGACGCGAAGTCCAGGGGCGGTGAGGCCCCTGCGTACTGCTCCCAGAGGGATGAGAGTCGCTCGACCAGCCGCTGGAACAGGGGGCGGAAGAGGGGCCGCTGCACCAGCCGCCCCTGCTCTATGAGCCGCGTAGGGGTCAGGAAGTGGACTGTGACCCGCTCCGGCTGCGCCATGGCGCCCGCCCTCCGCAGGACGGCCTCGTGGGTCACCCCGAAGTCGGGCACGTGGACCAGGTTGTCGCCCTCCTCCATCACCACCTCGGTGCGGCCGTCCAGGGGGTCCGTGGCGACTATCCGCTCGATCCGGAAGCCGCCCCGCCGCCACCACCCGTCCGGCCCGGGCGTTCTCCCGCCGAGCCCGTACCGCTCCAGGTTCCGAACCGCCACGAGGAGGTAGGGAAGGTGGGACAGGGCGCGAGCGTAGAGGGTGACCCCGAACTCCAGCGGCTCCCCGGGGGCGTACTGAACCGCCGGTCCCAGGGGCGGCTGGACGGTGTAGGGTCGAGGAACGTCGTCACCCCTTCGTCCGTTGTCGTCCACCGTGGCGAGCAGGAAGGAGACCGGGCAGTTGGCGACCAACTGGCAGGGGTGGCAGCTCTCCAGCTCCTTGCGGACGCAGAACTGATATCGCACCGCGCCGAAGATGGCGCCCCGAATGGCGGAGCCCTTGTGCTCCCGCAAGACGATCGGCTCCACCACCCGACAGCGGAAGGTCAGATGGTGGGCGGCGAAAGTGGAACCGCTCAACCCACCAAGCTCCCTATCGGGCTTACGCGAAGGTACCATTCTGGCAGGCATACCGGATGGTCGTCGCACGAGAAACGCCAGTACGAACCTGATTCGCGCAACTCGCCGCGTACGAGCAGGTACCGCATCGTCGCTGCCAAGATCTCATAGCTGGCAAAACGCCGCACGTCGTCCACGCCCACTTGTAGGAACGGTGTGGCACAGTTCCCTTCCTGGTACAGCCCTTCATCAGTCTCAGAGAGCCAGACCAGCTGGAACATCGTTCGCTTCTTTCCCAGCATGAAGGTCTGGCCCAACACGAAACCCTCCAGCTCGGTGCGCCTCAGAGAGAAAGCACAGGTCAACAACCGATGGTCGGGCAAGACGCTTTCGATGCGTCCATACGTGGGGCAGTAATAAGCACGTCCTCCCCCACCTGTGCCAGGATAACCCTCATCCACGACGTTGAAGTCGTTCTTGTCGACCACGCCGCGTTGCTTGGGCAGCACGCCAAGATGTCCATCCACGAATACACCGGGCGTGAACCAGAGCGGCTTCGCGTCCACGTTGTAGTCACACACGAAGTAATCACTGCTCGTGGACTTCTTTGCGTCTTCCGCCAGATCCACGAACTTGCTTTCATGTCGCCAGGTGACTCCGCGTGTCAGGCCGGCATAGAGCGCCTCACTGGTGACGAAGGTGTGCGTGTAATACTGTGAGCCGAAGTCGGAGCTGACGTGCGTGAACCGCCCGCAGTTGCGCAGCAGCAGGGCGCGCGCGTAAAGCATTGAACCCACCTCACTTGACTCTCTTGCCTTTGCCCTTCGCCTCTGCGTTGTCGGCCTGCCGTGGAGCGTTGAGGGCAGCGACGTAGGCCTTGAACTCGCTGTCCAGTTTCTTGCTCACCTCGTCCACGTCGCTGCCGAGCAGGGAGACGGGCGAACCGACAGCCGCCTCAAACCTCAGCTTGTCGGTTATCTGCCGTTGAGCAATCCGATTCTCACTCCTATCACCCTCAGACTTACCGCCGTTACTCTCCCTCTCCCCAGACTTCCCTTCGCTTTCCAGCCATGTCAGCATGTCCAGCACCGAAAAGAGCGGATAGCCTGTGGAGACTGCGAGGAACTCGGTCTGGAACTTCCCGTGGCTCGCCGAATACTTGCCGTAGCCGTGCTGGTCCGCCAGCTTCACAGCGGCAAGATACCCCGCCACATCCAGCAGGCCAGGGCTCTCGATGATGGTGATGAACGGAAAGCGCGTGCCCGCCTTGACGTATTCGTAGCGGTGGAACGATGCCTCGCCCCTCTCCACACTCAGGTCTTCACCCACCGTGTTGCCAATCGCCATTTGCTCCGGCGAGTCGTCGGTCTGGATACACTCGGCGGCGTCCTCGACAGAAAAGGTGTCGAAGTAGCGCACGCGAGAGAACGTTGCGCCCTTGCCCGCCTCCAAACCGCCAAACAGTGAGCAGTTCCAGCAGGCGATGCACAAGCCGTCGGGGATGGTGCAGGCCTTGCCGAACTTTTCAACGAAGAAATCGCGCCAGCCATTCTTGGATTCCGCCTCCGTCATCTCGCGGAACAGGCTCATGTGCGCCCGCCGTTCTATGCCCTTCAACTTGCGGCCGATGAACTCGGCGCGCGTCTTGCCAAGCAGCTCCACCTTGTCCACATAGGTTTCGTTTGAGTAACCCGCGTGTGAAACGGGCAGGAAACGGCTCGTTGCCGTCTTCACACCAACAACCGTCACGACCTGCCGCGTGTAGACGGCTTGGGCGATCCTCTTGCCCTTCACGTCACGCGGCGTCAACGTCTGCACGTCTGCCAATCCTTTGCTGAAATCCTCCACCTGGCTCACGCTAATCCCTCCTTCGAGTCTTCCGGTTCGGCTTGCTCCCCGTCGTTCGGCGCAACCACAGGTTCTTTGCCTCGCAGCACCCTGGCATAATACGCGGCCCCGGCAATGAGACCGGACCGCGCGTCCTCAACTATCGTTTCCCACTCGTCGCTGTAGGTTTCCTTCACCCTCGCAACCGTGTCCAGAACTGCCCCCGGAAAAGTGCTGTTGAGCACATCTTCCAGCACACCTTGATACGACTGTTTATCGTCTGCGCTCCTCGCGTTGGCAAACTGGCTAAACTTCGCTGCGACCTCCGTCTCGCCTTTGTAGGTCACACAGTAAGCATTCGCGAGCACGCGGCGTGGATAGAGATAGTTGAACACGCGCGCGTAGAGGCTGGTGCGGAGGTGCTGCTGGTTCAGCTTCTTGGTGAAGATCCCCTCATTGTTCACCATCCACCGCCGCAAGGCTTCCAGTCCGGGGTAATGCTCCTCTTTGCGATAGGGCGCGTCACGCAGGATGCGGCTTTCCCACTCCTTGAAGCCTGCATCCACATCGTTGTAACGCTGGACGCAGCCGAACAGCAGACGCGGATACTTTTCGAACTCGTTCGGTTTCACCCGCAACTGGCGCGGCAGGAGTCCCAAGCCATCCAGCGTGCGGAACAACTCGAGACAGAAGCTGTCCAGCTGTTCGCGGTCCACTTGTAACGCCATCTCATTTCACCTCCTGAAGTACCGACAGTCGTTGAATGAACTTCGCGTATTCGGTCAAGTCCTGAGCTTGCCAGTCCTCGCGGTACCGCCCCCCCATCTTCCTGTAATTGCCCTTGGTCTGCTCAAGAATTGGACTGTCACGCATTACGGCCGCAAACGTACCCAAAGGATCTTCTAGCAGTTCTTCCGCAAGCACTACCTTGCGTACAAAGCCGTCGCTGCCCCGCTGGGCGACGAGTCTCCATGCCAACTGCGTAACGACTTCGTATTCATCCTGCGCCTTCTTCCCGCTGATAGGTGCGTTGCGTACGTAGAACGTATCGCGCTGGAAAGTATCCGGGGTGAGTGCGGGCAGCGACTGGTAGTAGAACGGCCCGTCGCAGCCACACAGCTCGCGAAGGAACGAGAGCAACGCCGTCACCGTCACGCGGCTTTGCGAGAAGCGGCTCTGACTATAGTCGTGCGGCTTCTTGTCTTTCGGGTCGATCGGTTTGCGCATGTGCGGGAGGACGAACAGAATCATTCTATAACCACCCATGCCCAAGCCCAGGATGTGTCTCTCCGTTTTGCTCTCTTGGGGCTGAATGCTGAATAGGCCGTCTATCCCTGGATTCTCGTGAGGGTTGACGGTTGATGCACGCGGGAACAGCATGGCGAGGGCGTCTTCAGCGCTTGTTACTAGTTTGGTTGCAGAATCTCTCTCTCCCTCCGCTACAGCGCGTTCCTCATCCCATTTCGCCCGTTTAGCTGCATCGGACTCTTGCTTCGCCTTCTTCTGCAACTCCGCAATCCGCTTAAGCGCGTTGCGGTGGATTTCGTCTGCCGATTTCCACCGAGCCACCATATCGTAGGCATCGTCCAGAATCTTGGCCAGAACCCTTACCTCTGTATCGCTGTGATTGCCATAGTGGAAGATGAGGTTATAGGTCTTGGGGACCTGGGGTTGGCCAATGGCTTCGGAACCGATAAGCTTCACCATCAGATAAGTGTTGGCGGCGCAACGGAGACAGGCTTTCGGCTCCTTTTCGCTTTCCTGCTTCCCCGACTGGTTGTGAAACTTGTGGGTGTTCTGCCCCATCAGGATGCTCTTGTCTTGTGCTTCCGTCGGCTCGGTGCCGCAGATTCGGCAGCCAATACCAACTGCGTTCCTCGGGGAACTTGCCGTCACAAATCCAAGCGACACCTCGCCCAGAAGCGCGGCCACCATCGTTCTCTCGTCGCGCGACAGGAACTTGCTACTAATGTAGGGCATTCGCCATCCATCGGGATCCTTGTCCACCCTGTTGCCCAGATTTGTGACGGTATCCTTCAGCACCTTACGGAAACGGGTGGGCGAGAAACCCCGCCCATCCTCCTGTTTGAGTGAGTCCTCAATGAGCCTCTTGATGGTGGTTTCATCTTCGAAGCTTACGTCCTCCTCCAGGTTCAGGGCCTGCCGCAAGTCATCCATGCCAACAATGCCGTATCCTGATGCCAGCCGCGCCAGAAACAAATAGGGACTTTGCATCTCGGCTCCGTCGTGGCTGTAAAAGAAGGCAAGGTTCGCCATGATGGAGGTGGGGTTGCGGCCCAGTGGGCCCTGCTCAATCTTGCGGAGCAACGATTCGCGGACGGTCTTCTCCAATCGCGAGGCGTACGCCCGCAGCATGATGAACACAGGGAAAGGCTCAACGTTCGCCTTGTCGAAATCCAGCATCGTCTCCAAGGAGCCGTAGATTCCCCTCGCCTCGTCCTGCTCTCCAAAGAACAGGTCGGGCAGACTCCGCTCGACCTCGGCGCGGAACGCATCCGATAGATGCGCCATGCCGGACGCAGTCCGCACGAGAAAGTAGTAGTTCTCCAAGTCGTTCGCCACCAATCCTGTCCTGCCCAACTTGCGCTCGGTGATGGCGCGAGCAAAGGCTTTGCTCAGGAAGGCGTTGAATAGAATGTTGCCCAGGAACACCTCCTCACGCTGAACAACAGGCGAGAAGAGCCGCACGAACAACAGCTTCTCACCATTCGGCGTCGGTCTCTCCCAGTAAGCAGTTCGGCGCAGGACGCTGTCGACAACGTGCTCTGCCGCGACGATGCCTTCAGTGTCCAACTTGCTGAGCGCGTCTTCAGCTTGCTGTTGAATGATTTCGATGACGTTTTCCATCAGGGTAACCCCCCCGCCAGTAGAGTGAGCAGATCGCGCAGTCCGTAGGTCCGCGGGTCGTATTGCTTGATGCTTTCTTCAACCGTGTCGGCTGCTCCTTCTTGCAGGAGCACATCTATCAACTCGCGCAACGACCTTGCTCGACGAATGACGTCGTCGGCTTCGGCAATGCGTTGCTCGTGGCAGAACGAACTCAGCAGGTCGGCTATCATCACCACCCCGCCCAGAGGATGGTAGTCAAGCAGGAGGTCCACCAGTGTGATGCGCTGCCGCTCGCCGTAGTTGAACACCGTCCATTCGCGTCGAATCCGCTTGAGCGCTTGTCCGTTGCGCTCCTCAAATGACAGGTAGAACAGCCCATGATGAGTCACGGCAAACGCCAGGGCATCGTTGAGGTCAAGCGGTTCGGTGAACCGGTAGTCGAGCGCGGCACGTAGGTGTTCTGTGACCTCGTCCTGCGTTTCCACGATCAACTGCTCAAAGCCCAGCGTGCTCGCCTCGTGCTTCACGCGCTTGGAAGGCAGCGGCGCACCATCGCGGGCGGCTTGCAGCATCGCTTGAAAGTCAGGGTCGAGTTTGCCGATGTCATGGATGAACACTGCAAACAATAGCTGGTCACGCTTCTGCTTCGGATAGTCGGCGGGCGCAAGCCGTTCGTCAGTCAAGAGCTTGTGGGCAACTTTCGCGCAGTCCATCGCATGGTCATAAAGCGTCTCGCCAGAGTGCGACGACTTGGCCAGGCTATTCCTGAACTTGGCGACCAGCATAGCCCCTTAACTCCCTGTAAGCCGCGAAACATGCGCCCGCCGCGTTTTCCAAGATCACCATCGCCTTCGCGTCCCAATCTTGCACAAGCCTGTCCCAGTCGTAGTGAAGCTCCTCCCAATCAGACACCTTCGCAGATTCAAGCAGCGTGCGTGTTTCGCCAGCATCCGTCCACCCCCACAGGACAAGGTAAGTCTGGCTGGGAATGAACAGGGGGTTTTGCTCGGTGTCTCGCACGATTTCCGGATGTGGCACCTTGCGGTCGATCCGTGAAAGATAGACATCACCGTGCAGCAGGATGAAGTTTCCTTCGTGCCACTTATCCCAACCGCCGACCCCTCTGAAGTGGTCGCACATTCTGTGGAGATATGCGATGCCCGCTGCGGGGTGCGACCAGACGCGAAAACGGTCTCCCGCCCAAATGAACGCGTGCCGACTTGCCTTCAGCGTTTCATCCAGATCCACGATCACGTCGAATCGCGCCCGCTCAAAAACCAGGCTCGTGAACCACGTCTTCGCTCGCGCCAGCTCAAAAGAGGAACTGCTGGGCCGTAGGTCCTGGTCATCCACATAACGCAGCAAGTAGAACGGATCCTTGGTCACCCCATCGCGCAGGGTCACTTGTGGCATGGTGCTGCGCAACCCGAAGCCGAGCTGAACCCCGGCGGAGCGGAGTTCCTCGGCCATCGGCTTCACCCTCGTCAAGTCTGCAGCGCAGTTGAGCCGCTCGCCAACCCTTCCCAGTTGTGCGTTGATGAGGTAGTGACTGGCGTCCAGTAGTTCCGAATCGGCGGCATAGTTGCGGCGGGGCAGGAGCCGCGCAATCTTGGTCGAGAACTCCTCGCGAGCCATCTTCGCTCGGGCAATTTCGTCAAGTTCGCCGTAGACATCTCCGCCCACAAACGCGATGACCATGCCTCCCGGGCCGTGCCGCCCCACACGCCCGAACCGCTGAAGAAACGAGTTGCCTTCGCACTCTTCGGTGACAAGCGTGTCGGCGTGAAAGTCCACCCCGACCTCCACTGCCGACGTGGAAATGAGCACCGCGCGCTCCAGGTCGGAAAAGACATTGATTAGGCCCTCTCGCGCCTGCTTTGCCATGCTGCCAGAGTAGACAATGACAGGCACATCTGATCCCTTCCACAAGCCGACGTGACGACACTCGACGTTAAGGTCGCCCGACTCCAAACCAGCCTTGACGACCTCGCGCACCCTATCCCCTTTGTCGCCCCCCACAATCCGCTCCAGCCAGCGCAAGTAGACAGGGCGACGGCTCAGGCCCCGCACGGGGAGTTGGGCGGGGTCCGCGCGCATCTCGAACACCAGCCGACTCGTGAGGAGTGACGCGAGTTGCTTGTCCAGACCAACGGAAACGAAGGCGCCAGCTAGCGCGGTAAACCCGCTCGCCCTGCAGTGGACAGGGTCATCACTAACGTTGCTCAACCTCTCAAGCGTGTCCGTCAGCCACTCGTCCACAATGGTCTGCTGCTCCTCCAGGTTGCTGGCTTGCATCAAGCGGTTCCGCACTGCAGCGATGATCCGACAGGGCAATGGACGATTGTTCAGAACGGATTCCCATGTCTCACCCGGCTGCTGGTAGCGCTCCCACAGTGCGTGCTTGACGCGCCAGCACTGCCGCTCCAGCACCTCGGTAGCATGCGTTACGATATCTTGCAGCGGCAGGTTCAGCGCCGTGCCGTCCGGGAGATCAGCCAGGATTACATCCTCCTCGCGAACCAGTCTCGTGTTCAGTTCGTCGACCAACTCCTTCTCTACGCCTGCTCTTTCCAACCAGACGTTCAGATCGCCCAAAGTGACCTTGCCGAACCTCAATCGGTGCCCGATCGGAATCATCGAGGACTGTTCCGCCTTGAACTTCCTGACGGATTGGCTCTCGAACAGCTGGTGCGCCATCCGGGCAGAGTTGCAGACAACGAGCACCTTCGAGTGCTCAGCATCAAGCACCTCGTCGACGGTGCTCACGAACTGGCCAGCGCGCTTTTCAGATGGCGCTCTGAGTCGAAATTCCACGTTGACATCGTGGCATTTGGACTTGCCATCAACACGGACCGCCTGGTTCAGTTGCCGAAGTGCGTCGGTTGGTGTTGCAGTGAGAATGTGCAGTCGCGGAGCCTTCCCCAAACAGCTCGCCAGGGTTCGCATGCGCTGCCACAGGTGCTGGAAGTTCCGGAGCATTAACCCGTTGAAGAGGTGTGCCTCGTCCAGCACGAGCTCGTCCACCAGGGCCAAGCCATAGATGAGCAGGCCGCTATACTTCACGTTCTTGCGGAAGAACCAGTACACCTCGTCGGGAGTCGCCACGATCACAGGTTTGTTGAGGGCAGCGATCAACTCTGTGCGGGACATCCCTCCCCGGAGCCGCCCTACGTCGAGGCGGGTGAGCTCGGCCAGCTTGTCCATAACCCGACACTGGTCCTCCATCAGAGCGATGGTGGGGTACATTAGCAGGACCTTGCGGATGCGTCCCGTCGCCAGTTTGTGGAAAAGGGGCACAGCGATGGCGAGCGTCTTGCCGGCTGCCGTTCCTGCAACCAGGAACACCTCCCGATCTGCGTCGACCAGACGGAAAACCTCGGCTTGGTGGCGGAAGATAGGGTAGACCTGCCCGTCCCCAGTGCGCGCGTAGTCCTGGAAAAGCTGTGTCAGCGCCTCAGACACGTCGCCGTCGGTGGCTGGTGGCAAGTTGGTGACAAGAATCGACAAGCCCATTCAGTCCTCCAGCCGAGACTCAAGCACACACAGTTCTTCCACCCTGATATGCATGAATGACTTGATCCGTATTACGTGGTAGTGATTGCCGCCACCCTACCACCTACTTCCTCCACTGTCAAGATGCACCCGCCCGCCTGATCCCCAACTCCCACAAGGACAGCCGCATCCCCGCACAAGCCAGTCGCCCCTGTGCTAGAATGGTTGGGACCCGTGCGGTCCGGTGCAGCCTACTCTGCATCGGCACGGGCACCAGGGTGTCCGTGCCCAAGCGCACAACTGCTAACCACTCAGAAACCGGGGCCCGCTTCCGAGCCTGGTGTTCGTCTTGCCACCGGCCGGGTCGCGTTTGGCACCCGGAGCCGTTTGAAGACATGCCGTAGGCGCCAAGGTGGGAAATCGCATCCTGCGTTATCCCATCATGCAATCCCGCTGAAGGGAACTGAAAGTATTACGTGGTTGTGCTACTTGCCTGCAAATATGTCGATCCACTGAAGGATACTGAAACCCGAGCAGCAGCCGGATTGTCCGCCCTTTGATGGACTGGAGCGACCGTCGTCCACCCATCCCCGGAGGCGTCCGTACAATTGTTGTGGTCCGCCATGGTGCCGCCGGGCTGGCGGCATCTCGCTCTCCTTGCTGTCCACACCCCCCCCTTGCTATCATGTTCCCGGCTGTTCCAGGAGGTGCCAGATGGCTGAGGTAACGGTCTCACTACCCGAGAACGTGCTCCGGGAGATCGACGAAGCCGCGCAGGCCCAGCGTCGAACCCGCAACGAACTGCTGCAGGAAGCAGCTGAGCTGTACCTGCGCGAACAACGAACACCTCATCGCTGGGAGGACCCCTCCGTGCTGGACGCGGTCGCCACTCAAGCCGAAATACGGCGGCAGGATCACGAGACCAGCTGGGACGCGGTGGCTGAGATCCGACGGATGCGCGAGAGCCGCGGATGATCTCACCACCGGGTGCTCTGGTCGTCGATACCTCCGTCGCGGTCAAATGGTTCCTGCGAGAAGGCGAGGAGGATGTGACTCGAGCGCTGGCGCTGCAGGAACGGCACGTCAACGAGGAAGTGACCCTCTGCGCCCCCAGCCTCCTCCTGTGGGAGCTCGGCAATGTCCTGAAGAACAAGCCCGGCACTACCCCCTCCACCACCGTATCTGCCCTGCAGAGCACCGTTGACCTCAAGGTCCGGCTCTTTGAGCCTTCGCTACTGCTCCTGCGCCGCGCCGTCTCGCTCGCCTACGAGGTCGGCATCACCGTCTACGATGCTGCCTTCCTGGCGCTGGCGTCCGAACTCGGTTGCCCCTTCATCACCGCGGATCGGCGACTGGCCGGCAAGATCCATTCGGGGGACGTCAAGCTTCTTTCTGAACTCTGAGGTTCCTCACCACGTGCCCTCCCCCATCCCCTCCACCTCCTGCCTCACCCACGCCGCCAGGCCCTCCGGCCGCACCACCCTCGCCTGCCGGCCGAAGCCGAGGACCCACCGCCGCAGCTCGGGGGTGATCCCCACGTGGAAGACCAGCCGCACACGGCCGTCGGGGAGGTCCTCCACCCGCTGGCTGGGGTGCCACTCCTCGTCCCTCACCCACCGGCCCGCCTCGGCCGAGAACTCCAGCACCACATCCTCCGGCTCCCCCGCCGCCCCACGCAGCAGCCCCCAGCTCTGCCCCAGGTACTTCGACAGGTCGAAGCTCTCCGGAAGGACGAAGCGCTCCCCCGTGCGCGCGAGCCTCTTGATCCGGTCCACCTTGAAGATGCGGATCTCCCGACGCAGGTGGCAGTAGCCCACCAGGTACCAGCTCCGAAGGTAGGGAAGCAGCGTGTAGGGA
Organism: Chloroflexota bacterium; assembly: GCA_021806765.1. The sequence goes on along the minus strand of JAJZQR010000019.1, from coordinate 15,781 downwards.
TCCACCCGCCTCTCCGCCGCACCGTCGGCCCGCGACGCGCTGCGGTAGATCAGCCGCAGCCGCGACCTCTCCGCCATGGCCATCTGCAACTCCCGGAGCGTCGCGCCCCGCGGGCTGTCGTCCCGGTCGCCCCGGCCTATCCCCCCGAGCAGGGGCAGAAGCTCGCCGGGCAGCAATGCCTCCAGCCGGGCCACGGCCGCGGCCAGGTCGGATCGAGACACGCCGGGCATCTGCTGCCCCAGCCGCGCGGCCAGCAGCAGCGATAGGGCCTCGGGGAGGCTGAGGGTGAGGGCCGGGACGCGGGCCAGCCGCTCGAAGTAGTATCCCTCCCGGCAGTGGAGGAGGGGCATCACCAGGCCGTGGCGGATCAGCCGCAGATCCTTGTCCACCTGCTGCTGGCTGATCTCGTAGTGGGCGGCCAGGTCACGGCGGGTCCACCGCCTGGGCTGGTTGGCGATCCGCAGCAGCAGGTCGACGATGCGGCGGGTCCGGCGGAACTCCTCGGGGTTTGGCATCCGGCACCTCCCGTGTCGGCAAACGGTAGAAAAGGCCGATCGACAAGCAGCAGGATACGCGAGGGCGCGCCCACCCCCTGGTAGGCGTCGAGCCGGGCGGCTCTTACATTCCTGGAAAGAGCGGCGAGTGGAGTGGAATGTGTTCGTTCTAGATGATAAGCATATCACCCCCGAGGACGGGCGTCTACAACCGTCGCGGCCGGGTGTGGCCTAGTTTGAGGAAGAAGATTTAACACCTTCCTCGCCCCAGATTTCCACCATCGCGGTCAGTTCCATGATGTCCCAGGTGTGATCCGTGAGGCCAGCGGCCATCGCGGGAGTCTTGCCGTTGAGGGACTTGTGAGGGCGAGCGAAGTTGTAGTACAGGAAGTGCAGGGCTACGGCGTGGGCTAGGTTCTCGACCTCCTTCGAGAAGCCATTGGTCAACCTCGTGAAGCGACGCATCGACATTCTCATGGTTAGGTTTTGCCGCTCGACGTAGCTTGTGGAGATGTGGCTGCGGTCGGGATCGCCGGAGATGACAGCGCTTAGAGTCCCAACACAGACTGGCGGGCTATATCGCCGCTCGCTTTCTGGAGCTTGGCCGTAGAGCTTGACCAGAGTCGCGTAGTCGATATTCGTGCCGAATGCGGCGTCAACGGCCTCTAGATCACGGTCTCCAACAAGCCACGAGACGGCGAGCTTGGTGTCCGCGTCGAGCGCGACCCAGGTCCAGACATCGCCGTAGCCGAATTCGCCTTCGTGCTCGGGCGAGACGTTGGCCTTCTCTGTGACCGTTTCTGCCAAGCCAGCTTATTCATGATGCCATTATACTTGAGCGCTCAAGCATTGTCAATAGGCAGTTTGGGCAGAATCAAGGACTGCCTGGGCAATCCAGGCAGTCCTTGAGAGCGAGTTCTTGTAGAGGCGAGGTTCTACCGTCTATGTCCCAGGTGGACAACTCGATGGTGCCCGCCTGCGGAGTCGGCTTTCACCCTACGTGAAGTGGCAGGCGAGGCCAGTCTATACTCGCGACATTTCTCCCCCAGTTGCCGCAACCGATTCATCAACTCATCGATTCGAGCCATCTCGCCCTCATCTATTCCGGGGTTAAGACCGACAAGCTGCTCCCTGGTGAGGTTCTCGGGCATCGTATTCCTCCTAGTGAAACGAGACGAGGGTCCCTGCTGCGTGGACGACCCCAAAGTTGCCAAGTTTCGTCATGTAGTCATCCAACAGGGCGTGATAATTCCGGATCGAATCGCTTAACCTTGGTTCGGCTCCGAAGTCCCGTATACGCAATTGGAGGTCCCGACGTAGTACTTCCATGGAGATTCCGTGACCATGGCTGTGCCATTTCTTTGCATCATTGAGCATCCTTGCTATCTGCTCGGCGCGCTTGGTTCGCATCTTGGGCGTGACTAACTTCTTCTGGGTCTCGGTCTGGGTCCAATCCTTGAACTTGTACTGTACCAGCCAATCCATGAGCAGCGCTACAGACAATTCTCTAGCTTGCTCGTACTTGAACAGTTCGGCCTGGTCAAATCCCTGCAAGATGCTAGCCTCGACGGTGATCAGCTTGTTCTGTTTCGCCTTCTTGAGCAGGCGATCATACATGACCAGATAACCCAAAGCAGGGACCATCTTGTTGTCAGCCGTCTCTACCTGGGGGTCAATAGGACCAAGCCTGGAGTAGTAATCCATGTAGATATCATCGCCAGACATCGCGAAGACGGTGCCTGCCGAGAACGCCTGATTGGGGATTATGAACGCCACATAGGATGGGTAATGGTGGCGAAGCGTCTCCACCATTCTCTGCACTACCTCTATGTAGCCGCCCTGTGTAGTGAGCAGGACATGAAGCCGCCTGTCATCACCTACGCGATCCCTGACCTTCTCTTCGACGACATTGCGGACAATATCGTCCACCCCGTATACAATCGGGCCGACATACGTGATGACATCCGATTTCAGCACCTCTTCGAGGTTGTGTAGTTGGATGTGAAGCTGACTTTCAATGAATTCATTCGCGTTTCTGGCGATGCTAGTCCCGTCAGCACCCTGAGTGCTACCTGTCATTCTCCACACCGTGCCATCTTGCTTCAGCTCCCTTCCTGGCGATAGCGCGTCGCTCCTCAGCCGTCAGACGGGCCGCGCGTATCAGCCCTCCTTTTTTCCCGCCGAGCCTGCCAAGTTCAACGGCTGCTGGATTCTTTTTGGGGGTCGCTGGGGATGGCTTCTCCTCTGACACCTCGCCAGTGGTAGCATCATCGACGATAGCTCTTGCCAGTTCGTTGATATCCGCTGGTCGTTTCTTGCTTGAGCGTCTAGGCATGGTCACAGTATGCCCCCGACCATTCCAGGTGTCAAGCCCCCAATTTGTTAAATCCCCGCCCCGAAACTAGCCCGCCGCCGGGGTATTGACAACCCGCCCCCGCGGGTGGAGAATGGGCGGCGTCCCGGTCTGACAGCCAGACCATCAGCCAGACCGACCGCGCGCCCGGCGCCGGCCTACGAGGTGGGCATGACCGAGTTCCCTTTCGACAGGCTCACGCCAACCAAACTCTCCGAACAGGTCGCCAGCCGCATCGAGTCCTTCATCCTCGGCAACCGGCTGCGCCAGGGCGAAAAGCTGCCCCCGGAGCGCGAGCTGGCGACCCGGTTCGGCGTCAGCCGTGCCGTCGTCAGGGAATCCATCAAACTGCTGGAGGAGCGCGGCCTGCTGGAGCCACGCAGCGGGCGGGGGGCCTTCGTCACCACCCCAGGCTTCGGCCCCATGACCTCCTCGCTCAACGTCGCCTACCACATGCAGGATTGCACCGCCAACGACCTCTACGAGGCCCGCTGGTGCCTGGAGTCCTTCATCGTCGGGCTGGCCACCCAGCGCGCCACGGAGACGGACGTTGCCAAGATGGAGGCGGCAATCGCGGTGATGGACCGGAACCTCGACCATCCCGACGAGTTCGTGCGGGCCGACGTCGAGTTCCACGCTGCCCTCGCCGCAGCCACCCACAACCCCCTCTTCGCGGTCATGTCCCAGCCCCTGGTCCAGATGATCCTCACCATGGGGCACCTCGGGTTCTCCTACGGTCGCGTGTTGGAGCGCCACCAGAACCACCAGCGGCTGCTCGATTGCATCAGAAACAGGGACGTCGACGGAGCCGAGGCGATCATCCACCACCACCTGGACCTGAGCAGATACGCCTTTGCCGAGCCGGCCCGAAGCCCGGCTCCCTGAGCCGTCCAACCGTCGGACGGCAAGCTCGCAACCCCATTCCGCCGGCGCCGGGACGATCCCAGGCCCCGGCCTCGACAGCTGCCGAGAGGAGACATCCTGGCGTGCCGAAGGTGATCCCCGACGGAGAGAAGGTCGCCCGCCACGACGCATTCTGGAGACGGGCGGAGACCGACCGACCGCTGATCGGCGCGACCATCAGCACCTTCCCCTCGGTCCGCGCGGTCCGCGGCCACGGCATCCTGACCCCCGCCGACCTCGACCTCCAGGCGAACCTCGCCGAGCTCGAGGCGGAGTGGGAGCGGTGGCGTGAAGTCAGCGGCGACGCCATCTGGTCCGCCTTCCCCCTGTGGGCATTCCCCTGGCACCTGGCCATCGCCGGATCCCCCATCCAGAGGGATGGGGAGAACCTCTGGGGGCTCCCCGTTCTGGACGACTGGAGCCGGGTGAACGCGATCCGCTTCGACCCGACGAACCGCTGGTTTCGCCTGCTGATGGAGTCCACCCTGGCGCTCGAGGAGCAGGCGGCGGGGCGCTACCCGGTCGGGGTGGGTCCGCTGATGTTCAGCCCGCCGGACGTGATGATGCAGCTTCGAGGCCAGGAGCGGCTCGCCCTGGACCTCCACGACGCCCCGGATAGGGTCGCTGCCCTGGGCGACGCCATAGTCAGGCTGTGTGCAGATGTCACCGACGCTCTGCTCCAGGCGGTGTCTCCACACCGGGGAGGCTACTGCGGCACCAGCCGGTACCTCTGGGCCCCCGGCAAGCTGGTGGAAACGGGGGAGGACGTCAGCTTCATGATGTCCCCCCAGGCCCACCGACAGTTCCTGGCCCCGATGCATCGATACCTGGGCGCGCGCTTCCCCTACACCGTCGTCCACCTCCACTCCCAGCAGCTCCACACCGTGCCCAGCCTGCTGGAGATCGAGGAGATCGCGGCGATCCAGATCACCCCGGACTTCGGGGAAGAGATGCTGCGCCACCTGCCGGTCATGAGCCGGATCCTGGAGCGCAAGCCTCTCATAGTCCACGGGGTCATGACCGTCCCCGCCATGAAGGAAATGATGCGGAGCCTGCCGCCACGGGGTCTCGCCCTGTTCTGCCGGTGCGCCAGCCCGGAGGAAGCCAGGGGCGTCTTGGACTCCCTCCTCTAGCCCTCAGACCGGGGAGGCAGGAAGGCAAGAGTCGCAGTCAATGCCCGAGGCCACACGCCTTGGCCGACTATACTTTCTTATAGCTTTGGGAGGACACGATGGCAGATTACGAAGCATTGAAGGAAGCCGTTATCGAGGGCAACGCCGGCCGGGCTAAGGAGCTGACCCAGCAGGCTCTGGACGAGGGGAAGGGTCCCCAGGAGATCCTGGACGTGGCCCTGATCCCCGCCATGGACGTGGTGGGGGAGAAGTTCACCAGGCAGGAGTTCTACATCCCGGAGATGCTGATCGCCGCGAGAGCCATGCAGGCGGGTTTAGGGCTGCTGAAGCCGCTGCTGGCTCAAGTCGAAAGCAAGTCCAAGGGCAAGGTGGTCATCGGCACCGTCAAGGGGGACCTCCACGACATCGGCAAGAACCTCGTGGGCATGATGCTCCAGGGGGGCGGCTTCGAGATTGTGGACCTGGGGGCCGACGTGAAGCCTGCCAGGTTCGTCGAGGCGGTGCAGGCGGAGAAGCCGGACTTCCTGATGATGAGCGCGCTCCTGACCACGACCATGCTCTCGATGAGGGAGACCATCGAGGCGCTGAAGGCGGCGGGGCTGCGAGGCGGGGTGAGGATCGGGGTAGGCGGGGCTCCCGTGACCCAGCGCTTCGCCGATGAGGTCGGGGCCGACTTCTACGCCCCCGATGCCACCGGCGCCGTCAATAGGGCCAAGGAGTTGATCCTGGCTTAGCAGGTTGCCCTTCAAGTTGAGCGGGTGGTGGGCGTCGACGACCAGGGAATTGCCCCCTTTTCCGGAGCAACCGCCTCAGCCGAACCGCGGATTGACGATGCTGAGAGGTGTTGATAGAATGGCCGAGCAGAGAAGAACATAACATCATGTCATTATGTCCTCCACTGATGCATCGCGGTCTCGCCGGAGCTGTCGCCCCCCGGCTGGCTATTGGCTGCAACCCTTCTGCAATTGGCCCGCGAGGAGGTGGGATCTGGAGAAGCGTTAAGAAACCCGAGCGATCGAGTGATGTCTGCAGCAATTCCAGAAGCACGAGGAGGTCCACAGACCATGGAAAGGAACGAGCGACCGGAAGACCAGGGGAAAGCCGCGAAGATCACGCGGCGTCAGTTCATGATTCGGGCCGCGATCGCGGGCTTGTTGACCAGCTCGGGCGCGGGGCTGCTGTCGGCCTGCTCGGCGGCTCAGCCGTCCCCGGCCGCTGCCCCGACAAAGGCTCCGGCCGGCGCGGCCCCTGCCGCTACCGCTGCACCGGCTGCCGCTGGGCCTGCCAAGGGCGGACAGATCACCGTGCTGGTAGCCTCGGACAAGGGCTGGGTGCCGAACCTGATCAAGAAGTTCGAGTCCGATTCGGGCATCAAGGTCAACCCTGTGATCGTAGACTGGAACGACCTGTCGACGAAGTTCACGGTGGCTGCCGCGGGAGGGAGCTCCACCTACGACGTGGTGGATGTCGACCCATCCAGCGGCGGCTCCTTCATGAAGGCGGGCTACCTGGAGCCGCTGGACAGCTACCTGGCCCCCGTCAAGAGCGACCTGGTGAACCCCAACATCTTCTCCTACAACGGGAAGATCTACGGGATGCCCTGGTTCACCGACGCCCTGTTCTTCTTCTACAATAAGGACATGCTGGACAAGGCGGGATTCAGCGCCCCGCCCAAGACCTGGGACGAGTTGAGAACTCAGGCCCTGGCGATCCAGCAGAAGGGCCTCTCCAAGTACCCCTTCTCCTTCCAGTGGAAACAGATCGAAGGGGAGTTCGACCTCTACCTGACCTTCCTCTTCAGCAACGGCGGCAAGCTACTGGACGACGGCCTCTCGAAACCGCTGTTCAACAGCCCCGAAGGGGTGGCCGCGCTCCAGTTCATGCGGGACCTCCATGCGAAGGACAAGCTGGTGGATCCCGGTTCCTTCAACATGCGGCCCCTGGAGGTCATGACGGAGATGGCCCAGGGCCGCGCGGCCTACGCTATCATCTGGGGTGAGGTGGCCGGTTCCCTGAACGACGCATCCAAGTCGCAGGTGGTCGGCAAGATCGGATCGACCGTGATCCCGGTCGCCAAGGCCGGAAACCCTAGCTGGACGGTGGATGGCTCCGAGTGTCTGGCCATCCCGGCCAAGTCCGCCAACAAGGAGGCGGCCTGGAAGTTCATCCAGTACTTCACCAGCAAGGAGCAGTCGAAGGCGATCTTCAAGGAGATGTCCGCCCTGCCGGTGTGGAAGTCGGTCTTCGACGACCCCGATCTGGCCAAGAACCCCTGGACAAAGATCTTCCTGGATCAACTGAAGAACGACTACTCGCGGCCTGGCCAGTCCTGGTACGGTGAGTTCTCCCAGACCATGCAGGTAGAGACCATCAACGCCCTCAACGGCAGCAAGAGCCCGCAGCAGGCGCTGGACGATGCGGCCAAGAAGGCCGCCGACATCCTGAAGAAGGGCTAGGAGCTCGCGGTGCACCACGGAGACATGGAGCCGACGGAGATTCGCTGTAATGTCTCCGCGCTCTCCTTGTCTCCGTGGTTTCACATAGCCCCCTAGAAGGGAAACGGGGAAGGTAACCATCGTGTCCGACCCTCAAACGACAGAGCCTCTCGCCTCGGTCCCGCCGGCAGCGGGGGGGCCGGGGGCTGCATCGGCGGAGAGACCGGCGAAGCGCCGAGGGGATCTCCTGGCCTACCTCTTCGTCGCCCCCACCGCCGTCGTCGTCCTGGGGGTGATCGTCTTCCCCATGCTCTACTCCCTCCTGCTGAGCCTGGAGAAGTACAACCTCACCGACCCAGGCAACGTGAGCTTCATAGGGTTGCAAAACTACCTGACCCTGCTCGAGAGCAGCGACTTCTGGCAGGTGATGGCCCGCACCGCCCTGTTCACCGTAGTATCGGTAGCCTTCACCATCGTGATCGGCCTGGCTTTCGCCCAGATTCTGAACGAGCAATTCCTTGGTAGGGGCGTGTTCCGCACCCTGCTCCTCGTTCCCTGGGTTATCCCGGCGGTGGTGGTTGGCATCGCCTGGGAATGGATCTTCAACGCCAACTACGGGGTGCTCAACGCCCTGCTCCAGAACCTCGGGCTGATCCAGGAGTACCGGCCGTGGCTGGGCGATCCGTCCACGGCCATGCCCGCGGTGATCGTCGCCAAGGTGTGGAAGGAGGTGCCTTTCGCTACCCTCCTCTTCCTGGCGGGGCTGCAGACCATTCCCGCCGACCTCTACGAGGCCAGCCGCATCGATGGGGCGGGCGCCTGGCGCTCCTTCCTCCACGTAACGCTGCCCCTGCTGCGGCCGACGATCCTGGTGATCATCGTCATTCAGACCATGTGGACCTTCCGGGTCTTCGACATCATCTTCGTAATGACCAACGGTGGGCCGGCGGATGCCACCAACTTGGCGGCCTTCTACACCTACCTGGAGACCTTCAAGTACCTGCACGTCGGGCTGGGGTCGGCCCTGGCTTACCTGGTCACAGCGGTGATAGTCGCTGCCAGCGTGTTGTACATGAGACTGGTGGGCAGCGAAGTGGAGTACTGAGAAGACATGGCAATTACTAGAAAACAGGCTCGGACCCTCCGGCTGGGAGGGATATACGTCGCGTCGCTGGCGATGGCCTTCGTCCTGGTGGCGCCCTTCGTCTGGATGGTCATCTCCAGCATCTCCCAGCAGAAAGAGCTGAGCTCCGTACCCATCCACTGGCTGCCGGAGCACCCGACCCTGGAGAACTACGTTGCCCTCTTCTCAGGCAGCGCGTCCAGCATCGCCTCCAGCGAGTTCGCCCGCTCCCTGGTGAACAGCACCGTCGTGGCCCTGGTGACCACCGGCTTCTGCCTGCTGGTGGGGGTGCCCTCGTCCTACGCCTTCACCCGCCTGCCCTTTCGGGGCCGACGCTCTCTCTTCCTGCTGATCGTCTTTGCCCAAATGCTGCCCTCCATCGCCCTGATCATCCCCATGTACATCCTGATGTCCAAGATTGAGCTGGTGAACAGCGTGCCGGGACTGGTGATCGTCTACTCGACCTTCACCCTGCCCTTCGTGGTATGGGTGATGACGGGCTACTTCCAGACGGTTCCGAAGGAGCTGGAGGAAGCGGCGATGATCGACGGGGCCGGTCGCGTGGGGGTATTGGTGCGGATCGTCCTGCCCCTCGCATTGCCGGGGCTGGCGGCCGCCACCATCTTCTCGCTGCTGAACGCCTGGAGCGAGTTCTTCCTGGCGGTGGTGTTCACCTCTACCGAGGTCTCCAAGACGATGCCGGTGGTGATCTCGGAGTTCGCGGGCAGGTTCTCCATAGACTATGGGGCGATGAACGCGGCAGCGGTACTCGGCAGCCTGCCGCCGATCCTCTTTGCGCTGCTGCTGCAGAAGTACATCGTCAGCGGCCTGACGGCGGGGGCCGTGAAGGGGTAGGGCGGTCTTGTACCCCGCTCGGCGGCGGGGTACAAGACCGCCCTACATCGTCCTACGCCATGTGGAGGTGGACGCCCACCTGGGTGAAGGCGTCGGGCACCACCAGCACCCGAGGGTTCTTGCCCACGTACCGCTCCGCCCTCTGCATGGCCTCCGCGAAGTCGTGGGTGGGGATGCAGCCCATGGAGCGGGCGTAGCCGGGCTTTCTCGCGCCGGGCATGAAGACGGCGCTGGCTCGCTGGTGGGCTATCGCCCCCATGGAGATCATCGACAGGGCGTGGAAGGGGTGGTAGGCGTAGCAGTTGCGGTACTTGTAGATGTGCTCGGGGTCGGTGGATAACTCCTCCTGGAAGCGCATTACCTCACCGAAGTCGGTGACCTCCTGCAGCTTAGCATAGGCCGGCCGGTAGCAGGCGAACCACTCGTCGTTGAACCAGCCGTCGCAGATGGCCGGGGCGATGACCACCCCGCCCTCGTTGAACACCCCGTAGGCCCGGGTGAGCTGCGCCCCTATGGCCTGCAGCATCAGGATGGGGTTGCTGCCCATGCCCGGACCGTAGTGGAAGGAGCGAGGCAGGCCGTAGACCAGGATGTCGGCCTTGCGATCCAGCTTCAACGCCACGTTGGTGCGCTTATCTGCCAGCTTCCAGCTCACCTCCTGCACCGCGTCGGGGGCCCCCGCGTAAACCCCCAGCACCTGAGCCTTGGTCCCAGTCACGGCGTCCACCACGAACAGTCGCCTGCCGATCCCCTTCTCGATGGCTTTCCCGATGGAGTCGAACTGCCGCCGCATCAGGCTGCCGGTGCCCACGGGCAGGAAGTCGTCCCGATGCATCGTGGAGGGGGTGTGGTGGGAGGCGATGGAGCGCCAGCTGGTGAGGCCGGTGACGCACATCTTGTAGCCGCCGCTGTAGCCCCCGTAAGGGTTCCCCTGGACGTGGCCAATCAGGATGGGCAGGTCGCACTCCGCCATCTCCCGGCTGAAGGTGACCACGTTGCCCATCTCGTCCTTGCCGAAATCCACCATGCCGGCCGGGTCCTCGGAGTCGTGCATCAGCAGCCGGTCGGGCCAGAACTGTTCCACGATCTCCCGGCCCAGGTACCAGCGCAGCTCCTCCAGGGTGTTCTTCCGGTGGAGCCCCATGGCGCAGATCAGCTTGATGTCCTGGTCCCGGACCCCGGCCTTCTTCAGCTCCTCGACGATCAGGGGGATCGACACCCTGCGATGGGCCAGCTTGTGCGCCCCGCCCTTCACCCGATCCGGAAAGGCGATGCGCACCTGCATACTGGGCTTGGCCAGCTCCCGCAGGGGGGGCATCCCCAGGGGGTGAGCCAGCGCCAGCCGGGTCGCCTCCACCGGGTCCACCTCCGGCGGATCCTCCCAGCTCTCCCCGTAGCGGACGACGGTAGCGGAATCTGGAACTTCGACTGGCATCTTGCCGTCGCCGTAGTCCAGGATGACCTGTTTCACGTGGTTCTCCTCCCTACCCCTTCACCTCGAGGTTCAGCAGGTCCTCGTATACCTTGACCACAGCGGCGGTATCCTCTTTGCCCAGCCCCTTGGCCAGGGCCATCTCGTTCAGCAGTTGCGTAGCACTCGAGAGCACCATGGGCACCCCCGCCTCCTTCGCCATGGCCAGGGCCAGGGCGTTGTCCTTGTGCAGCAGGCCGATGCCGAAGAGGGGGGTGAAGTCCCGGTTCAGCACCTTGGGGCCCACCTCCTTGAAGAGGTTGCTCACCGTGGCGGCGCCGCTCTCGGTGACCAGATCCACGAATACCTTGGGGGGCATTCCCACCTTGGCGCAGAGGGCCATCACCTCCACGGTCACGGAGTTGATGGCGCCGAACATCAGGTTGTTCAGCAGCTTCACCACGTTGCCGTGGCCGGAGGGGCCCACCAGCACCACCCGGCGTGCCAGCTTCTCCAGCACCGGCCGGGCCTTCGCCAGAGACTCCTCGTCACCGCCCACCGGCAGGGTCCAGTTGCCGCAGCCCTGGGGTCGACCCAGCACCGGCGCATCCAGGTAGCCGACGCCCTTCTCGCGGGCCGCGGCCGCCATCCTCTGGGTGCCGCCGGGATCCACGGTGCTCAGGTCGACGATCACCTGGCCCGCCCTCGCCCCGTCCAGCAGGCCGTCGGGGCCGGCCACCACCGAGGCCACGTCCGCCGGCATCGGCAGCGACAGCAGCACGACCTCGGCGCCCTCGGCCACCGCCCTGGGTGAGCCGAGGAGCTGGGCCCCTATCTCCGCCGCCCGGCGCTCCGCCGCCGGATCGATGTCCCGAGCCAGGACGGTGTGTCCGGCCCCCACCAGGGCCGTCGCTATCCGGCTGCCCATGGTTCCCACGCCGACAAGTCCAACCTTCATCGGTCCTTCAACTCCTTCCCTACCAGCAATACTGCAGCACCAGAGAGACTGCCAGGCTCCGCAAGAAGGCTTCAACCGGAGCGGGCGCACAATCCGGTGGGCGAAACCACCAAGTCCGGGGAAAGATATGACGTTATACTGTCATATCCTGTTCTTGCCTAGTGCCAAGGCTAGCACCGGCACCATGGCCTGTCAATCGGCCGACTCCACGATGTTGACAATGTACAGCGTCCCGTTATAATCGGATCGCGAGCTGTAGCGGGCACGCTACGCTCCCACGCCGATCCCTTTCGTTCATAGGGAGGTAGAGAACCACCATGCCTACGGTAGCCACCAGAACTCGTGCTCCTCAGAAGCGCGACCGCGGGGCGACCCTCGCACGGGCAGCCCTGGTGTTGAACGCCATCGCCTCCCATCCAACCGACCATGGGGTCACCCTGACGGAGCTCAGCAAGGAACTGAAGCTTCACAAGAGCACCACCCACCGATTGCTGCTCGGTCTGGAGCAGATCGGTTTTGTCGAGCATTACGACGAGGGAGAGCGCTATCGCCTCGGGCTCAAGCTGGTGGAGTTGGCCGGCAAGTACCTGGACGACTCCAACCTGGTCAGCGAGGCCGCCCCCATCCTCTACGACGTCATGCTGCAGTGTGGGGAGACCATTCACATGGCCATCCTCGACGGCACCGACGTCGTCTACATCGCCAAGGTCGATGGCCAGCATTCCGTCCGCCTCCACTCCCGCATCGGTGATCGCCGACCGGCCGCTACGACATCCCTGGGCAAAGCGGTCATGGCCTACAGGCCGGTCTCTCAGGTCGAGAGCATTATCGCCGCCGGGCTCCCCCCTCGAACCCCTAAGTCCATCACCGTCCCGAACCTGCTGCGGGCGCGCCTGGAAGAGGTGCGCGCCAACGGCTACGCCGTGGACGACGAGGAGACCGCCCTGGGAGTGCGTTGCGTCGCGGCCCCCATCTTCAACTATTGCAGCGAGGTAATCGCCGCCGTGAGCATATCGGGCCCCACGATGCGCGTGCTAACCGAACGGGTACCCGAGTTGGGAGACCTGGTGAAGACCACGGCCCTCAAGATCTCCCAACGAATGGGGTATCGCTCCTAAACTAGAGCCACGGTGGAATCTACATGGTTTCGTACGTGGGTCTGCGGGTCTCGCCTTGGCTTTAGTTTAGGCGGCACCTCAGCCTACTACTGGACGCCCGACCACCAGCTCCTCGTTGAAGGCGAAGAGGCCTGGGACGCCGCCGGTGTGCACGAACAGTACGGTCTCGTCGCGACCCACCACCCCCGTGCGGATATGGGAGATCAATCCGGCCAGCCCCTTGCCCGTATAGACGGGATCAACCAGGATGCCTTCCAGCCGGGCCAGGAGTCTGATGGCCTCTATGCTTTCCGCCGTCGGCAGGCCATAGGACGGACCCAGGAACTCGTCCTCCAGCCATCCATCTTCCTCGGACAGCCTCACCTCAAGCCCCAAAGCCACCGCGGCGTCGTTGGCTATGTCGATGCTGCGAGCGCTCCTCTCCGGTCTGGTCCCCTCCGGGGATACCCCGATGATCTTCGTCTCTACCCCCAGAGCCCTGGCGGCCAGCAGCATGCCGGCGTAGCTGTTGCCGGAAGAGGAGAGGTAGATCCGGTCGACCTTGAGGCCGGCTTCTCGGAGCTGGTGCTGCAGCTCCAGGAACCCGCCAACGTAGGCAATGGCCGCCCGAACCTGGGGACGGCGGTTGAGAGTCGCCAGATATGGGCGCTCCCCGTCGGCCCTCAACCGATCCGCCAGCCGCTCCGCCGCCGCCAGGATCTCCGCCGAACTCTCGGCAGCGACCAGATGGATCTCTGCGCCCAGCAGCTTGTCAAGCAGCAGGTTCCCCTGCCAAGAGTCGCTCTTGATGCCGGCTCTCAAGACCAGATGACACTTTATGCCCAGTTGAGCTGCCGCCGCCGCCACCTGTCGGCAGTAGTTGGACTGCGCATAGGCAGCAGCGATGATGGTGGTAGCCCCGGATCGAAGGACATCCCCCATCACGAACTCCAGCACCCGGGTCTTGTTTCCACCCAGCGCCAGCCCGGTCTGGTCGTCCCGTTTGACCAGGATCCTGGGGCCACCCAACTCCTTGCCAAGCCTCGGCAGATCGTGGAGGGGCGTCGGCAAGAAGGCCAGTGGGACCCGAGGCTCGCGGTCCACGGCCGCCTGCAGGCTCTCTTCGGATACAGCCTTACCCTGCATTCGCTCCCCCTAGCTCAAGGCGCGCGAGAAGGCGGCCAGTCCCGCTCCCGGCTCCACGGGATAGCCGAGATCCTTCAGGGTAGACTCCAGGGCCATCAGCGTGGGCGCCAGCAACTCCCTGCCGGCCTGGACCCCTTGGTGGGAGATGCGGAACAGCTTGCCCTCGGCAGCCCCCCACATCGATCCGCTGAGGATGACCCCGTAGCCTTCCCGCATCCGCTTCAGGATGTCCTTCTCCGCCAGCCCGTTGGGAACCCTCACGGCCGTGATGGAGTCGGCCGCCAGGTCGCGATCCGGGAAGATGCTGAGTCCCATCGCCTCCACCGCCTGTCGGGTCGCCTCCGCGAAACGATGGTGGCGCTGCCACCGGGCCGGCATGCCTTCTTCTACAGCCTGGCGGCACGCCTCCTGCAAGGCGAAGACCAGGTGGGTGCTGGGGATCACAGGGTACGGCCTGGGCGCCGGCCGGCCGAAGAAGAGCTTGTGCCAGCGCAGCAGGTCGAGGGCGTAGCTCTGGCACACCGTCTTGCGGCTCTCCATGGCGTGATAGGCCTTCTGGCTAACGCCGATCAGGGAGAGGCCGACGATGGAGCCGATGGACTTGTTGCTGGAGGTCACGCACAGGTCGATCCCCATGCCGTCCATGTCGAACTCCAGGCTGCCGATAGAGGACATCCCGTCGACGAAACAGAGGGTATCGTACTCGGCACACAGCTTGGCTACCTCGGCTATCGGATAGCGGGCCCCGGTCGAGCTCTCCGAGTGGACTACCAGCGCCACCTTGTAGTGCTTCTTGGCCAACTCCTTCCGGAACAGATCCAGATCCAGTGGGCCGCCCCAGGGTTGCTCCAGCACGGTGGCCTCGGCCCCGGCTCGTCGTGCGATTTCCAGGGAGAAGCCGCAGAAGGTGCCATTGCTGATGTGCAACGTGGGGTCGCCCCGCTCGATGACGCTGCAGAGGGCAGCCTCCAGTCCTAAGCGGCCCGAGCCGGGCATGATGATGACGTCGGACCTAGTCATGAAGACCGAGCGCAACATCTCGATGGTCTCGTCGAGAGTGTTGAAGAACTCCATGCTTTGATGGTTTACGGCGGGTCGATTCATCGCTGCGTAGACGCGCTGATCCACCTCAATGGGCCCCGGGGTCATGAGCAGCATCGCTTTTCCTCCTGCTGGGTAAGGGCCAGCACCCTATGGTATGGGATGGGCGCGACCGGCGCCTCTACTGGGGTTAGGGGCGCGGGAGGTCCAGGGCTTCTAGCTGCCGCTGGAGAGCAGCCAGTTCCTCCCCTGCCAGCGGCGTCGTCGGGAAAACGGGAGGCCCCGCCTCGATGCCCAGCAACTCCAACGCCGCCTTCCAACCGGCAGGGAAGGTTCCGCGCCGGCAGGCAGAGACCAACTGGATGACCTTGGACTGCAGCCGCCTGGCCGTCTCCCAGTCCCCCCTGGCACTGGCGGCCAGGATCTCCACATCCAACCCGGGGGCCACGTTCAGGGATGCAGCCCAGGTCCCGTCGGCGCCGGACACCAGGGCGGCAACCAACTGGGTATCCGATCCGGTGAGGATGGCGAAGCCGCTGCCCGGGTCCCGACGTTGGAGCAGCGTCAGCAGGTAGTCGAAGTCGCGGCTGCTGTCCTTGATGCCGACAATTCTGCCATCCCTGGCCAGGCGAGTCGCCGTAGTCGGCTCGATGCGAACCTTGGTGAAGTGGGGGATGTTGTACAGCACAATCGGCAGGGAAGTCCGGACAGCCACCTCCTCGTAGAATCGGGCCACTTCCTCCTGCTGCGGTGGGTAGTAGAAGGGAGGGCAGACGAGCACCAGATCTAGCCCAGCCTCCGCGAAGGCACTGATCTGCTCGATGGTGGCCTC
>JAJZQR010000323.1 GCA_021806765.1 Chloroflexota bacterium | reverse complement strand
CTAATGCAACGTCACCCCCGCTTGCGCGGGGGTCCAGACGTCCCCTCTCCTCGTGAGGCTGCTCCTTCACGCCAACGGGGGGACCCTGGATGCCCGATCAGGTCGGGCACGACGATCCGGGTAGCCCGCCTTCGTTAGACTGTCACTCTCCCTGTGAACCATGCCACATGCAGGCGCTGATGGCATATTACGTGCAGACCCTCTTCTTACCAGTGGATTGAACCTTGGATTCACCCCCGACAGAGTTGCGACTCTGCAGTCGAGTTACCGGCATGCCTGTCTCGGGAAGAAGACCACGAGGGCCGAGGGGTGTGGCTCGGCCCAACGAGAAACGCGGGCGATTCGAGCGACAACAGGAGGGGGAGCACCATCATGTCCACCAAGCCCAAGGATGCCGTCGACCGCACCGTGCTACCGATCCCCGACCCGCCCTTCAAGGGCATCAGGAACCGCACTCTCAAGGGCTCCCAGCCTGATTGGGGGATCACGGGGGCCGTGAGGCCGCCCGAGGGGGCGCCGAACATACTGCTCGTTCTGATCGACGACGCAGGGTTCGGCAATCCTAGCACCTTCGGCGGGCCCATCAATACGCCGAACCTGACCCGCACTGCCGAGGAAGGCCTCAAGTACAACCGCTTCCACGTCACCGCGCTCTGCTCGCCGACGCGCGCCGCGATGCTCACCGGACGCAACCACCACGCCGTGGGTTTCGGCTCCGTAGGCGAACTGCCCGGACCGTTCCCCGGATACAACGCGGCCCGTCCCCAGAACTGCGCGCCCTTCCCCCAGATCCTGCAGATGAACGGCTACAGCACCGCCGCCTTCGGCAAGTGGCACATGACTCCGCACCACCAGCAGGGGCCGGCCGGCCCCTTCGACCGCTGGCCTAACGCCTGGGGCTTCGACTACTTCTGGGGCTTCCTCGGCGGTGAGTCCGGGCAATTCGACCCGATCATCACCGAGAACAGCACCATCATCGGCGTGCCGGAGGACAAGAACTACTACCTGCCCGACGCCATGGCCGACAAGGCGGTGGAGTGGCTGCACGGCGTGCGGGCTCAGGACCCCGCCAAGCCCTGGTTCATCTACTTTTCCACCGGCTGCAGCCATGCACCGCATCAGGTGCCGACAGAGTGGAGCGCCCGATACAAAGGCAAGTTCGACATGGGCTGGGACAGGTTACGGGAGGAAACGTTCGAGCGACAAGAGAAATTAGGCGTGATACCGTCCGACGCCAGGCGCACGCCTCGCCCGGACGCGATGCCCGCCTGGGACTCGCTGTCGGACGATGAGAAGAAGCTCTACGCCCGCCAGATGGAGGTCTACGCGGGCTACCAGGAGAACGCCGACTGGAACGCCGGCCGCCTGCTGGACGCGATCGAAGAGATGGGCGAACTCGACGACACCCTCGTCTTCTACGTCTGGGGCGACAACGGTGCCAGCCTGGAGGGGACCCACACCGGTTCCTTCAACGAGATCACGTTCTTAAACAGTGTCCCCCTCACCAGCCAGCAGCAACTGCAACTCATCGACCAGTATGGTGGCCTCGACGTGTGGGGCACTGAAATGATGGCTCCTCACTACGCGGCTGCGTGGGCGTGGGCCGGCAACTGCCCGTTTCAATGGGGCAAGCAGTTTGCCTCCCACCTCGGCGGCACCCGCGACCCTATGGTCGTCATGTGGCCGAGGCGGATCAATGACCCTGGTAGCCTGCGGTCGCAATTCACCCACTGCATCGACATTGCTCCAACCGTTCTTGCCGCTGCAGGCTTGCCGTTTCCGTTGGAGGTCAACGGAGTCAAGCAGCAGCCGATGCACGGCGTGAGCTTCGCGGAGAGCTTCGACAACGCCGACGCCCCCGAGAAGCACACGCAGCAGTATTTCGAGATCGTCGGCAACCGGGCAATGTACAAGGACGGCTGGTGGGCCTGTTCGATGCTGCCCAGGCTCCCGTGGGACACCACTCCCTCCACGATGGCCAAGTTCGCCCCTGACGTCTACAACCCCGACGACGACCCGTGGGAGCTCTACTACCTGCCGAACGACTTCTCTCAGGCGACCGACCTGGCGAAGCAGCATCCGGAGAAACTCAAGGAGCTCCAGGATCTCTTCTGGCAAGAGGCCGAGAAGTATCAGGTCACACCGCTGCTGGCAACCTTCTCCTTCTACTTCAGCATCGTCCCTCCGCTGGGGCAGCAGACCAGCTTCACCTACTACGGAGACGTGCAGAACGTAGCGTCGGGCATGATCCCTCGCATCTACAACCACTCCTACAGCATCAGCGCCGATCTCGACATCCCAGAGGGCGGCGCTGAGGGCGTCATCGTGGCCGAGGCCGACCACCTCGGGGGATTCGCCCTCTGGGTCGACACCGACGGCAGACTGAAGCACACCTACAGCATGATGGGGGTGTACGTCTACAAGCAGGAGTCTGAGGACCCGCTGCCGGCGGGCAGCGTCAACGTGCGCATGGAGTTCGCTGCCGACGCCCCCAAGCCCTCGACCGGCGGCGAGGTCACCCTCTACGTCAACGACAAGCCGGTGGGCAAAGGGCGGATGGACAATACGGTCCCGTTCCGGTTCTCCGTCTACGCAGGCATGGATATCGGCAGGGACAACGGTCATCCCGTCGATCTGAGCTACGCCGATAAGTCGCCCTTCAAGTTCACCGGGACGGTGAAGAAGGTCGTCTTCGATCTCAAGCCGGTGGAGACGCATGATGAAGAGGCCACATTGCACCATGCAGCGCATCACAATCTGGTGGCCCACGGGATGAGAGCTTGAGGAGGAGCCGAGACAGCTGAATGAGCCCTGTGTCGTCAGCCGATACTCCTGGTGCGCCCCCGGCCTTTCATCTGCTGGCGAAACCCACGGGCGCGATCTGTAACCTGGACTGCAGCTACTGTTTCTTCCTCTCCAAGGAGATGCTCTACCCGGGCAGCCGGTTCCGTATGGGGGACGAACTGCTCGATAGCTACCTCAGGCAGTTGATCCAAGCTCACCAGGTACCCGAAGTCACGGTGGCGTGGCAGGGCGGCGAGCCGACTCTCATGGGACTCGATTTCTTCCGCCGCTCCATCGAGATCCAGAAGAAGTACGCCAGACACGGCATGAAGATCGAGAACACCATCCAGACCAACGGCACGCTGATCGACGACGAGTGGGCAGCCTTCTTCAAAGAGCACAACTTCCTGGTCGGTATCAGCATCGATGGTCCCAGAGAACTCCACGATCGATACCGGGCGGATAAGAGCGGGGCGCCGACCTTCGATAGGGTCATGCGGGGACTGGGCTACTTGCAGAGACATGGGGTCGAGTACAACGCCCTCACCTCGATCCACAGTGCCAACGCGGCCCATCCGCTGGAGGTCTATCGCTTTCTCCGCGACGAAGGTAGGGCCCGGTTCATCCAGTTCATCCCGATCGTCGAGCGTTTGCACCAGGGGGGAGTCCCTTCTAGTGACCGGGTGACCGATCGTTCGGTGACGGCAGAGGAGTACGGGGAGTTCCTGGTCGCAGTGTTCGAGGAATGGGTCCGGCACGACGTCGGCGGGGTGTACGTGCAGATGTTCGACGTCGCCCTGGCCAACTGGTACGGCGAGCCATCGGGCCTCTGCGTCTTCTCGCCAACCTGCGGCACAGCGCTGGCGATGGAGCACAACGGCGACATCTATTCGTGCGACCACTTCGTCGAGCCACGGCACAGGCTCGGCAACATCCTGGAGAAGCCGCTGGTCGAGCTGGTAGGGTCCGATCAGCAGGTCAAGTTCGGCCGCGACAAGCTCGACGCCCTGCCCGGCTACTGCCACAAGTGCGAGGTGCGCTTCACCTGCCATGGCGGCTGCCCCAAAGACCGCTTCATCCGTGCGCCCGACGGTGAGTCAGGGCTGAACTACCTCTGTGCGGGCTACAAGCGCTTTTTCCGGCGCGTGGATCGCCCGATGCGCCTCATGGCGGAGCTGCTGCGGCAGAATCGAGCGCCGGTGGAGATCATGCAGGTCTACGCGCGAGATGATGGGCGACTGAGGGCCGCCTTTGCCAGGGCCGGACGCAACGATCCCTGCCCCTGTGGCAGCGGGATCAAGTTCAAGAGATGCCACGGCCGAGACAACCGGCCAGCCCTGCTCGGAACGACAGAACAGGGTTAGGGGCGAATCGGTCTTCGCCCCTAACCGTCACGGCGCCTGCTACGAAGCGAGGATCTTGGCCTTTTGCGCCTCGAACTCCTCTTCAGTCAGGACTCCGGACTGTTTCAGTTCGCCAAGCTTCTTCAGTTGGGCGATCTTTTCATCGGTCATGGCGCCTGGAGCGGGCGCCGCCTCGGGCGCCTGCGGTTGGGCTGCCTGAGGCTGTGGCGGCGGAGCCGCCCCTTTGCCTGCAGACTTACCAGCCGCGTAGCCGGCAGCGCCAACCATCGTGGCACCCAGCAGCCCCACACCTCGTCTTCTCACTACCACTGGCATCCTGGTCCTCCCAACTTGGCAGAACGGGTTGAGGCCAACCCGCCACTCTCGACGGGGATGTCCTCAGCCCCGCCCGATAGGACTCACCTGATCCGGTCTGCCGGTCGCAACAGCGCAGGGCGAGTCACGCCGCCTTCCTCTTCTCCATCGCCACTTCCTGTTGCACCTGCTCCACCACTTCTGGTGGCACTCTGCCCTGCGAGACTACCTCACCCCCCGCGTTGAGGACTGCCTGCTTCAGTCTGGTCGCCCAGGTGTGCTCGAAGAGGATCAGGGCCTGGGAACTGTTGTTCGGCATGTCGCGGGCGACGGTTTCCACATCGTCTTGCGAGAGCATCGGTACTAGATCACTGGCAAGGGAGCCGAACTTATGTCCTTCTCCACCCGTCAAGTCCGAGATCTCCCTCACTGCGACCTTGCCGTCCCTGTCTTTCATGACGAAGAGCAGGTCGATCAGCCGGACTATTCCCTTGCTCCGTATCGCCTCCAGCTCCGGGAGGATCTCGCCCCTGAACTTGTTCCCATCGAACCTGATCACCACGAACTCGACCGGACCCATGGCCATACTGTACCTCCTGGTGCACGACGATGACGCCCTCGGCCCCATAAGCCGTGGCAATAGGATCGGCACCGAGGGTGGACCCGATGCCGCACGTTAACCACGACGGTTCACGGCGAGGGGCTCAGGCAATATGCGTACCGGCTGCAGCACTGAGCACACCGGCGTAAGTCCGCAATGGTTCAAGGCGGGCCCCAGGGCACACGACGCTAATACGACATTGGCGCCGCAGAAATGGCGCCAAAGTAGTGTTAACCCATGGACCAACTCACTCGTCCATCCGATCTCCACTTCCACCGCTGGGCGGGTCGGGAGGGTTGGAGGATCCCTGGAGCGAACCGGTAACGAACCAAACGATCATGCCTACCAGCACCAAGCCGACTATGGCGTCAACGCTTACGATGATCTGCCCAAGAAAGGTCACTGGAACCAGGTTCCCGTAGCCTACCGTCGTCATGGTGATCCAGGTCGTGAAGAATGCCTTCCAGTAGCTGTCGATGGGGCTCCCCCGAGGAGCCTCCACAGCGTACAACGCCGCGGCCGATACAAAGGCGAAAGACAGCAAGGAGCCGAAGATGGGCCAGTGCCCATCGACATTTCTGCGGATATTCCCGATCACCCAGCGCCAGTAGCGCAGGTTCCCTCTCGCAAGTTCGCCAAGACGGCGGATCACCCTACTCACACTCCCGTCACAGAGGCTGCACTCCTCGGGCTCTAGGCAGAGGTGTGCATAGTCGATGCCGCAACTCGAGCCTGCTGACGAGGCTGACCGGCCAGGCGACCAAGTAGGCCCGCACCGAATACATGCCCGTACCATTCTGCTATGCCCGGTTATGCACGCTGAGACCACTTAACAATACAGTTGTCTCAGTAGCGCGGGTTGGGGCAACCCGCCCGTCGGTCAGCCTCGACGGCGGGGTTGAGGCAACCCCGCCCACTAAGCAGCTGGCCCCAGATAGTCTGCCCTTCGTCACCCCCGCGAAAGCGGGGGTCCAGGACATCACCGCTCGGAGAGGACCCTGGATGCCCGCCTTCGCGGGCATGACGC
>JAJZQR010000322.1 GCA_021806765.1 Chloroflexota bacterium | reverse complement strand
CAGGAAGTAGAAGCCATGGGGGGTGTGGACGATGGTCTTCACCCCGGCCAGGCGGGCGGCGAAGCGACCCAGGAAGCCCGCCTTGGAGCTGTGGGTGTGCACCACGTCGTAGCGGCCGCGAGCCATCAGGGCGCACAGCCGGAAGAAGCAGGCGAGGTCCGAAGAGGGGGAGATCTCCCTCCGCATGGGGACGTAGCGCTGCGGGATGCCGGCCTCGCGCACCTCGTCGCTGAAGGTGACGTCGTCGAAGGCTTCGGAGCGGAGCCGGGGCGCTGCCACCTCGACCCGGAACTGGCTGCGATCCAGGCCGCGCACCAGCGCCAGCAGGTGGCGCTTGGTGCCGCCGATAGTGGCTTCCATCACCTCCAGGACGCGAAGCGGCCTGTATGTGAGGTCTCTACTCATCATCTATCATCCAGGGAGGGAATAAAATGATCTTTGGGGACACCCCAAACCCCGCCAGGGCTGACTCGGCACTCAGGACTCGGCACTCAGCACGCCAGAGAGCCACTCCAGCTCTCTGCGCAGCCCCTCCTCGACGGTGACGGAGGGGCGGAAGCCCAGCAGCTCCCTGGCCCGCGAGGTATCGGCGAAGGTATCGCGGACGTCTCCCTTCTGGTTCTCCATCCGGCGGATCCTGGCCTTCTCCCCGGACAGCGACTCCAGGAGGGCCAGGACGCGATTCACGGAGATCCGAGAGCCTCCCCCCACGTTGAAGAGCTGTCCCGTCACGTCGGCTTCCAGGCAGGCCAGGTTGGCCGACACGGCGTCGCTCACGAAGGTGAAATCCCGGGTCTGGTCGCCATCGCCATAGAGGGTGATCTCCCGGCCCGTCAGGAGGGCCCTGATGAACTTGTGGAAGCCCATGTCGGGTCGCTGGCGGGGTCCGTACACGGTGAAGTAGCGCAGGGAGACGGTGGGGACGCCGAAGTTCACCCAGTAGAGGCGGCACAGGTGCTCCGCCGCCAGCTTGCTCACCCCGTAGGGGGAGATGGGCTGGGGGAGGGTCTCTTCGGTGACCGGCAGCGCTCGGGCGTCGCCGTAGACGGACGAGGAGGAGGCGTAGACGAAACGGCGCAGAGGATGGTCCCTTGCCGCCTCCAGCAGCCGCTGGGTGGCCAGAACGTTGTTCTCAGTGTAGATGCGGAAGTTCTGCCCCCAACTGGCCCTAACCCCCGCCTGAGCCGCCTGGTGGTAGACGCAGTCGGCCCCCTCCAGCAGTCCGTGCAGGTCGTACGCCAGCAGATCGGCCTCGATCAGGGTGAAGTTGGGGGATTCCCGCAGGGCGGAGAGGTTGGCCAGCTTAATGGCTCTTGGATAGTAATCGGTAAAGCAATCGATGCCCACAACCTGGTGGCCCTGAGCGATCAGGGCCTCGGCGATGTGGGACCCTATGAAGCCGGCGCAGCCGGTTACCACACACCTCAACGGCATCTCCACAACTCGGCGTACAGCTGTTCCACGGACTCGACCATCTTATCCTCTGTGAACTGCTCCTTCAACCGGATCGATCCGGCAGCGCCCATCTGCTGGGCCCTTTCGCGGTCGTTGAGCAAGGCCAGCATCGCCTCGGCCAGGGCCTCGGGATCCCTGGGCGGCACCAGGAGGCCCGTTGCGCCCTCCTGGACCACCTCGGGAACGGCACTCACGCGGGTAGCGACGATGGGCCGCCCCGCCGCCATGGCCTCCAGGAACACCAGCCCGAACCCCTCCCACAGGGAGCCCATGACGAAGAGGTCGATGGCCTGCATCACGGCCGGCACGTCGTCGCGCACGCCCGTGAACAGGACGGTGTCCTGCAGCCCCAGCGACTCCCACCGGCGCAGCAGTTGGGTCTTGTACTGCTCCCGGCCGTCCTGAGAGTCGCCGACGATCAGCAGCCGGGCCTCCGGGAGCCGCTCCCGGACGCGAACCATGGCCTCCAGCAGATAGGTCAGTCCCTTCTGCTCGGTGATCCGTCCCACGGTGGCCATGAGAGGGGCCTCCGGTGGGATGCCCAGCTCAGCCCTGAGCCGGAGCCCTTCCTCGGCGGTGGCGGCAGACGCCGGTGGGAGCCCGTAGTAGATGCGGGTGATCCGGGAGGGATCCACCCGGCCTACCGAGGCCACGTACCGGCCGACGTAGTCGGACAGCACCACCACTCGATGATCTAAACGCGAAATCAGCCCGTGGGTAACGGCGACGGCCGGCTTCTGGAGCACGGCCTCGTCGTTGTGTTTGGAGGCGATGCGGACCGGCGTACGGGCCAGAAGGCCGGCCAGGGTGCCGTAGCCGTCGGCTTTCAGCAGATGGGTATGGACGATCTGGTAGCGGCCCTGGGCCAGGATCCGGGCCAGTCGGGGCAATAGGAAGGGGGAGAAGGTCTCCCGGGTGGACAGATCGAACAGCCGTGCGCCGGTTTCCCGAAACTGCGGTGCCAGGGACGGGTTCTTGAAGAAAGCCACGTCGGCTTCGTGGCCCCGACGCCGGAGCCCCTGGACCAGGGAGAGCAGGTGCTTCTGCGCTCCCCCCACGTCCAGGGAGGTGATGACGTGCAGGACCCGGAAAGGCTGTGAGGACTGAGGACTGGGGACTGAGGACTGAGGACTGAGGGCTGAGTCCTGAGTTGTGGACTCCTCACCCCACCCCTCTCCCCTCCCCGCTGCGGGGAGGGGCTGGGGGAGAGGTCTGCTCCCCGTCGCCCCGTCTCGTCGTCTCCCCGTCATCGCTTCGGGGCCAGGGCCGCCTCGTAGGCGGCCAGGGTCTTATCGGCCTGGTGGCCGACGGTGAAGTTCTCCACTACTCGCCGGTAGCCCGCCTCGCCCATGGCCTCTGCCCTGGCGTCGTCGGTGAGCAGCTCCAGCAGCCGTGCCGAGAGCAGATCCACGTCCCGAGGATCCAGGACGTAGCCGGTCACTCCGTCCACCACTACTTCCGGCGGCCCACCGAAGCAGGTGGTGATCACCGGCTTCCGCATCGCCATGGCCTCGATGTTGATCAGGTTGAAGGGTTCCCGGTAGAGGGATGGGGTCACACAGACGCTGGCCAGGGCGTAGGCCGCCTTCAGGTCCTCGCCGGAGAGCCAGGGAA
Source organism: Chloroflexota bacterium (assembly GCA_021806765.1). The sequence continues at coordinate 3,011 of JAJZQR010000322.1, read as the reverse complement.
GGAAGATCGTTCGCTCCTCGACGCTCAACCGGTGGCCCATCTGCAGGATGTAAGAGATGTAGTCCTCGCTGCTGCCCAGCACCAGGAAGGCGAAATTGAGCTCTCGGGGCAGCTTGCCCAGTGCGGCCACGGCCTGGTCGATCCCCTTGGCGTGGCTGACCCGTCCACCGAAGAGGATCGCCTTCTTGCCCTCCAGGGCGTGGCGACGGGCGAAGCTGTGAACGTGATCCGCGCCGACCTCCACGGAGGCGGGGTCGATCCCGTTGTGAACCACCTGCACCACGTCGGGGTTGAGGCCGTTGGCCACCAGGTCGTCCCGTAGGGCGCCGCTGACGGCGAGAACCCCGGCGCCCGAGAGCCGGATAGCCCGCTGGATCAGCCGGTTCCTGAAGGGGAAGTAGCGGAGCCGCTGGCAGTTCCGGCACTGGGAGGCCGGGATCGTCACGGCCCGGGAGGGATCCGCGCAGTCGAACTTGCCGCTGCAGAACAGCTGGTGGTCGTGAGCGGTCAGGATCACCGGCACCGAGGCTCTCCTGGCCTCCAGCAACGCCTGAAAGGAGAGGTGGGTGTGGATGTTGTGGGCGTGAACGACATCCGGTTGGTACTCCGCGATCTTCTTGGCAACCTGGTGGACCACCAGGGGGTTGTAGACGGACATGTAGTTGCGCAGTCTCGCCGGGTACTTGGAGACGATCCGCCGTACGTGAACGCCCCGCACGGTGTCGGACACGGCTTCCGAGCGGTTCTCCACGGTGGTCAGGGCACACACCGAGTGGCCTCGTCGGGCGATCTCGGCGGAGAGCCTCTCGGCGGCGATGTCGGCTCCCCCTTTGGTGTTCGGGGGATAGTAATCGGAGAGGACGAGAACTTTCATGGTGGCGATCGTTGCGCTCCATCTCCGCGTCGTTGCGGTGAGTCCAGATCTGCTATTATACCGCAGCGCCGGATCTGTCGGCATGCGCCAGAGGGAGAACCCCAGGGCCTCTTAGTTGTCACCCTGAGCGTCAGCGAAGGGTCTCCACGTAGGCACGAGGAGATTCTTCGCTGCGCTCAGAATGACAGTCTGGTAGGTGCCGGGCTGCTCCTTGGAGGCGCGGCACGGCAGAACTAAAAGGCCCTGGGGAGAACCCCAAAGGACAAAGGATGCCTGTCTCGACTCCCCCCTCTGAACCGCATCTCCAGAAGGGTGGCCCGGCGGATCGGCTGGTCGCGCCGTTCCAGCGGCTTCTTCGGCGCCGCTTTGCTCGTGAGGTGCTCACCCTCCAGGTGGGCAGCTTCGCCACCATGGGGATCCAGTTCGTGGCGTCGGTGGTCATCCCCAACGAGTTGGGTGCGGCGAACTACGGCAGCTATCTCGCGGCCCGGAACCTCCTGGACCTGGTGACCACCTTCGCGAATCTAGCGGTGGGCCAGGCTCTGATCACCAAGCTGGCAGCCTCCTACTCGCGAAGGGACGAGGAGGAATCGCTGAGTCTCCTGGCCTACTTCCTCAAGGTCGGACTGATCGTGGGGCTTGTCGAGAGCGCCATAGGGCTGCTGGCCGGGAACTACGTGGGCGCGCTCTTCATGGGGGACCCCGAGGCAGGGGATCTTGCCAGGGTACTGTTCGTGATCCCGCCACTCACGGTCATCCTGAACATGGTGGTGCTGGCCCTTCAGAGCTCTCGCCAGATAGCCCGCCTCGCCCTGCTGGAGAATGGGGCCCTGATGCTGACCAGCGTCTTCAACGCCGGAGTGGTCGCCATGGGTGGAGGGCTGAACGGCCTTCTCTACAGCGCGGCCTTCGCCCCGCTCCTCACCTCCATCGGCGCGCTGTGGCTATATCGATCGACCCTGTCGAAGATGCCAGGCTTCCCTACCCTGGGGCAGCTGGTCCGCGCCGCGCCGGTGGTCCCCTTTCGCCGATACTTTGCCTTCAGCGCCCTGGTGAGCGTAGATAAGAACTTCGCCAACCTGATCGGGCTGGTGCCGACCACCCTGCTGGCTCGCTACTCCAGCAAGGCGGAGCTGGCCTACTTCAGGGTGGGCTTCAACCTGATGAACTTCCTGTCGGTGCCGCTGGCGCCCATCGCCCGGAACCTCTACGCGACGTTGGCCGAGACCCTGGCCAGACGGGGCGCCAGGCAGATGGGGATGACCCTGCTGAAGGCCACCCTTCTGGCGGGCGGCATCTCCGTGGCCAGCACGGCTTTCATGATCCTGGCGTCGCCCCACATCCTCATGATCTATCGCCATGAGTATGGGGCGGCCCAGCCGGTGATGTATGCCCTGGGGCTCCGCTTCGCCCTGCTGGGGTTTGGAGTCGGGCTCGGTCCCATATACCAGATCCTGAACGCCATGAAGCTGGCCATCGTCACGAAGGCGGTCCCGGCCGCGATCATGGTTGGCGGCGGGTACCTGATGATCAGCCAGTACGGCGCGGTGGGGGCAGCCCTCACCCTGGTAGCGGCCTACGTGGTAGGTGACATAACCAATGCCGTTCTCGTGCCCTGGATGGTGCGGAGGGCGGCGATGGGCGGGCCGGCGGTCGCGAAGCCGGCCAACTCCGGGGGCAGGCAGTGAAAGTAGTCCACGTCAGCCCGCTCTATTTCAGCGACGAATCGGTGGTCGGTGGAGGGGAGAGGTACGCCCTGGAGCTGGCGAGGGCCATGTCCACCCACGTCCCGACGAAGCTGGTCACCTTCGGCAAGAAGCGGCAGAGCATAGACGACGGCACGCTGAGGATCGAGATCTACCCGGTCTGGTTCTACTTCGGGGGGAAGAACGTCAACCCCATCTCCCTCGCCTTCCTGCCGGAGCTGCTGGATGCCGACGTCGTTCACCTGCACCAGTACCGGATAGCCCTCTCCGACATCTGCGTCCTCGCCGCGCGAGCCCTGAGGAAGCCGATCTTCGCCAGCGACCATGGAGGGGGAGGCCGGAACTACGCCCACCGGTTGGGGACCGACGAGCACGTCACCGGTTTCCTGCTGGTCTCCAACTACCTGGCCAAGCAGTACTCCCGCCACGCC
>JAJZQR010000018.1 GCA_021806765.1 Chloroflexota bacterium | reverse complement strand
CCTGAGGGCCACGGTGGGGGTGGTTCGCGAACAGCCTCAACAAGGACTACCATTTGGCGGGATTGAAGCGGCGCAGTCTCAGGGAGTTGCTCACCACCGATACCGAGGAGGTGGCCATCGCCACACCCGCGAAGATCGGGTTCAGCAGGATCCCGAAGAAGGGGTACCAGACGCCCGCCGCTAGCGGTATCAGCGCGACGTTGTAGAAGAACGCCCAGAACAGGTTCTGCTTGATGGTGCGCATGGTCTGCTTGGACAGCCTTATCGCCGTCACCACCCCTCGGACGTCCCCGCTCATCAGGGTGATGTCCGCCGCCTCCATGGCCACGTCGGTGCCGGTGCCGATGGCGATCCCTACGTTGGCCTGGGCCAGGGCCGGAGCATCGTTGATCCCGTCGCCCACCATGGCGACCACCTTGCCCTCGGCCTGGAGCTTCTTCACCTCCTCTGCCTTTCCCTCGGGCAGCACCTCGGCCAGCACCCGGTCGATCCCCAGTTGCTTTGCGATGGCGGCGGCCGTTCGGCGGTTGTCGCCGGTCAGCATCGCCACCTCGATCCCCAACCTGTGCAGCTCCGCCACGGCCTCCTTGGAGCCGGCCTTCACCGTGTCGGCCACCGCCACGATGCCGGCTAACTTCCCGTCCAGGGCCACGAACATGGAGGTCTTGCCCTGATCGGATAGCATCGCCGCCTTCTCGTCCAGCCCGTCTAGATCGAAGGCGCGCTCTGACATCAGCTTCTGGTTGCCCAGTACCACCTGCCGGCCGTCCACGTTGGCCTCGATGCCATGGCCCGGGATCGCCTGAAACTCCCTGGGATCGGCAAGCTCCAGGCCCTTCTCGCGGGCGGCGGCCACTATGGCCTCACCCAACGGATGCTCCGAACCTCTCTCCGCGGCGGCCGCCAGGGAGAGCAGCAGATCGGGTGAGGTGCCGTTGGCCGGCACCAGGTCTGTGACCACGGGCTTGCCCTGGGTCAGGGTGCCCGTCTTGTCCAGGATGATCGCCCTGATTTTGTGCGCCGTCTCCAGCGCCTCGCCGCTGCGGATCAACACGCCGCTCTCCGCACCCTTGCCGGTGCCCACCATGATGGCGGTGGGGGTGGCGAGCCCCAGGGCGCAGGGGCAGGCGATAATCATCACCGCCACGAAGTTCAGCAGGGCGTAGGTGAAGGCCGGAGTCGGCCCGAAGAAGTACCAGACCACGAAGGTTACGGTCGCTGTGGCGATGACTGCCGGGACGAAGTAGCTGGAGATGACGTCGGCCAGCCTCTGAATGGGAGCTTTGGAGCCCTGAGCCTCCTCCACCAGCTTGATGATCTGGGCCAGCACCGTGTCTTTGCCAACCTTGGTGGCCCGGAACTTGAAGCTGCCGACCTTGTTGATGGTGGCGCCGATCACCTCGTCTCCTGGACCCTTCTCCACCGGGATCGACTCGCCGGTGATCATCGACTCATCCAGGGCGGACCTGCCGTCCAGCACCGTGCCGTCCGCCGGCACCTTCTCGCCGGGGCGAACCAGGATCACATCGCCGATCTGGACTGCCTCGACGGGCACGTCCATCTCCTGGCCATCCCGGATCACTCGGGCCGTCTTGGCCTGCATCCCCATCAGCTTCTTGATCGCCTCGCTGGTCTGCCCCTTGGCCCGGGCCTCCAGGAACTTGCCCAGCAGGATCAGGCCGATGATGATGGCCGCCGTGTCGAAGTAGATCTCCGGCATCTGGCCCGCGGCGGTGAAGAAGCCTGGGAAGAGGATGGCCGCGACGCTGTAGAAGTAGGCCGCGCTAGTGCCCACCGCGATCAGGGTGTCCATGTTGGTGCTCAGGTGCTTGGCGTTGGCCCATGCGCCCTTGTAGAAGCGCCAGCCGGCCCAGAACTGCACCGGCGTGGCCAGCGCCCACAGGAGGTAGCGGTTGTTCAGGAAGGAAGGCACCCAGGGGAACCATTCGGGGAAGCTCCCCAGGAAGACCAGGGCGCCCACCGACAACGCGAAGACGGTCTTGTTGCGTGCCCGCGCGATCTCCTGCCGGGCGGCGACTGCCTGCGAGTCTTCGACTCCGCTCTCTACCTTCGGCTGCTCCTCCACGACGCCGTAGCCGGCCTCCTCGACGGCCTTCCGAAAGTCGGTCATAGAGACCAGGGTGGGCTCGAACAGGACGGTGGCCTTCTCAGTCGCCAGGTTGACGTTGGCAGCGGCGACACCAGCCACTTTGCGCAGAGCCCGCTCCACCCTCCCTGAGCAGGAGGCGCAGGTCATGCCGGTGACGCCGAAGGTCACCTGCTCCGGCTGCCGCTCCCTCACCCCGTAGCCCAGACCCTTGACCACCTCCACCATCTTGGCCTCGTTCACCGCCGAGGGTTCGTACTCCACCGTGGCCTTCTCAGTGGCGAGGTTGACGGTAGCATGCAATACCCCCGGCAGCTTGGCCAGGTTCTTCTCGATCCTTGTCGAGCAGGAGACGCAGGTCATCCCCGTTATCTCCAGGGTGGTCTTGGCGCCCTGCCCAGTCTCCTCTCTCGCAACTGCCATGACAACTCATCCCTTCTTTGCTCTCAGGGCTCGGCCTCCGGCTCGCGCGTACGCGACGGCCTGTGGCTGCCGACCATTTCTAGCCCTGCCGATCACGGTCGCTCGCTGCTGCGATAGCGGGCTCCAGGCTCGCCGTCAGGAGGTCGCGACCTCGCTGAGAGGCAGGTCCTCCCTGAAAGAGCAGCAGCAGTTCCCGGATGACTCGCTCCCTCTCCCTGGAATCATCGCTGCGGATCGCCGTGGTGACGCAGCTCTTGAGATGGTTCTCCAGGATCATCGCGTCGACCTTCTGCAGCGCCTTGTGGATGGCGCTAGTCTGATTCAGAATGTCGACACAGTACTGCTCCTCGTCCACCATCCGCTGGATGCCGCGGATGTGGCCCTCGATGCTCTTCAATCGGTTCAGGATATCCTGCTTCAGCCTGGTATCTTCCATGACCTGCAGGCAGCAACCTAGCGACAAGGACCGCTACCACGTCCCATCTAACGGCGTCGACCGTCGTGGCCGCACTGCGCTGGGCAACTACTACCACACAAACGACCACGGCTGGGGGCGGAGCCAGCAGTTCCGTCACCAGCCGTGCCAGTCGTCTGCGTCTCAGGGTCGATCGCGTTGACCAGTCCCACTCCTTTGGACAAGCGTGGAGAAGGTAAGTTCCGACCGGGGTCTTCTACCAGCCCCGGCCGCCGTAGTAGCCGCCCATCATGCCCGGACCCATGTGCCCGCCCCAGCCGTAGTAGCCCTGGGAGGCGTTGGGAGCCTGAGTCTGCGAGCCGTAGTAGCCGTTCCCGCCGTAGTAGCCACCCATCATCCCACGCCCCATCATCCCGTAGCCGCCGGGGCCGTAGCCGTATCCACCAGGACCGTACCCATAACCGCCAGCGACCTGTGCGAAAGCCGTGCTTCCCACGAGAACCACTAGCACCGCCACCGCAGCCAGAGCCGCTACCAACACCCCAAACCTGCGCTTCATCGCACTCCTCCCAATCATCCGACGCCGCGAGGCATCTTGATCTGTTCTGTCCGCGGACAGGGTACCGGGAGAATGTGAACATCCGGTGAAGTCCCGATGGGAAGGGTGTGAAGACTCATCACTGGACGCGAGCCGGACCAGAGTGCCGACAGGTTCCTCACTGAGGAGGTAAATCCTGATCCGGGACCTGGAGTCGACAACCATGGAAAGAGCCAAGGCCAGCTACATTCTTGCAGCGTCGATTGTGTGGGCAGCGATTGTTTTGGCTACGGCGATAGTGCTGAGAGGGAGTCCCCAATTCGGCGTGATGTTATCGATCCTCGGCGGAGGCGCGGCCTTCTTCGTGGTGATCCTGCCGGCTGGAGTCTTTCGCGGTTAATGGACGTAGAGCCGACGATGATGGCGGAGATGGACAGCAAAGCTCTACCTGCATTGAACACAACGATGACGCCACGGGCCAACTACAAGCTGCTAAGTATCGTGCGGCTGGGGCAGCAATCCGCTTGACCGGCCAGGCCCTCCTCCTGGGGGCACTACCCCCAGCCCCCTGGAGTCTTACGGCATGGGGCAGCTCCGGTTATCCATCAGGTCTGCTCCTTGCAGCTTCTTCATTTGACCGGCCCGGTGCCTGAAAATCCCGCCTTTGGAGCGCCTGGCGACTCTTTCGGGCCAGCCATCGAAAGGGTGTGGAGACGGCGATGACCCTTTATGCATTTATGGAGCGAGCCTCGGCCCGACTCTTTGTAGCGAAGTGCATAACCCCTTTTCCGCAATTGCTCATACACTACCCGGCGACGTGGGTCATGCACTGCTGACATGCTTTGGATCGTGGGATCGAGCGGCCTTTCCCTCCAACTCCTTGCGGATCCTGCTGAATAGATCCATTGTCTCCGGCTCGGGCTGATAAGAGTCTGCATCACCTTCCGGATCATCAGGGTCGTAGTAGGCCTCGCGGAGCGATTGCCTAAGATGCCGATCCTCGCGGATCAGCGAGCCAAGATCCCCGAGTTGCTGGTAGCAGCGGTAAAGCTCTCGCACGATGTCTTCGAGGGTGGGCTCGGCCTTGAGCAGTCCCTTGTAGAGGGGCACCGCCAGGTCGGCCCGCCCTTCCCGACAGAACAACCGGGCCAGCCGTTGCGTAGCCCGATAGTACTCCTCTCGGTACGCCTCCCGGAGGGAAACCCCGCTTTCGTCCCGCTCGTCCACCCACTCGTAGAGGCGGGTTCCTCGACCGGGTAGGAGATCCCCGCCATACAGAGCCCGCGCTTGCTGCAAGGCCAGTTTGGCATCCTCGGGCGGGAGCTTCGGTGCGGTCCGGCAGAGCGCCACGAACCGGTGGACGTCGGAGGAGATCATGTTCGTGTCAAGCCGGCAGGTGCCGTCCCGATCGGCGCGCACCACCTCCGAGGGAAGGCCGGGGACCTGCCGAGCCAGCAGAGCGCGCAGCCGGACCATGGCCACACGCATGCGGTTCCCGGCCCGCTCGGCATCAACGTCGGGCCATACTGCGGCGAGCAGTTTCTCTCTAGAGATGGCTCCGTCCGGTTGGGCTGCCAGAAATGCCAGCACCTCCCAGGCCTTGAACGAAGCGCCTTCCTCGGAGGACGGTGTGATCTCGCGTTCCCCGCTCCTCACCACGAACTCGCCGAAGCACCTGATCTGGACCAGCGAACTCACCTCGGGCTTAGTCTCGTCCTTACCAGAGAGTGTCCTCGTTACCACGACCGAAGTGTCTCCGGGCACGGTATCCCCACCGTGTCCGCTAGACGGCTCGTCGTCATCTTCCGTGGCTGCCGCCGGCCGCGGGCCTGCATCGCCCGTCGGCGCAACAGGCTCTGGGATCGCCTGACTCTGGTGCCCATTCGATTGACCCTCGTGCACTGCCACGTCTGCGGCGGATACCAAGCCCCGGAAGATTGTGTCTCCATCGGGGGCGTCCTCGGCTGGTGGCGCCGGTTCGTCTCTTCGCCCAGGCTGCTCATGGACCGCCAGTTCCCCGGATGGTTCCACCCCTGCATCACGCGCCGATTCGGGCGGGGGAACGATTTGACCCTCTAACGGGGCTCGTTCGCCGGCGGCAGGCACGTTCTTCGCTTCCGTTGCCCGTCGAGCGCCGCCTTCGTCCTCGTCTGGTGCGTCCACCTTCGCTGCAACCGCCGGTGCCTGGCAGCCATACGCTTCGCCCATCAGTGGCACCATCTCGTCGAGCCGATCGGGCGAAACACGGAAGCCGCGAGCACGAATCGGCACCCGCCCATCGATACGAAGGAGAAGATCGCCGATCCCCAGATCGACAGCCTCGGGACGACCCAGCAGCCGAATGCTTTCCTCGTCGTCCAAGGTTTGAAGGATCAGGCGCGTCTGGAAATGCGCCAGCAGGTCCACCGGGATCTCGACCGGGCTCGTGGTTGTGGCCAGCAGCCGCATCCCATAGGCCGGGCCGTGTACTCCGATCAGTTCCAGGGTGACTCCATCGTCCTTCAGGCTGTGCAGCTCTCCGATGGCAAGTACGATGTCCGGCTCCTCCGACGGGAAAGCCCGCTCGGGTGCATCCGCACGCTCGGACTCCCGCATCCTGCGGATCAGCTCCGTCCGCGCCTTCTCGAGCACCCGGCTCACTCCTGCCTCGTCGGTAGGATCGATGAGGGCGCCGCTTTGATGGGGCAACTGGAAGAGCTGTGCCGGCAGGAGGTGACGGTCGGCAATGGTCCACAGGCGCAGCTCCTTCGGATGGCAACCGGCGGCGAGCGCGCTGATGAGGCTCGTCAGAACAACCTCGGTTCCACCCCCAGGTAAGCCGGCCACCAGGATGTGCCCGAGCTCACGCCAGTTGGCGTACAGCGTTTGGCCTTTGGGCAGAACACCCATGGGCAGCAAACGTAGGGAGCTTGCCACTGTGTGGGAAGGCGGGGCGATCAGGCCTGCCAACTTCAGGCCCGAGAGTTGGAGGCCCACGTCGTGGTCTGGCGTAACGGACCCTTGTCCCGTCCCGCCCAGCCGCGCACCGAGCTCACCCGCCAGATTGAGGAGGCGCGTCTGATCGAGCAGCCCCACGCTCAACGCCAGCGTAGTAGCGTTCCGCCCTTGCCGGGCCGTCACCACCGAAGCCCCCGGCACATCCTGCTCCTCCAGGAAGCGGAGGGCCTGCTCGGCGATCAGAACGACCGGCTCCACTTCTTTGCCGTGCAGGCGGTGGGTGAGTACCCGCGCGAACTCCGCCTGGGCGAAGTCGCCGCTCGGCGGCAAGTCCGCCTCCATCCGGATGGGCGGCTCGCTCAGGCTGCGCCGCGCGCGCCGGCGCGCCAGCATCATCGCCCCGCCAGCAGCCACGATGGCGGCTAGGCCAGCGGCGCCGTACACCAGGGGCGAGGGGATGAGGGCAACAGCGGGCTCTTCGACGGCAACTTCCCCTCCATGACTCTCAGGAGCCGCCGTGGGTTGCGCTTCGGCGATGGAAGTGGCCGTGGGAGTGACCGGCACCTCCACTGGCGGAGCAGCGGGGTCCGACATGGGCACGCCCTCTTCGTCGGCGGGCGCCGAGGACGGCAACTGCAGACGCAGACCCGGCCAGATGAGGCCCGGATCCTTGAGAACGCGGCCATCTTCTAGCCGGGCCGTGCCTGCGTTCAGTTCGAAGATCTCCGGCCAGCGGCTCTCATCGTTGAGGAGACGCGCGGCAATGCCGCGAAGGGTGTCCCCTTCCTCCACCGTGTAACAGACTTGCCCGCCGACATCCTCCGCCGCCCGAGTCGTCGGGCGGATCCGCAGAACCCATCCGGGGTAGATCACCCCTGCCTGGGTGAAGCGCCGGCCGTCCGGCATCTGCCGCCCCACGTTGTCCGCGAGGAGCCTCGGATACTCATGGCCGGTGCCGTAGAACCGCTCGGCGATCCCCCACAGCGTGTCACCGGCCTGGACGGTATACTCCCCCACTCGCTGGGCCTGTGCTTGTTGGCTCTCGTCGAAGGCCGGTTGCGGCGGCGCTCCTTCTCGAGTAGCCACGAGGGTTGCAGTGGCTGCAGAGGTCGGGATGTCCGCCGCGGCGCTCGGCGTGGACCGGCCCACCAGGTTGACAACGATGACCGCGACGAGGGCGCCGTCGACCAGCCGCCGCACAATGGGCAGAGTCACCCGGTCCGAGACCGCTCGGATACCCCCAACCCAGGGAGCACCGCGCGTCACGGCCTCGGCGCTCAGCACCGCCAGACGCAATATGAGCGACGCGACGATCCACAGCCAGACCGCCCAGGCGCCCGTCGTCAGGATGTAGGCCACGGCCTCGAGGGGCAAGTAGGAGCCCCGCAGGGTAAGGGCCACCGCGTCCCAACCGGGCAATTCCTGGGGCAATCGGGGAGGTCCCGCTACTGCGTACAGAGCCAGAGCACCGAGGGCCAGCCCAAGGATCAGGCCGGCTAGGCCGAGATAACCCGGTCGTCGCCGCGCCTCGTCGCCAGAACTCCTCCTCTCCATTCTCCACCTCCTCTCGACCCGCCTTAACGGCTGGTCAGGACCGGCTGCACCTCCTGGACCCGGTAGGCGCTCTGGTAGGTCCGCCAGATGGTCGGGAGTCCCTGCGGCGCCCCGCCGTTCACCCGGAACTCGGCCGCGAAATCGACGGTGAGCCACACCGGGAAACCGTTCGGAAAGCGCAGGGACGAGTACTCGTAGGTGTGCTGGATGTCCGAACGTGCGGGATACGGCTTGCCCAGGGACAGACTCACCACGCTTGTGCCATCGCCGAAGCTCCACTCGTACCTCGTCGGCCAGATCCTTACCTCGACGCTGAACGAGCTCCCTTGCCGACGAGAGTCGTTCGCCGGCACCACAGATGTGGGAACCTCGGGACCCACCTCCGGCGGGACACTCACAGTCCGCGACGTGCCGAAGGATGAGCCATCGTAGCCCTCAACCCAGAACCAGCCCGGCATGGCGACCAAACCGAGCGCCGGGTTCACGCGGATCTGGGCGTTGGGTAGCGGCACGTGCCCGAGCGCGTCCAGCGCGACCTCACGGGGGTCGGTGCTGCCTCCGTTGCCCGAGACCACCGTGTCCGGCGGGGGTGAATTGTCCGGGGCCGGCACAATGGTGACGTCGTCACTATTGGAGGACTGCGGCACCCAGATGATCCCGCTGAACTGCTGATCCAGGTACAGCAGATACGGGGTCTGGTTCTGGTGCTGCTGGAATTGCTCCACCCACGACTCGCGTGTCGCCGTGCTGATGTTGGGTGGCGTCACAGTGACCACCTGCCCGGTTTCGCCCTCCCAGTGATAGCCGGTCTTGTCGGTCCAGCTTCGACCAGGGGTGGTCGTGCTCGACGTATCGTTCTCGGAGTCAGTCGTGGTTGTGGGGGCAGATGTCGTGCTGGAGTTGCCGGACGTCGACGATTGGGCGCTGGCCAGTTGCGGTCTGGACTCGTCAGAGCCCTCCGAACCGTGTGTCCCGGGCACCGTCTGGCGCACCGAGATCTGTATGTACACGCCATCCGGCCGGCTCTCGACCTTAGCTTGCACATCGGTCCGTGGCTCGTTAGCATGGGGCCTCGGCCGCACGGTATCGACCTCATCCGCGCTTACGAGTGGCGGCACCAACAGCCACATGCCAATTGTGATCGCCAGCATTGTCTGCGTAAGCCTCTTAGTCGTGGCGAGTTCCATCGACTACCTTCCAACTTCCGTCGATCTTCCTCATCTCAAAGGAGATCTTCTCTGTCTCCGGCGGGGCGGATGTGGGCCGCTCCTGTTTGGTAGTAGGATCGACGAAGACACTGTGGTTCAGATACTCGTCATACACAATTGCGCTGTCCGGCGAGACCTTGACCAAGGCTATGTGATGCTCTACGACGAGCTTGGCCGCCCTCCCCTGCGACTTGAGGTCGCCAATCTCCTGCATCTGTCTGCTGAGTTCCAGATCGGACATGGCCTCAGCAAGGTGCGAGCTGTCGGTCTCAAGGTAGGCTAGCGCAAGCACATCCCAGTAGTGCAGGTACGCCGCCTCGATCTCTCCTTCCAGCGGCGACGTTGCCACCCGAAGCCCTCCAGTACCCTGCTTCGCGGTCGGAGCCGTCGCTGGGGCCGTTGCCGTGGGTGCGACCGTCGATTGCACCGTCGGCGGGATAATCGCCACGGGCGCACCGGCTGGCTTGCCGGCGGTCGCGACAACCGGTGGAGTCTCGATGCCCACTCTCGCCCGCAACTGCTTGTCCAACAGGAAAGCTCCGGCCAGAAGGACCACCACCAGCCCTAGCAGCGCCAGTCCAACCATCCAGTACGGACGGCGATGCTCCGGCCCGACGCTCGTATGCGCAGTTGCCTGGTTCAGCGTCTCATCAGTTCTCATTCTCCACCTCTCCCTAACGATTGCCCCTCTCGACGCCGTATCGCACGCCAGCCGAAGCCGTGGCGGTGATGCGCACAGTGTTGATCCCAACCAGGCGAAGGAAGCTCATCGGCACTTCGCGGCCGACCTGAACCACAACCTGTTGCGGATCGGCCGTGATCGCTGCCGCCAACCCCGGTCCCTGGCTGGCTACATACTGGGCCGCGACCTGTCGCGCGGCGCCGAGGTCGAGCACGACCGTCGCTCCGGAACTCTCGCGATACACCTGCTGATCCACCTGCATCGCCCCGGCTCGAGCGGCCGAGTCCGCCACGTTCTGTAGCTCGCGCCTGGCGCTGAAGACGATGCCGCCGTCGGCCGCGAGGCCCACCACCGAGAGGAACAGCGGCAGCATCACGGCGGTCCAGACGATGACCTGACCCAGCTGTTCGCCACCCAGCAGGCTCATACGGTTCAGGCGCCGGGATAGTCGCTCCTTCACGATCAGCCTCCCGCCGGCCAGTGGCTTCGATACAGATCGGTCCGCTCGAGATGCACGCTGCTGACCGGGACTCGCACCCAACCAAGCAGCGGCAAGTCGTCCAGCGCCACCTCGTAGCTCGCCGTGGCCCGGACCGTCGCGCCCCGGGCAAGCCCGCCCGGGTCGACCATGAGCCGCAAGGAGCCGTTCGTGAGCCGGTAGCCGGTCGCAACCTCCTGCCCCCGGGCGAGCCCCTTGAGGGACGCCTCCGCCGGGCTATTGGCTAGGGCCGCCGACCTGGCCGCCTCTCGGGCGACGGCGCTGACCCCCATTTGGCTCTGCGCCACCCGGCCGACCCCGACCACGCCGAAGGCCAGCAGCAGGAGCATCGGGATCACTAGTGCCGTCTCGACCAGCGCCTGACCCCGCTGCTGTGTCGACCAGCCGCGGCCGCTCCAACTCGGTCGCCTAACCCCCTGGACCAACTCTGAACCGCTCCTTGCTCGCCACGGACCGGGCCCACAGGGGCAGCGTGGCGTCCGCGACCCACGGAATGATCGTGTGCAAGCTGCCCTGGGCCTCTATGGCGATGGCGTCGCCACCATCGATAGCCCGCACGGTCACAGCGGTGGCACTCTGGCCCAGCCCGGCGCTCAGCAGGGCCCGGGCGGCGGCAACACCGTCGGCGAGGGTCCGATCCTCCGAGGCTGCCACCCGCGCCCCGTCCTGAACCGCCCCCGTGACCACGTTCTGGGCGTGGCAGAACAGGGCGAACTGGAGCAGCCCCAGCGCCACCATCAGCAGGATCGGGAAGGCGACGGCCACCTCCACCATCGATTGTCCCCGCTCAGCCGTGCCAGCCGGCCCGCTCTCCAATCCTTCCCTTTCGGCTGCCAAGGTTAGGTGCCGATCCCTTGGATGTGAGCGAGGATCCTCTGGAACACCTGGACGATGCCACCACCCAGCGCCTGGATCGCCGTCATGGCGATGACGGCGATCAGCGCCGCGATGATGGCGTATTCCACCATCGACTGGCCTGACTCGCCGGTCCGACGTCTCGGCTCCCAGTACCGCGCCAGCGCCGCACTCACGTATAGACTCACCACTCGCAGCCACATGCCCGAAACCTCCTCTGTCTTCGCTGCCGCGCCGTCCAGAGAAACGCGGCACGATCCCAGGCCCTTTCTAGCCACCCAGGTGCATCAGCTCCAACGTCGCAGGAAGCAGCAGCACGACGAACAGGACCGGCAGAATGAAGAGCGCAACCGGCAGGATCATGCGGACGCTGGCCTTTCCGCCCTCCTCGACGATGCGGAGCCGCTTTTTCTCTCGGAGGGCATCAGCCTGCGCTGAGAGTGTCTGCACCAGCGGAATGCCCTGCTCGTGGGCAGAGCGCAATTGGCCGGCGAAGCTGGTCAGCTCGGGGACGGCGTTGCGTTCCGCCATCGCCTCAAGCGCCTCGACGACCGACCGCTGGCCGAGCGCCATCTCCCGAACCACCTGCTGCAACTCCCGTGCGACCGCCCCACGGCTCTGGCGCGCTACCACGCTGAGGCCCTGCTCCAAGGCGAGCCCGGCCGAGGTGGCGATGGTCAGCATGTCCAGTAGGATCGGCAGTTCCATCGCCACGAGGGTGCGTCGGGCTGCCAGCCGCCGCTCCAGTTCCCAGTCCGGCGCCAGGAACCCCATGACGAAGCCGGCCAGCCATATCCAGACGGGCCAGACGCCAAAGGGATGGGTGCCGAGGCCGTTCATGAGGGGGAAAACGCCCAGCCCGATCAGGGCCGAGGCCACCTTCTCTCCGAAGAACTGGACCGGCTCCACCCCGGGGCGGGCGATCCCCAGCTTGCGCTCCAGCTCCTGTTCGCCTCCAAACCCGAACCTCTCGAGTGCAGACCGAAGGAGGCGCCCGAGGTCGTCCAGCACCGGGCGCAGCATCCCTTCCAGTAGGGCCGAGGCGAAGACCGGCCGCCGGTCCTGCCCAACGATTTCGGCGCGAATCCGCTCCTCCACGTCGAGCCGCCGCAGCCGCTCGGCCAGGTCCGGCTTCGGTCGGCCGATGGGCTGCGACGTGAGCAGCAGGTAGGCGCCCAATCCGAAGAGCACCGGCCAGATCAGAACGTGCGGCTCCAGCGCGGCGGGATCCAGAGTGAGCACCGGTACATTCATGGCTGCAGGACCCGTCCTTCGCTCGGCAGCCACGTCATCCAGAGCATGCCGCCGTATCCCAGCGCCACGCTGAGCACGCAGCCGGCCAGCACCATCTGGCCGGACCAATCGTCGAAGATTGCTAGATACCCTGGGTTGACCTGCCGGAGGACGATCAGCACCACCAGCGGCACGGCCGCCACAATCCGCGCGGACAGGACGTTCCGAGACTGGAAGGCGCGAAGCTCCTGCTGGATCAGCAGCTCGGCCCGGGTGGCGTGGGCCAGCCGGTCGAGCACCTGGCTGACGTTGCGCCCACCCAGCCGGTCGTTGAGCAGGAGCGTGGCCGCCAGCACGTCGAAGACCGGATCGGCCAGCCGCTCCCGCATCGCGGCGACCGAGGACTCGAAGCCGACCAGCCGCATCTCCCGCACGAGGATGCCGAACTCGGGACGGAGCGTCTCCGGGCCGGTGCGGGCCAGGCCCACCAGGGCATCCTGGACGGAGAGCCCGGTGCGGATCCCGTCCCGGAGCTGACCGATCGCCTCGACCAGCGCCACCTGAAAGGAAGCGTGCCGGCGATCGTGGCGCTGGACGTAGTAGGCGGTGGGAGCGGCCACCGCTAGGCCGGCGGCGATCACGCTGACGACGCCCCAGCCCAGGAGCAAATGGGTGAGCACTCCCACCACGACGCCGGTGGCCAGAGAGAAGGTAACGAAGTCCCGAGGCGATACCTCGCGCAGCCCTGCGCGGATCAGGAACTCCTCGACGCCGCGCAGCCGCCTCCCTTCGGAAGACGCCGGACGGGGGTTCGTGATCCCCTCGTATAGCAGGTAGATCGCCGCGCCAAAGGCGACGGACAGCAACAGCGCCGTCATCCCGTTCACCTCCTTTCCGAGCCCACCCTACGCGCCGCCGATTACCTGGGAGTTACTCCTGGATTACCTCAGCGTTGCTTTGGGACCGCCGCCACGGATTCCCACAACATCTCTTCCCGCGGGGCTCATCTCGGCTCTTCTACGGCCGGCGGTAGCGCGTAGGACACCCCCTTGGGCGTCATCTTCGCCAGGCAGCGCGGCTGGAGGCCGGTCCAGACCAGCCGATCCCGCGCCGGGTCGAGCACCCACAGCTCCTGCCCGGTGATGACGTTGCCCTCCAGCCCCGCGACCTCGAAGATGCTCACCAGGCGACGACGGCCGGTTCGGGGCTCGAAGCGCAGTTGCAGCACCAGCTCGATGGTCCGCGCCACCATCTTGGCCAGGGCCTCGCCGGACAGCCGCTCCTCGGCCATCATGGCCAGGGTCGCCAGCCGGTCCAGGGCGTCCCGAGGCGAGTTGCCGTGGATGGTGGTCAGCGATCCCTCGTGGCCGGTGTTCATGGCCAGCAGCATGTCCAGCGCCTCGGCACCCCGCACCTCGCCGACGACGATGCGGGTCGGCCGCATGCGGAGGGCGTTGCGCACCAGGTCCCGGATGCGGATCTGTCCCGCCCCCTCGACGTTGCCGGCCCGGGCCTGCAGGCCGACGCAGTCCGGCAACTGGCGCTCGAGCTGGAGCTCGGCGACCTCCTCGACCGTGATCACCCGCTCGTCGAGGGAGGCAATTGAGGCTCCCAGGGCATTCAGCATCGTCGTCTTCCCGCTGCCCGTGGGGCCGCTCACCAGGATATTGACCCCGGCCTGCACGGCTGCGTCGAGGAACTGGGCGGCCGACTCGGTGAGGGTGCCGATCTGAACGAGCTGCTCCAGGGAGTGGGCGCGCAGAATGAACTTCCGCACCGTGACGCTGCACCAGCGGGTGGTCGCCGGCGGGATCGCTGCGTTGAGCCGCGAGCCATCGGGGAGCCGCGCATCCACCATCGGCGAAGACTCGTCGAGGCGCCGCCCCAGCGGCCCCAGCAGGCGCTTGACCAGCGCGAGCAGCTCCTCGTCGTCATCGAAGTAGAGGTCGGGAACGAGCCTCTTCTGGCCCTTCTCGATAACGAAGATCCGGTTTGGCCCGTTGCAGATGATCTCCTCAACCTCAGGCGCCTCCATCAACGGCTGGAGGATACCCAGCCGCAGCAGCCCGTCGAACAGCCGCTGTTCGACCCACTCGGGGTCGACGAGCAGCGGGGCGTTGGTCGTTGCCGCCCGCCGCTGGTAGATCGCGACCCGTTCCCGGATCAGGGCCCGGATGCGCTCCTCGTCCTCCCTCTCGGGCGTCACCAAGTGCCGCTCCCCCAGCAGCCGGCCCACCTCTACCTGGATCTCCTGGCGAAGAGCGCGCTCGGCGGCTCGGTCGGTGCTCGGCCGGGCGAGTCCGCTAACGGACGCGGGCAGCGTACCGGCCATCCGGCGCTCCTTTCACCTCGCCATTCTCCACCCCGTTGCCCCGAGATCGCCCCAGGTGCAGCGCCGACGCCCACCTTAGCCAGCGAGCTTGGCCGTTGCGGCTCGGCTCGGGCGGCAGCACGATGCTTCCCCCGTGTATCCGCTCGGCCAGGTCCAGGAGGGCGCGGCCGGCCCGACTTCGCCCCTCAAGAACCAAGGCTTGCTGTGCGGCCAGCGCTCGCTGGGCAGCGCCGTGGTCGTATGGGATCACCGCGGCCGTGGGTACGCCGAGCGCCCACTCGATCTCGGTGCGCCCATGGTGGTACTTTCGGTCGTGGCGGTTGATGATCAGGGCCAAGCGATCGAGGTCGACCTGCAGAGAGCCCGTGAAGAGACCAAGGACCGTGCGGGCGTGCCAGAGACCCACCAGGTCGGCGGAGGCCACCAGAAGAACCTGCTGGCTCAGGCGAAGTGCCGTTCGGTGTATCGCTGCCTCCGAGCCCAAGAGGTCTGCCCCCACGTCGAGGATCACGTGGCGATAGCGCTGCTGGAGTTCGGCCATCAGCCGCTCGAAGAAGCGCGTGGAGACGCCGGTCCGCATCTCCGGCTTCGGGACGCCGCAGAGCACGACACCATGGGGGCTACGGGCCGCCAGGGGCTGAGTCTCCTGAGCCAGGGAGCGCTCCCAGTCGCGCGGGGTCTCCGGCTCGGCGTGGGCGATCATGTAGAGGTTGCGGGTGGGGTCGGCGTCCAGGCAAGCCGCGAGGCTGGGGCCGGCGAGATCGGCATCGACGAGCACCGTTGGCGCGACCGCGCCGAGAGCGGCTGCCAGGTTGAGGGCTACGGTCGTGCGCCCGGGGCTGCCGTGGCCGCTGGCGACGGCGATGGTGGAGAAGGCGGTTGGCGGGGGTGAAAGCGCTCTCGCCGGCTCTGGGAGCAGTTGTTCTTGTTTGGCCCTCGGTGGGTCGGTTCGAAGTCGCTCACCCCGGACGGCGGCCACGAGCGCCTGCCGCACGGCTTGGGCGTCGGCTTCCAGCGGCAGCGTGACCGCTGGAGACTGCTGTCCTGGCTGCTGGCCTGAGGGGGTGGCCAGCAAGACCAGCGGCACCCGCGTATGTATCAACTCGCCCAGCACGCTGTCGTTCAGCCGGTGCAGGCCGGAGGCGACCAGCGCCACGTCTACCTGCCCCCTCTCCAGGCAAGCGAGCAGTTGGTCCGCGGCGAGACAGCGCTCGGTGACGACGAACTCGCCGGACTCGCTCAAGGCCGGGAGGAGCGCCCGTTCGCGCTCCGGATCGCCCAGGCCAACGGCCAGCCTGAGCGGTTGGGGACCAATGCCCCCTGGCCGATCCATGCCCTCACCCCCTCTACGGCCTAGGTTGTGCCCCTCCTTCTCGTCCCTCGCTGCTCCCCTGCTCGGCGGGCAGCAGCGCCACGTCCAGGTCTCCTTGCCCCTTCGCCTGGGCGAGTTGGAGGGCTTGCTCCTGGGTCACGACCAGCGTCAGCCACTTGACCGGCCCCTGGGCGCCCGGGCCCTCGGCCATCTCGGTGTTGACCACCGTCACCCTCTGGTCATAGCCCACGTCGTAGACCGTGGCGCGAGGCAGGACCACCGTCGTCCGCGCCTCGGGCTTGCCTTTGTTGATGGTCAGCAGAACTTGAACGGCGTCGCCCGATCGTACCTGACCCCCCACGGCGGTCTCGGGGCTGATGGCGACGGTGAGCGCCAGTTGGTTCGGCGCGAGCCGGGGGCGGCTGGAAAGCTGGGCCCGGACCAGCAACTGCTGCGCGTGTACCGGCTCGGCCAACTGCTTTCCCACAAGGCCGGCCATCTCTGCCGCCGGCACCGAGGCCTGGTAGATGGCATCGTCGACCCGAACCCTGGCCACCGCCAGGTCCCCGTCGCGGAGCTCCGCTCCGGCCGGGAGGTCGCGGATCGCCACCAGGACGGCGCGGGTATCCGAGGAGGCGCTCCAGAAGGTGATCGATCCGCCGGTGGCAAACAACAAGAGGAACAGCCCGAAGACGGCGCGCCAATCGAGGCGCCGTGGCCGGCGCAGCGCACGTGCTGGCGATAGGGTTGTTACGGACACCGTTACCTCCTGACCGGGTGAACGGCTCCCTGGATGAATCCCGAAATCCCTGGCTGGCGTGCGGGCCGCTGAGGTGCGACTACTGGCGGGACTGACAGGGGAGATGGGCCGGTCCATTCGACCTGAAGATCCTGGCCCTCTCGCCTCCGGCGGTCCGCAACGTCCGCGACCCCTCGGCCGTGCCGTCTTCCGCGCACGCCTCACTTCACATGAGCCTGGAGCAGCATTTCAAGCGCCGTACTACAGGCGTAGTGGTGCCACCAGTAAGCGAGGCTGCGCCCTGAGACGGGATCGATTCGAGGGCCTCGCTCTGTATAACGCTGCTGAGGGAGTCTTGTTACAGATGAAGAATATCAGCACGGATAGGGTATTGATCCATCCCCTGGTCCCCAGACCAGCTGCGTTGCGAATCTGATCGTGGGCCGCAAGGTCCAGCCGGTGGCCCTGTTAGGCTATGGAATTCCAAGTTGCTGGCTCGCCCACCTGTCATACCATTGAACGGTCGATTGGGGCGGCAGCCAGGGCTCGATCGACCTCTTCCGCATCTGGCTAAGTACCGGTAGCTTGTCCTTGGGTCAGGCAGCTGACTGGGCAGTTGTCGCGACGCGCCACGGGCATCGGCCAGAAGGCATGTTTTCGACTCAGTTGCAGCGGGACGGAGTACACGTGTTGCTCGGCCAGCGGATGGGGCCTGCCTGCCACATGACGCAGCAGTCGCACCGCCAGCAGGAGCCCCGCCCAATAGGACACAAAGCCCACTGTGGGTATGGCCCGAGTATCCGGATCATCCTGAGGATGGAGGCATCCTGCACAAGACTGACCCGGTTCGTGAGAAGAGGTGATGGTAAGGAAGTGGGACGTCGCTCCCACGCTCATCCACTTGGGCCACTCCCTTTGGACTTCCCACCTTGCGGGAATACTATCAGTACCGACCATCACGTGTGGTGAGAACGGAAGGATCCGATCTCGCGTCTCGGCGCAGTATCGGAGGGGCACGCCTTCGATCTGCACGCCAGGGCGTTGCCAGGCGGCCAGTACTTGGACCTTGTGTGCGTTCTCGTCCGACAGCCGGGCGAGGGTGTAGCGATTGAGGTTCGACAGGTCGATGGCTTCGGGTTCAATGACTCGGGCGGCGAGAGCGACGTCAGGCAAGTGGAGAAGAGTAAGCAGCGCCGAGTTAGTTATGGCTCCCCCACTGACGAAGTCCACATCACCGAGATCGAGTGCTGTAGTTCTGGTGTCGCCGGAAGCCACCCGAACACTGGCACGTTCCACCGGAGCCATGGCCGCGCCCAGCGGGAGAGGCAGACGGTTCCCCAGCCGTCGCATCACCAACTTGTAGACCTCCGGTGCAGCAATGCCAGCGGCGACCAGCGCCCCCACCGGGAAGTCACCGGTCCACCGGCCTGCCTCCTCGTGGGCCGGGCAAGTCGTCCCAGCCCATTCCGTGCCCGTAAGACGGATTGCCATTTCTGCTCCACCGCTCCAGGACGAATCTCCCAGAACCAGGGCGATGTCGGCAGGGCCATCCGGGGATGCCTCGGTTGCCATGCACTCGGGGATCAGGTCAGCGCCCAGGTCAAGCAGACCTTCGAGCAGGCTGGACCCGCGGAGCGGAGGCTGAAAGCCCCTGATAGGGACGTCGGGCATCGCCAAACTGACTGATACCCCGAGGCGGGCCGCCAGGTTGAAGAGCGCGACGAGGGCGTGCTGTCCCGACGCCGCACTCAGGTTGGCCTTATCCGCTACAAGGACGACCCGAGTGTCACGAAACGCCGCGACCAGGTCGTCGTCGGTGACCGTGTTCTTCCCGATGACATCCCCATCCCGACACAACAGGAAAGTTCGGTTGAGGGCCTCAAGCATGCTCATTGATCAACTCCAGTCGCGACCCAACGGGAATAGCCCGCCATCCTCCTACGATCCGCTCTGCTAGAAACGCATCCTTGAAGCCTGGCGCTCCCTTGGCCGAGTTGGGAATAACGAGGCTGAGGAAACCTGAGGTGTGGACCAGTGCCCAATCATCGTCAGTGCTCGAATGGAAGGCTCGCCCGCTGTGGGTGTGGACCTGGACCCGGACGGTCCTGTGCCGCCGGGCCAGGTCGAACCAGAAGACCGTGAGCCACTTGTCCTCGATCTCGTACCGGTACCCCGTCGCCGTATGATGGGGGTGAACCACCTCATCAACCACGTCGGGAACACCGAGAGGACCGAGCCAATAGGCCACACACTCGCACCGCCCCCGTCCGCAACTCCTGAAGATCTCAAAGGTGTCGTCGAGGAGTTTCTTACGAAGGCGGATCAATCTAGCCCGCCCTTCACTTTGCTGGGGCGGAGGGCTAGCACCGTGCCGGTCGCGAGTCCGGCCTTCTCCAGGGACTGGGTCTCGTCGGTGATCTCGCTGCCATCTTCTTTCCAGAAGGCCTGGATGTGCCGCTGGTCGTGGATGTTGAACTCGTTCATGGCTTGCTCGAGGGCAGCCTTGACCGCTTCATGGGGCTGGAAAGTGATCTCCTTCTCCACCCCGTTGTACACCACCGTGACGCTGATCTTCTTGGTCTCCGCTTGGGCGTGGGCTTCCTGGGGCATGGAACCGTTCCGCCTTTCCGCTATGAGCGACATACTAGCGTCGTTATCACGACACTGCGGGGGCCATGATAGTGGCCGTGAGACCGCCTGTCAAGGGGGAATCCTGAATATCGACGAAACTCGTCTGTGAATCGCGACGGTGATGCTGGGCCAGGTGGGACCGCTGCTGCCAATTGGACCCCAGTCCGCCGAGGCTAGGCGACTGGGGTCCATGGTCATCTGAGAACTGGCGGAGCGGGTTTGGGTCAGACCTATCGCGGAAGTCCCGGCGGCTGACCCCCGCGGACACGCTCAGAGTCGCGGCTCCCATCCAGATGGAGGAGGCTCATGACTCGGCGATCCCCGTCAACGGAAAATGGAGCCGCCTCGACAAAGAAGGATCCCCTGAGCCCGACAAGGTCGATCTCCTCCCAACCGGAGGTTTCCTGATCAGTCACATGTGCCAGGTGGATCACCCCGTCCAGGTCCACTGACTTGTCCTTGGGGATGTAGGCGTCGAAGTGCGGCGGCCTAAAGACGCGCTCGACCCGCATCTTCTTCGGAGGGTCCATGGCTTCTGCCGGGCCGAAGAGGTTGAGTTGCCCGATCTTCGAAGGAACGTACTGTCGCGGGCTGTGCCTGAAATCCCAGGTGATGAACAGAGCATTGGCCAACCCGGTCTCCAAGATCCTCCACAGAGCCGCGGTTAACGACACGCCGCAACGGGCAGCGACCCTCCGGGCCCACCCTAACGAGAGCGGCTCAAGGGCTACCAGTTCCCTGAAAAGGGGCATCGGCATCAGGAGTTCAGCGGCCCCCAACTCGCAGTACTTCTCTTTGCCTTCCTGCAAGGCGACAAAGACATCATCGGGCATCCACGCGTCTGCGCCACCTGCTCCCAAAGCCAAGAAGAGAAGCTCCACCAACTCGTGTCCAAACGTGAAGTTACGTACCGTGGGACGGTCGTCGGCATTGAGATAGATCCGTTCGTCCTCGGTGGTGAAACCCCGTTGGTCGCCAGCCGAGACATGGTGAACGGGGATCTCGTACTTGCCCTGAATTCTGCCAAGTTGAACAGGAAGCTCGTAGGTATTGGCGGACCTGAGTAGGAAATGAGCATAGGCGCGGACCAATTCCTCGGGACCGCCGTTGTGAGATTTGCAGAGGAATTCGACTGCAGGGTTCTGCCGATCCCTGTTCATTCTCTCATTCTCTCGACGCTTACTCTTCCGGCCTTAGGACCGCCTTTATGACGGAGTGCAGGAGTGCCCAGCCTTCTGGCGTCGTTGGACGTTTCCCTCGGTGGTTGATCCGAGCGAGCATCCTGACTTCTTCAGGCGGCAAGTTATCGCGTTTAGCGTACTCAGGCAGACCAGGAGGCAAGTCAGGCTCTTCCACTTTCTCGCCGACTAGATCCGCGACGGAAACCCCTAGAGCAACGGCGAGCGCCTTGATCTTGTCTTCCGTTGGGGAACTGCTCCCGCTCTCGACTTGGTACAGGTAGCTTCGGGAAACGCGGGAGAATCTGGCGAGGTCGGTCAGGCTGTAGCCTTGTGCTTCTCGAAACTTCCGAACTCGCTGTCCAAGCGTTTGTTCTCTGTCGCTGTCTGTGGTCTGCTCCCGACTATTAGACTGTCTCATGGTAGTCACCATATCTTGTGCTCCCCACAGGCGCGTCGACTAGATGGGCCGCGCGGTCCTCCTCAGAACAGCCCAGGCAGACTGCTTGCCATGCATGCAGGGATTATCTCGTCGCTCTGTCATCCATTTCCCTGGCTCTGATCCTTCGTCGGCGGAACCAGCCACGAAGCCAACTCCTAGCAGATTCATCTATTATGGAGTCGAACCTGCACGCCGATCGAGCGACTCCTGACTCGCGGGGAGTAGTCTCAGCATGTCGCACCTCACCACTAGGACACGACTGAGAACAGCCTGGCGATGTGGGTCATCCATGCCGCCCTACTACTTCCAACTATGACAGCCGTCAAATGGAGGGACACAACCCTCAGTCGCAAAGCGTCAACATATCGACGAGCAGTATACCGACATCGCTGACACGAGTGCAATTGTTGTAACTGCGCTCTTCGCAGGTCTCGAAGAGACATCCGACTGGGCCTTGCGCCGCCAGGCCATCGCGGGAGAAGCAGTCGAGGGGGAACGAGACTTCGCGTTGCGAGAATCCTCGATGAACCGTTCGGTCGATACAGCGTGGACCTTGGAGTCATGGTGGCGTTAGCCCCCACCTCCGTCCTTGCCACTCACATGCCGCCGGGCGTCTTGGCGCTCAGTGTAGAACCGGAGGTGGAGACACCGGCGATCTTGAATGGATGGAGGCCACGGGACGCAGATAAGGATGTACCAGCCGCCGTCCTGTTCCCTTCGAAGCTAGCCACCACGAGTCCCTAAGTGCGGAGGGGGCCGCTGTGTTCGAACCCTCACGCACGAGCGTGCCAACCTTCGCGCAAGAAACCAGCCGAGTGCCAGCCTTCACGCAAAGACCGTGCAAACCTTCGCGCGAATTACCAGTGGTACCGCGATGCAACAAAGCGGAATCTATTTCTAATAGAACCAAGCCCAAATCGATCAGTTTTCCGGCCACTGGAGCGGGGAAACGGCCCTGGCCTCGCTGTTCGCCTGCCGCGTGATTTTCGACTATTGCTGTCCGGCAGATTGGCCAGAATCTCGGCGTTCGCCCATCGAGGTCCTGGGGATAACGCTGAAGTAATCGAACGTTGCCTGGCTCGACGTGGGTGTGGGACGGCGGTGTCACCGCGCGAAGCTCTTTGCCGCGACACGACCTTCACGAGTTCGCCTGGAGTAGTCACCAGGCAGTTCCCACGTAACTCCCAGGTAACCGGGGCCATCTACACTGCGAGCGTTCATGTGGTTTGGTCGGCTTTGCCCGAAAATGCCGACGAGGATGGTCTCGAACTCGACTCGGTGGGATGCGGCTGGCATTTGTCAGCCGGCGAGCGTGCTCTCCCAAGTAGAGTCCAAAGAGACCGACAGCGAGGCTCGGCTGCGTTGGCGCCGGATCGAAAACGAGCTTGCTCTCCAGCGCCGAGGATCAGAGCCAATCGGAGCCCGGACCGTAGATGAGAAGAGAGGATGAGGAGGGGGAGGAACGGCACGATAAGGTCAGAATGGTAGACAGCGGTCGGGTGCGTTTTCGAGCGCATGCACCGATCTGAAAGGGATTGGCCTACCGCCCGAACGGCAGCACAGCGGCGACCATCTCGGAGGGCAGCGACTCCACGGATTGAAGATCGACCAGGCGAAGGTGCAGCGGTTTCGCGGGCAGCCTGCGTACAGGAGCGCAGCGTCCTCTGCCGTTTCGACTACGGACCGGCGATCGCTTCTGCCCGCCGCTTGATGCCGAGCATGCACTTGCGCATCATCACGATGTCGACGACGTCGAGGAGCAGGTTGAACAGGATCCACGGAGACAGCCAGTCGTAGCGCATCCGCACCCTGGTGATGAGGCGGGTGCGCCCTCGATCCATCGGATAGAGACCCCAGAACCACGTGGTGTCACCTTTCTCATCCCCCCACAGCATCCAACGATTGCGTTCGAGGTCTTTCACCCAGAGGCCCTGCTTGCCGTCGGGGCTCATCGGCACGAGACCGCCGACCTCCAGGTGCTGGAGTTCCGGGATGATGCGCTCCGCGCTGGGGATGCCCAGATTATCAATGAGATCGAAGCGGTACCATCCGGCCCGCTGGCGACCGATCTGCACCAGCCAGGGCCAGATAACCTCCGGCTCCGCCTCGACGGTGACCGCCCGGGTGGCGTTGAACGTGGGACGCGAGACGACATCGTCCCCTGGCATTGCTCGGGCGACCTCTTCATCAGTGGCGCCCCACCTCAGTTGCCAGGGACGGATCAAGAGCATGTAAACAGAGAGGGCAGCCGTTCCAGCGACCACACCTCTAACCTTCGCCATCGTCAGTCGCACCATTACCGCTCTCCCGCCAGGGGTAATTAAGAAACGCGGCAAGTGACCCGCCGTGTCGAAGCGGGCATCTTGCCACCCCCCAGTGTACCGCAAGCACGGTCCGCGCGGCCAAGGCGCCGAGCCGCCGGTGTCTCCCAGACGAAGGTGCTAATCATCCCCATCGGACCCCCTGCGGCAATCCCACCCTGTACTCGAAGACGTGGCCAGGCCCCGGTGCTCGATTCTGGATCCGACTCCCTGCTGTACCCCAATCCAAGGTCGAAGGTACTGCGTCCGTAGCGTCAAGGCTGGCGCGGGACGCCTAAGGTTGCCAACCCCTCCCTTCGCGCCATACGACAACGGTTCAAGCCTCGCATCGAACCTCGCCTTGCTCCTCCCCATCCCGCCAGTTGAAAGGAGAACACCCGATGGCCCGCGCGCCGCCCAAGCTTCGCCTTCCCGGTCCACTCCACCCGCTCTCCGGGCGCTCAACGAGCACTCGGCAACAGCCGTTTCCCGCAGAAGAGGAGACCCCATGTCAGAGAACAACCGCAGCCTTCTGGCCTGTCTCCGCGGGTGGCCAGGCACGATCCGCGTTTGGCTTGCTGGCCGCGTCCGCTGTGCCCTACAACCGCTCTACCACCTGCGCAACCCCGTTCCCGTCGAGGTACTGATCGTCGACCGCGTCAAGCGTCGGACCCTCGAGGCGGAACTGCGGCACGGCCTTCGTCGGCTCGCCGGGGCTGTGGGCACGCCTGTTCCCACCCACGCCGTCGTGGTCGTCCAGCAGGTTCTCAAGACCGATCGGCAGTTCGCTGGATGGTACCAGCTCTGGCAGCGTCCCGACGGCGCCCGCGGCGTGCTCTTCCGGCTGGCGCTCGAGGTGAATGGCCGGCACCTCAGCCCCGACGAATTGCTGGCCGCCCTCGCCGAGCAATGGATCGGCCTGGCCATCGAGCAGAGCGGCTCTCCCAGCCTGCTGGTCCCCGTCGAGCTCGACGCTGCTTGGCCACCCGAAGTCGGACGTCTCGCCGCCCTTCGGCCCGACCCCCTGGCACCTCATCCAAACGGTGCAAGAGCCAGCGAGCAAGCGGCCTGAGTCAGTACGGCTCAAGCCATCCATTCGCTCCAGCATCCCATCAGAAACGTGAGGAGGAAAACCATGTCCCGGTCCATCGTGGTCAAGAGCTTCGCCGAGCTGGCGAAGGTGCTCAACCTGGACGACCTACCGGAGGGGCCAGTTCCCGAGGCTGGCGACAACACGATGCCGCCCGCCACCCCGGAAACCGCCGTTTCTGATCTCGCCGGCCTGTTGGCCGAGTTGGAGGAGGCCAGCGCCACCCTCACCGCCATCGCTCGGCGGGACCAGGAGGCCAGGGCGAGTGCCCTGCGCGACCTGGAGCAACACGATGCCCTGATTGCCCGGCAGCAGGAGGCCGAGAGGGTCGGCCAGCAGGCGCGCCAGGTGCGACTGAACGCCGAGGCCCTGATCGGCACCGCCTTCGCCGAGGAGGCGCGGGCTGCCGCTACGCGCACGGCGAGCCTGGCGACCTCGGCCGAAGTGGCGGCGGTGACCCTGGCCGAGCGGTGCAAGCGCGACGCCGAGCAGCTGGCGTCGCAGTTCGACCTGGAGAGGCTACTGGAGGAGCGGCGCAGAGAGAAAGAGGCAGAAAAAGCGAAAGCCGCCGAGGCCGAGCGGGCCAGGCGACTCTCCGGAGCCCTTGCCCGAGCGTTTGCGGCGCTCGAAGCGGGGCGGTTCGAGGAAGCGAAGGGCCTGCTGGGGGCCGTTGCCAGCGAGTTCCCCGGCAGTCCTGAGGTTAGCTCCCTCAAGCAGATCATTACACAGCGCGAGCTGGATGTCAAGATCTCGGCGGCCGAGGAAACGCTCTGGGCCGCCCGTCGGGAGTTTCGGCGGGATCCGGCAACGACCGTCGCCCGCCTTGAGGCCCTGGACGTCGATGGGCTGCCCGACGACCTGGCCAGGCAACTCTTCGGGGAGTGGGCACGCGCCTGCGCCCGCCTCTGCCGGGAGCGCGAGACCGTTGAGCCGCTGCGCTACGCCCCGGACCCGGGCCGCGGGGCAGTCATCGCCCGCGAGAGCCCGGGCGGGAGCTACGTGGTCGTCAGCGCCCTCGGCATGGGACCCAACTGGCAGCCCGGCAGCGTCGTCGGAGAGCGGCAGGCCCGGCGGGCTCGCCCCCTCCGCTAGCGTCTGGTCGTGTGGTTATCCGCCCCCGGGCAGGCGTCTGTCCGGGGGCCCGACGTCACTGGAAAGGAGAAGGGAGTGCGGAATTGAAAGGAGCGTGACCTTGGAGGGCCTGAACCGGTATGACCGGGCGACGGTGGCATTGTGGGCTCGCAGCCACGCCGAGCAATCCAACCGGGCGCGCCAGGGGCTCCTGGCCGAAGTGGCCGTTCATGCTCTGCTGGCCAGGCTGCGCCGGTGCACGGAACTAACGCCGCTGTTCGCCTGCTACGAGGCTGACGCCGCGGCCGACTTCGCTCTGATAGGGAGCCTCCTGCCGGGTGGATCCGCCTTAGAGCTACTCTGGCGGGTGCGGGACGCCGCGTTCTACCTGCGCTGGCTCGAACTCTCGGGCAGCGACGAGTAGATCGTGCTGGATCTCTCTCGCCTCAGCCCGGAGCAGCGACGAGCCGTGCTCGCCGGCGACGGTCCGCTGTTGATCGTCGCCGGCCCCGGCTCGGGGAAGACGACCGTCCTGGCGGCGCGGATCGCCTACCTGGTGACCTCACGGGGCATCGCTCCCACCAGCGTGCTCGCCATCACCTTCGCCACCAAGGCCGCCCGGGAGCTCCGAGCGCGCCTCGTGGGCATGCTGGGCGAACAGGGTCAGGCTGTCGACGTGACCACCTTCCACGCCTTCGGGCTTCGGATCGTCCGCCAGTGGAGCGAGGAGCTGGGCTACGGACCCGGCCCGCTGGCGGTCTACGGAAAGGAAGAGGCGCTGAAAGTGCTTCAGGAGGCGGCCGACCAACTCGACTTCAATCTGGAGCGATGGCCGCTGTCGGACCTGGCCCGGTGCCTCGAGCGGCTGCGCCTGGGCGACGACATCTCGCTCCCGGCAGCGGATGAGCTGAGGCCGCTCGCGGAAGTCCACGAGGATCTGCTGCGGCGTCGAGGAGCCGTCGACTATCCAGCCATGTTAGCCCTCCCGCTTCGGCTCTTCTCGACACGGCCGGAGGTATTGCGCCTCTGCCAGGACAGCTACCGCCTCGTCCTGTCCGATGAGTTCCAGGACGTTTCCGCCGCCCAGTATGCCCTGCTTCGGAGCCTGGCCGAGCGGCACCGCAACCTGGTGGTAGTCGGCGATCCGCGGCAGACCCTCTACGGCTGGCGGGGCGCGGATGTCCGCTTCCTGCGGGCCTTTGAGCGCGACTTCCCCGAGGCCCAGGTCCTCAGTCTCGACCAGAACTTCCGCTCGACGGGCCGGATCGTCGACCTGGCCAATACCCTTGGCGGGACCTTGGAATACTCGCGGCCCCTGTGGACGGACAACCCCGAGGGCGAGGTCGCGCTGCTCCACGAGGCGCAAGATGAGCAGGCCGAGGCGGCCTTCGTCGCTGACGAGATCGGGCGTCTCCTGGAGGCGCAACGAATAGGCCACCCGGGCGAGGTGGCGGTCCTGTACCGGACGAACCAGCAGGCCCACGAACTGACTCTGGCGCTCAGAGCGCACCGTCTACCCTACCGGGTGCTCGGGAGGAACGACCTCTTTTCGACGCGTGAGGTGCGCGACGTGATCGCCTACCTGCGCCTGGCGCACAACCCGGACGATATGGTTGCCCTCGCCCGCATCGCCAACGCCCCGCCCAGGCGCCTTGGCCGCCTGGCCGAGCAACTTCGGGCCAGACCCGTGCCTCCGGATGAGTTTCTCACCCTGGCCAGTGGGTATGGCCCGGCTGCTGCAGGCAGCGCCCCCTCGCTCCTGGCACTTATCGAGGAACTGCATGAGCGGAGCGTCGAGCTCGCCCCCGTCGAGATGCTCGACCTGGTCGTGGAGCGGAGCGGCTACGCCGACTGGCTGGCCGGCCAACCCGAGGGACCCTGTCGGATGGCTCACGTGGCGACCTTGCGCACTCTTGCAGAGCAGGCTGAGGGAGACCTGGCCGTCTGGCTGGCCGATCTGCAACTGGGCGAGGAGGTGGCTCCTACCCCCGACGATGCTCGCAAGGTGCTGCTGACGACCATTCATGGGGCCAAGGGCGGCGAGTGGCGCGTGGTGTTCGTGGTCGGTGTCGAGGAGGGTCTCCTTCCTCACCCGCGGGCGCTGCTGCTGAAGGAAACGGAGAGCACGGGCCTCCAGGAGGAGCTGCGCGTCGCCTACGTGGCCGTCACCAGGCCCCGGGAGAAGTTGTATCTCACCTGCTGCCGAACCCGGCGGCTCGGCGAGCGAGCCGAGCTACGCCGGCCGTCGCGCTTTCTCCGCGGGCTGCCCGCCCACCTGATCGAGCGGGCCGCTTGAGTCGTGGCCAGAAGGAGGGCACCCCGATGAAACGCATCGACACGGAGTCGCTCAAGCACGAGCACCCCGTCGAGGAGATCGTCGCCCGCTACGGCATCGAGCTGCGACCCAGTGGTCGAACCCTGGTTGGTCGCTGTCCCTTCCACAACGATAGCGGGCGGCCGAACCTGTACGTCTACCCGGCGACTCAGAGCTGGTACTGCTTCCGCTGCTCCGTCGGGGGCGACGCGATCAGCTTCGTCCGGCGGATCGAGCGCATCGGCTTCCTCGAGTCGGTCGCCCGCATCGCGGGCGAGCGGCTCTCGCCGGCCAGCGTCCGACGCAGGCCAGTCGTGAGGCCCGAGAGACCTCCGGCCCGGACGGTTGCTGGAGGCCCCGCCGAGCGGGCCTGCCTCGCCGCTGCTGTCGAGCTGTACCACAACCGCCTACTCACGGACCCCGCTGCCCTGGCCTACGTCGAGGGCCGTGGTCTGGACCCGGCTACCCTCGAAAGCTGTCGGGTGGGATACGCCAGCGGCAACGAGCTGGCCGCCTACCTTCGCTGGCGTCGCCTACCCACCGGAGCGGCCCTGCGAGTCGGGCTGCTGGGGCGCGACGGCCGGGAGCATATGGCGGGGCGGGTCGTCGTGCCGGAGATCCGCGCCGGCCAACCGATCTGGCTGGTAGGCCGCATCGTGGGCTCCGAGGAAAACGCCCCCAAGTACCTGGGACTGCCCGGCCGCAAGCCACTACTGGGCTGGGAGGCGGTCTCCACTCAGCGCGCGGTCTGGCTGGTCGAGGGGGTCTTCGACTGGCTAACGCTCCGCTCCTGGGGTGTCCCCGCCCTTGCCCTGGTCGGAACGCACGTCTCCTCCGACGCCCTGCGGTCTCTCGCGCGCTTCGAACGACTCTACCTGGCTCTGGACAACGACGAGGCGGGACGCGCGGCGACGGAGAGGCTGATGGCCGCCCTTGGGACCCGAGCGGTGGCGAGAACACTATCCGACGTGAAAGATGTGGCCGACTTGGCGCTTCGCCCCAACGGCCGCGACACCTTCGTGCGGATCGCCGAGCGCGAGGAACTGGTGATGGCAGCATGACAGCAACCGACATCACAGAACGAAGGAACGGGCAGAGGGATCAACCTTGCGACCCCGCTACTGACGATCACGCCGACGAACATGAAGAGCCCTTGGGCGTGGTCCTGGGTCTCCTGGCCGAGCCCCTTGATCCAAAGCTCGTTGCCCATCGCCGAGGCGGCAAGGGGCAGATGGTCCCTTACATCGAAGGCTACCAGGCCATCAACCAGGCCAATCGCATCTTTGGCCATGGTCGCTGGGGCGCCGAACTGATCGGGCCGGTGGGCTACCGGGAGCTGACTCGCACCTACAAGGGATCGGGTGAGGTCTCGACCGTCGGGATGTACTGGGCCAGCGTAAGGGTGCACGTACGGGGCTTCGAGCTCAGGTCCGACGTCGGCTGCGCCTTCACCGCCGACGACAGTCCCGAGGCTCACGACACGGCCATCAAAGCCGCCGTCACCGACGCCATGAAGCGCGCCCTGCGTCAGTACGGCGACCAATTCGGAAACGCGCTCTATGATCGCGCCAACCCGGCCCACGCCACTGCCGCTCGAGAGCTTGCCGACCTCCGTGCGGCCGTCCTCGCCATGGGCGCCCAGTTGGGCCTGGACGAGGCCGCGACGCGTCAGCACGCGGCGAAGAAGGCCGGGCGGGCCTTCACCGAAATGGAGATCGGCGACCTGGCACGAGTACTTCGGGCCATGGGCGAGGCCTTGGGTCGCAGTCGCCGCGCCGCCTGAGGAGACTGTCAGCCCACTTGTGAGCTTCCGGCCAGCAGTGTCACCGCTGGCAACACTACTCACTCGTAAGCAGTCCGAGGAGGCAATCCCATGTCCTTCAACTTGAACCGGGTCGAACTCATCGGTCGGCTCGGCCGGGACCCCGAGATGCGGTACGCCGCCGACGGCCAGCCCGTCACCAGCTTCAGCCTTGCCACGGACCGACCGGCCAAGGCCGGCACCAAGCCCGAGACCGACTGGCACCACATCGTGTGCTGGGGGAAGCTGGCCGAGTTCGCAGGGCAGTACCTCACCAAAGGGCGGCTCCTCTTCGTGGCCGGCCGTCTCACCTACCGCGCCTGGGAGGGCAAGGACGGCAAGATGCGCCACACCACCGAGATCGTGGCGACGGAGCTGATCCCTCTCGACCGACGGCCGGAAGCCGAGCCCGCTGAATCCACCGGCAGCACCGAGGAAGATGAGATCCCCTTTTAGCCGGCTCCTTCCCTTGCGATTGCGGCGCACCTCGGGCCGCCTCCTCTGCTCGCTTCCCCTCCCGCGAGCTGTTTGTGACTCCGAATTCTACCTCCGGGAGTTGGTGGTCGTCGCCAGTCCGACGCCCCCTCACCTCCGGCATCTGACCGTATACCGCCGCCGTCCCGTCTCAGCGGAAGGACCCGGCTATCCGCCCCAGGCGGCGTAGCCCAACCAACTCAGTCTGGCCCCGGAGAGCGGCACCCTTGGCGGCGCTCCGCTCTCCGGCCGTCTGGAGGTGCCCTGTGCCCAAGCTCTACGAGATCCTGTCGCCCGCGCAGCAACTGGAGCTGGCCGTTCTGGCCAGGAGCCCGTTTCGACTCGCCGATACCTTCGCTTCCTTTGTCGGGCAGTTCTACGACCGATCGGACTTCGACCGACTGGCCCGCCAGGTCAGTGACCTCTACGACGCCGAGGGTGCCGAGCAGGCCGATCACTTCCGGGCCCGGCTCAACCGGCGACTCCACGACCGCTACCACGATCCTGTGGCCTGGGAGGTGACGCCCGCCGAGGGGAGACAGGCGGCGTGAAGCGCCCCACCGACGAACGGCAGATCAGCCTGCTCCCGCCCGACGCGGCGGCGATCCTGCACCTGGTCCGGGAGAACCTCCGCCTGCTGGCGGAAATGGTCTCCCGCTACGAGGTTGGGCGCCTGGAGGCGTCGGCCAACGGGCATACCATCCGGAAGCCTGCCGACCTGGCCGAGTACCTGGGAGCCGAGATGGCCGACCTGGCCCAGGAGCAGTTGCGGGTGGTGATACTGGATACCAAGAACCACATCCTGGGATCCAGCCTCATCTACCAGGGCGGCCTGAACGCCACGGTGGTGCGCCTGGGCGACTGCTTCCGCGAGGCGGTGCGCCTCGGCGCTGCGGCCCTGATCCTGGTCCACAACCATCCCTCCGGAGATCCCACACCATCTGCCGAGGATGTCCGTCTCACCGCGGAGGCGGCGAAGGCCGGCGAGCTCCTCGGCGTCGAGGTCCTGGACCATCTCGTAATCGGGCGCCCGAACTTCGTCAGTCTCCGCGAGCAAGGGCTCTACACGCCCCCGAGATGACCGACACCTTGAGCCCTCTGCGGCTGCCAACTGCCGCCCATTCACATCTGCTCCGCTACCCGAGGAGGTCTGTCGAATGCTCAATTTCGTAGCCAACCCCAAGGTTCGTCCGCTGGAGCCCACCATGCGCGAGGTCGAGGCCCGGGCAGAGCGCGCCGCCCAGCGCACCGGCGTCGAGGCCACCGAGGTCGAGCGTCTCCCCTTCGACCTCTCTGCCCTCGAACAGGAGGGGGCCTTCATCAACGTCGACGCCAGGGGTTTCGGGCTCCTGGACCGGCGCATCGACTGGCAGGCCCTCGGGATCACGCTGCCTCGGGGCGCCAGCGTTGCCTTCCGGCCGCCCCGGTGCGGGCTCCTGCCCGATCGGTACCGGCTGCCGCTCCTGCGCCAGGCGCAGCGGGCCCACGCCGCCCTGCACAAGTACTCCTACCACTTCACGCTCACCGAGACGCTTTTCGAGACCCCCGCCTACCGCTGGGTGCCCTGGGGCGCCTTCGAGACCTTCGAGAAGGAGTTCCACGCGGCCGAATTGGCCCTGGACAGCGCCAAGGCCGAGGTTCTAGAGCAGTACGAGGCCATGCGAGAGGAGGTGGTCGAGACCTTCCTCCAGCTCGCCGCCGACTCGGCCCGGCGGCTGGAGGCCACCGGCCACGCCATTCCCGAGGGGTTCCAGGGGGCCGTGGTGCGCGGCGTCCTGAGGACGATGCCCTCGGCGGAGAACCTGCGCGACAAGCTGGTGCTGCGCTACCGGGTGGGAGTGATCCTGCTGGGCAGCGAGATGCTGGCCGAGCAGCGCAAGGCGGTGGAGGAGCGTCGTCAGGTGGAACAGGCCGAGGGGGTCCTGCAGTTGGAACGGCAGCGCCAGGAGGCCCGGCTCCGCCTGGTTCAGGAGGAGCTGTGGGTCGAGGAGGAGCGGGTCCGTAGACGGCTCCACGCCGAGGAGGAAGACCGCCGGCGGGAGACGGAGATCAAGGAGCGGCTGCGCCGGATGAAACTGGAGGCGGCGAGAGAGCGACTGCAAGAGGCGATGAGCCCCCTGGAGGAGGGCGCAAAGCAGCTTCACGCGGCCATCTACGAGTCTGCCTCTGCCATTCGCGAGTCGCTGCAGAAGCACCACTACCTGCCGGGCGCCTCGGCCAGACGGGTGCGACAACTGGCCAGGTGGTTCCGGCTAATGAACTGGCAGTCCGACAAGCAGTTGGAGGCCCTCCTCGGCGAGATGGAGAGCCTTGCCAACCGGCCCAACGGCGGGAAGAAGGCCGACCCGGGCCCCATCGACCAGGTGCTCGGTGACATCATCGAGCTCTGCTATGCCGATGCCCGGGCGCTGTCCGAGCCACACCGGATGGCTGCCCTCGAACTGTAGGAGGTTCCCCATGCTTCATCCCCTGGAGATGCCCGGTCTGGACGCGCTCGTCCGCGAGCTGGACATCCTGATCCGTGCCCGCTATCCGCTGATCGCCGTCAGCACCTTCGAGGAGGTGCGCTTCCGCCGCCTCATGGCCGCCGTCGCCGGGCTCGAGCGTCACCGGGCGAAGGGCCTCTTCGTCTGGAGCCGCATCTGCGGCCTCCGCCAGGTAGCCGGGCCGGGGGTGGGTGCGAGTGAGAAGGTGGTCCCCGACACCGAGGATCCTCTCTCGGTGCTGGACCATATCGCCCAGGCCGACCGCGGACTCTACGTCCTCTGCGACTACGGCCCTTACCTGGCTCCCTACGGCCAGGAGGAGCCTCAGCTCGTCCGGCGACTGCGCGAGCTCGCGTGGGCCATCAAGACCCGGCCGGTCACCGTGCTCCTGATCGGGCCGAGCTTCCCCGAGATCCCGGCCCTGGAGAAGGAGGTCAAGCTCATCGATCTGCCGCTGCCCGAAGAGCGGGAGGTGGCGAGGCTCCTGGAGATGGAGCTGGGCCGGCTGGGGGACAACCCGGACGTGCACCTCGCCGTCGACGAGCGCACGTCCGAGCAACTGGTCCAGGCGCTGCTGGGTCTCACCGAGAGCGAGATCGAGAACGCCCTGGCTAAGGCAGCTATCGCCCACCGGGGCATAGGTCCCGACGCGGTGCCGCTGATCCTGGACGAGAAGCGCAGCGTCATCCGCCAGAGCGGCGCCCTCACCTACAGCCACCCAGAACCGGCCGACCACTTGGGTGGCTACGCCAATCTGCGCAAGCTGCTCCAGGAGGCCGCTGTTACTTTCACGCCGGCCGCCAGGGCCTATGGCGTCGAGCCGATGAAGGGCATCCTGCTGGTCGGCCTGCCCGGCACCGGCAAGGACCTGACCAAGAAGATCGCTTCCTCCATCCTCGGCCGGCCGCTCCTGGACCTGGACTTCGGCGCCGTCATGGGCGAGGGCGGCGGCGTCATCGGCTCGGCGGCCATGAGCGTCAAACGGGCTCTCGCCATCGCCACTACGCTGAAGGGGATCCTCGGCATATCGGAGTTCGAGAAGGCCGTCGGCGGGCTCCAGTCCTCGTCCCGAACCGACGGCGGCGAAACGGCTCGGACCATCGCCCACCTGCTCAACTGGATGCAGGAGCAGCAG
>JAJZQR010000321.1 GCA_021806765.1 Chloroflexota bacterium | reverse complement strand
GAAGGGCGCACCCCGGCTTCGGTGGTTCCACAACGGCAAAGCCGGGGTGGAGGATGTCTTGATCCCCGAGTTGGTGGCGAGCGATGTTCTCCTCACCAACGGTGCCGGAGCCCCCAGGAGGGCCATTGCCGAAACGGTGCTGGCCTTCATCCTGGCCGACGCCAAGGCGTTGCCGGCCCACTTCTGGGCTCAACAAGCGCACCGATGGGAGCATCAGGATCACCGCGAGCTGCCGGGCCTCACCGTGGCCATCCTCGGGCTGGGGAGGATCGGCCTGGAGATCGCCCGTTTGTGTCACGCCCTGGAGATGAGGGTGATCGGGACCAAGCGGACCCTCTCCGGCGAGCCGCTGCCCGGAGTGGACGAGGCATTCCCGGCGGAGCGGCAGGAGGAGTGCGTAGCCCAGGCCGATTACGTGGTGGTGGCGGCAGCCCTGACCCCCGAGACTCGGGGCATGGTGAACGGTTCCACCTTCGAGGCCATGCGTCCCGAAGCCGCCCTGATCAACGTCTCTCGAGGGGGGCTCGTGGACGAGCCAGCTCTGGTGGAAGCCCTGCGGTCCCGCAAGATGCGGGCGGCATATCTGGACGTCTTCGTGCGGGAACCGCTCCCGCCCGATAGCCCCCTCTTCAGCCTGCCCAACGTGGTGATCACCCCTCACAACTCGCCCTACTCCCAGAACGTTATGGACCACATGGTGGGGGTTTTCGTGGAGAACTTCCGCCGCTACTGCGTCGGAGAGCCGCTAGCGAACGTGGTGAACAAGCGGGCGGGCGTAACAGTTCACACTGCCAGCACAGTGGGGGCAAGTGACAGGCATGTCACCCGATCCGGAGTTCTGGGGCGTGAATGACGCCACCCCTAATGCGCGGTTACGCAGCGTGTGGCCATCGCCGGTCTTCCGCCGTGACTGACGGGCTGACTATTGAGTAAGGGCCTCGCGCCCCTGTGGACCTGGCCTTTCAAGCGGGTGGCGAGGTTGTCAGCAGGGCCAGGCAGGCCGCGAAAGGGTTGAGGCCCTGGGCCATCCAGGTGCCGAAGGTGCTGGCCAGGCTGTGCTTGGTCTTGCTGCCTTCACCCGTCTGGGTGCCGCCGCTGATCTTTCGGCTGATCACTACCGGCCGCAAGGCTCGCTCGGCGGCGTTGTTGGTGGAAGGGACTCTCGGGTCCGCCACGAAGACGAACAGTTCGGGCAGGAAGCGCTCGACCCGCTCGCACAGCACCCTTTGAGGGCGCTCCGTCTTCAAGTAGGGCCGGCACAGCTCCATGAGCTCTCCCTCGAAACGCCTCTGGGCTGCAACCCGCAGCCCCTCCTGGGTCCCTTGG
Organism: Chloroflexota bacterium; assembly: GCA_021806765.1. Next base: position 4,870 of record JAJZQR010000321.1, on the reverse strand, counting down.
TGCTCGGCAACCCAGCCCATCGCCCGCTGGTAGATCTCGTTCACCCCCTTGGCCCACTCCTCCAGGTCGGAGTCCCCCGCCCACTTCTCCTTGAGATCGTGGACATCCCGCAACAGGTGCGCCCAACACCGCTGGTGCCGCCCCAGCATCCTGTTATAGCCCCCGTAGAAGTCGCTGACCAGCACCCCGCCGAAGTCCTCCCCCAGCACCTCGGTGACGATCTCCCCGCTGCGGCTCTTCCGGTACTCGAAGTAGCGGACCTCGGGGCTGCAAAAGGTCCACAGGTAGCCGTTTTGGCCCCTTTCCCGCCAGCCAGTCTCGTCCCCGTGCACCACCGGGCTCGATCTCAATTCCTCAATGAGCCCTTGGCGCACCCCTTCGGCCTTGTCCCTGACCAGTTGCAGGACCCTGACGATCTCCCCAACGCTCAGGACCAAGCGGTGGAAGGTTGCCAGTTGCCATTGAATGGTGCGGATCGGCAGCCGCTCCACCTCCCGCAGGGCCGCGATCATCGCCATCGTCTGGGCGCTCACCCGGCTCTTGCCCACCACTTCCCCAGAATGATCCACCTCGGGCAGGTTCACCTTCCCACATGGGGGACACTCCCGCTCCAGATAGACGTGCTCGATCACCTCCACCGGGGCGATGGGGATGTGCAGCACCTGGCGGGTATGCTTGACCGAACCACCAAGCAGCTTGCAGCCACAGCCCTCGCAGTTCTCCACGGCGTGCTCGATCCGCCTCGTTGGCTCCTCCCGCTTCCGGGCGAAGTTCTCATCCCGCTTCTTCCGAGGACCTTCCTTCCCCGCCTTCTTCCGGCTCGCCTTCACGAAGTCCGGTGCACTCTTCCCAGGAGGTCCCAGCTTCGCCTCCAGCTCCGCTATCCGTTCCTGGAGTTGGGCCACCAACTCCCGCAGGACCCCGTTCTCTGCACGCAGCCGGGCGTTCTCAGCCCGCAGCTCGACTATCAGGCTCTGCTGCTCAGCGATGATCTCCCGCAGCTGAACAAGGGGCGTGTCCATCGTCAAACTCCCCATGGCATCGACCTCTTGCAGGAAGCAAGAACTCAGCCACGGAAGTGTGAACTGTTACAGGGAGCAGCCGTAGTGGACGGGGCAGAGGACGCCGTGGGTTCTCAACTGGTTGGGGGTGCCGAAGGCCGGGAGAAAGGCGCCGTCCTGCACGACCCACCAGTATCCCCCGAAGCCCCAGACGTGGGCGAACTTCCTGGGATCCTCCTCCCGGATCCTCTTCAGCCGCTCGGCGACGGTGCTGAGGGCCTCCTCCCAGCTGATCTCCACCCACCCCGGGTCCTGGTCCAGACCCTTCTTGGGGTTGGTGCGCTTCATGGGGGTCTTGACCCGGTAGGGGTTGTAGAGGTTGAAGATGGATGCCTGGCCGCGGGCGCACAGCTTTCCCTGGCTGACGGGGTTGGAGGGATCACCCTCCACGTTGACCACTACCCCGTCCCGTACCTTGACCCGAGCGGTGCACCAGGCTTTGTTGCCGCACATGCGGCAGCCGGTGGCCTTCCACTCCTCGCTGCTATCCTCAGGCTGCCCTTTGACCAGAGTCCCGGCGGGGCGGCCGAGCACCTTATCGATCAGGATTGCTAGCCCGGTGGCGCGCCGTTGCGTTTCCTGCATACCAGGCCCCCTCGTGCTTCCTAGCTTTGTTCGAAGCGTAAGAACTCACCACGGAGACACGGAGGACACTGAGCCTGGCAATTGCTTGAGTCTCCGTGCTCTCCGTGCCTCCGTGGTTTATCTGTCGTGATGAAAAGTGTGGCTTCCTCCTTCAGGAAGGCGGACAGGAGGGCCGCCACCCCATGGTAGAATGGCACGCCCGGCTCCTTCAGGATCACCTGGCAGAAGCGGGGCGCCCAGGCGAGCAGGTGTCGAGTGAGCAGTTCTTCCTGGATCCCTCGCGCCCGAGCCACACCCTGGCGGTCGTCCTCGCCCCACAACAGGCTCTCCTCCTCGCAGAGGAGGCGCATGAGATCCAATTCCAACCCCAGATAGTCGAGCCGCTCTCCCTGGTCGGGGGGGAGCTGAGCCCCCGCTTCACGATAGAAGCGCCGAAGCTGCAGCATCACCTCTGCCTCGCCGGCACCCTCAGGATCCCGATACAGGGTCTCGTAGGGGGGCGGTGGTCCGTAGCCGGGGGCAACCCCGCGAAACAGTCGCGTGCGCTGCACCGCCAGTTCCCTGCACAACCCTTCCGTCGACTGCCCGGGCCGGCTGCTGAGGGAGGCTCGCATTGCCTCCAGCCCGGCCAGGATCGAGGGGCTTACCTCGCCTTCTCCGACGGAGAGAGCCCAGGAGGCGGGTTCCGCGGAGAGCATCCGCTCGAGAAACTCCCTGTCCGGGTGCTCGAGGAAGAGCCAGGCCAGGAAGCCGTAGCTGATGCCACGATCCCGTGCCTGGGTGCTGCATTCGCTGTAGTTCACCTGTGCGGGCATACCCTCCCGCCTTTCAAGGAGTCGGGGCGTCCCTGTCCGCCCGTACGTTACCTGAGCTGCTGGCGGGATACGGCAGGCACCCCGGACCTGGCGGCGAAGGAGACCGGGACCACTCCGTAGAAGAAGAGCACCCGGTCCCCTAGCTCCCCCAGGGCCGCCGGTATCCATGCGAGGGCCGCTGCCCAGCCACCCACCATCAGCAGTAGAAGGGCGCAGAGGCAGCCCGCTGTGCGCAGGGCCAGCGCCCAGCGGTTGGAGCCCATCACCAGCCTCCAGGCGGCCAACTGCTCGCTGTCGCCGCCCCTCAGACGCCAGGAGCGGGTCCAGGTGGCCGTTAGGGCCAGCAGCAGCGCCACAGCCGCTACCGTAGCCGCTGCTCTACCCGCGGGGGCTCCCCAGGCCTCTGGTCTGGCTACATCTATCCCCAACAGCAGACCCGCCGACAGAGCCCCGAGGGGGAAGGAGACCGTGGCGCTCCAGTGATCCCAGGCCGGCCGGGAGGGGAGCCGGTACACCTGACCGGTGGCGAAGAGGCTGACGAGCCCCAGCACGGTCGCCAGCAGTCCAGAGAGTCCTCGAAGGTCCCCATGGAGCAGGGCTAGTGGGGGCAGGCTGTAGAGGGCCAGGAAGAACAGGAACGTCCCGAAGAGTATCACCTCCCGGCTGAGCCAGGAGGTGGAGAGTCGCAGGAGGGCTCGATAGGCCCTGTGGGGCCGGCTCAGGTGGAGGAGCGAAGCAGCCAGTGCCAGCACTCCCACGCCGAAGGGGATGGCACCGAACCAATCGGGCGGGGCGCCCGGGTTGATCCCACGGAGCGCCAACAGCCCGAGGGTCCCACCCACGGAGAGGGGAGCCAGCCAGGTGAAGGCCACCAGGGCCCGATTCTCTTCACGGTTATCCATGGGTATGAGCGACTCCTTGCTCCAAATCCATGCTACAACAGCAGCTTAGGGGTTTCCAGCAGCATCTTGACCCGCTGCAGGAACTTCACCGCTGGAGATCCATCGATCACCCGGTGGTCGTAGCTGAGGCAGAGGTACATCATCGGCCTGATGACGATCTGGTCGTCTCGCACCACCGGCGTCTTCGCGATCTTCCCCATGCCCAGGATCGCGCTCTCGGGCGGGTTGATTATGGGGGTAAAGAGCAGGGAGCCGAAGACTCCCGAATTGGTGATGGTAAAAGTGCTACCGGACAGCTGCTCCGGGGTCAACTTGCCTCCGGCCCCCAGTTGGGCCAACTCCGCCAACTCCATGGCGATCTGCCTCAGGCTCCGGGTGGAAGCGTCGCGGATCACCGGTACCTTCAGCCCCTCGTCGATGGCTATTGCCACCCCCAGATGCACCCGCTTGTTGACCACGATCCTGCTCTCCTCGAGTCGGGAGTTGAGGATCGGGAACTCCGTCAACGCCATCGCCACCGCCCGAGCGACGAAGGCCGTGTAGGTGAAGTCCAGGTGGTCCCGCAGCGCCGCAATCTCGCCCATGTCCACCTCGGCCACGGTGGTGACGTCCGCGGCGGTGCGGCGGCTGAGGGAAAGCCGCTCGGCGATGGTCTTGCGAACCCCCACCAGGGGGATGACCTCCTCGTCGTCCACATTCTGTAGAGACGCGACATGTCGCGTCTCTACGTGTGGCGCGGGCGGGCGAGCAGGTGCCACGTTGACCGTTCCTTCCCCTGGGGCGGGAGACACCGTGGCAGCTGCCGTCGCCGGCTGCAGCTGTCGGGACTCCAGGTAGCGGCGCACGTCACCTTCGGTTATCAGCCCCCCGGGTCCGGTGGCAGCCACCTGGGATAGATCGACCCCCTGTTCCTGGGCAATCCGGCGGGCCAGGGGCGACACCCTCAGTCTGCCCGAGGTCGCGGTCTTGGTCGAAGGAGCCGCTGCCGCCGTGGATGGAACCGGCAGCCGGGCTGATCCCGTGGTTATGGGAGTGGCCACCATCTCCACGGGTATCTTCTCTCCCGGCTCCAACAGGAGGGCGAGGACGGTTCCCACCGGAGCCTCGCCCTCGGGGACGAGGATCTTTCCCACAACGCCGCCGGCCGGAGACTCCACTTCCAGGGTAGCCTTGTCGGTCACTACCTCCAGGAGAGCTTCTCCAGCCTCGACCGTCTCCCCCTCCCTCTTGAGCCATCGCGCTATGGTAGCCTCGGACATGGTCTGGGTCAGTTGAGGCACCCTTACTTCGTACGCCATCCTCTTCTCCTTAAGGGGTCGGGGGTCGGGGGCCAGGGGCCGGGAAAAAGGACTGATCCCCGACCCCTGGCCCCCGCGTCCCTATACTGCTACTCCCAGGGTTCGCCTGACGGCTGCCACGATCTGGTCCTCTTTGGGGATCACATAGTCCTCCAGCGGAGGCGAGAAGGGCACCGGAACAAAGGGCATGGTGACCCGCTCGATGGGCA
>JAJZQR010000320.1 GCA_021806765.1 Chloroflexota bacterium | reverse complement strand
CGAGCCGAAGCTGGTGGCTCAGATCGTCAAGTCTTGGTTGGACGAGAAGTAGATGGCTCCTCCAGGTATGCGAAGACTGAGCGGGCGGCAGAAAGCGGCTGCCCTGCTGATTGCCCTGGGCACTGATCTTTCCGGTGAGGTGCTGAAGCAGCTCAAGGAAACCGACATCGATCGGGTGACCGTCGAGATCTTCAGCATGGAGCGGATCGCCCACGAAGTCAGGACAGAGGTGCTGGGTGAGTGCCTGGAACTTGCCCAGGCTCAGGGTTACATCTCCAGTGGCGGTGTGGAGTACGCCAAGGAGGTCCTGACCCATGCTCTGGGGCAGCAGCGGGCGAATGAAATCGTCGACAGGCTGGCGTCCGGGTGGAGAAACGAGCCCTTCGATTTCGTCCGGATGGCCGATCCTGCCCAGCTGGTTGGGTTCATTCAGGAAGAGCGGCCTCAGACCATCGCGCTGGTGATCTCCCACCTGCACCCTGTGCTGGCGGCCTCAATTCTGGCGCGGCTCGACCGAGAACTGCAGGCGGATGTAGCTCTTCGCATAGCGACCATGGAGCGGACCACACCCGAAGCCATCGACCAGGTGGAGTCGACCCTGAAGAAGAGACTGTCCTCGGTACTGAATCAAGACTACTCCACCGTCGGTGGTGTGGAGTTCCTGGTGAAGGTGCTGACGCAGGTCAACCGGGCGACCGAGAAGATCATCATGCAGTCGCTGGAGGAGTCCGACCCGGCGCTGGCGGAGGAAGTCCGAAAGCAGATGTTCGTCTTCGAGGACATCGTCAAGCTAGATGACCGTTCCATTCAGCGGGTGATGCGCGAGGTGGATACCAAGGATCTCGCCCTGGCCCTGCGGGGCGCCAGCGAGGAGGTGAAAGGGAAGATCTTCAAGAACATGTCGGCTCGCGCCGCCCAAATGCTGCGTGAGGACATGGACGTCGGTGGGCCCGTGCGGTTGCGGACGGTAGAGGACGCGCAACAGCGCATCGTGAGTGTCGTGCGTCGCCTGGACGATGCCGAAGAGATAGTGATTGCCCGCGGCGGCTCGGAGGACGAGGTCGTTGCCTAAGATCTTGAAAAGCGCTGAATACAAAGATGAGCCTGTGCTGGTCAAGGACAGGCGGGCCGGAGACTTCGCCCCAGCCCGTTTTCAGGGTGAGTTGATGGAGGGCCTTTCCCCTGAGTCCGAGACGTCGATGGCCAGGGCTGCGGAACTGGATGCATCAGCTGCAGCTCAGGCCGAGAAGATCGTGGCCGATGCCGAAGAGCGGGCCACAGAGATCACTCGGGAAGCCATGGCTCGTGGATATGCCGACGGGCATGCGGAGGGCCTCAGGATCGCCGAGGAGCAGAGCCGGGGCTACCTGGAACGCCTGGCGGAGCTGGCGAAGAGAGCCGTGGTCGACAGGGAGTCTATGGTTCGCTCCGCTGAGCAGGAGCTGGCAACCCTTGCCCTGGAAATCGCCTCCAAGGTGCTCCGTCGAGAGGTGGTCTCCGACCCCTCTCTGGTGCTAACCATGGTGGAATCGGCCCTCGAGAAGGTGGGTTCCACCGATTCCGTGCGGATCCTCGTTCATCCTGAGGATGCCGATCTCGTGCGAGAGAAGTGGTCAGAGCTGAGGGGTGCCGTGGCATTCGGTTCCAACTGGGAGATCGTTGCCGACGACGGGATGGAGAGGGGAGGCTGCATCATCGAGACCAAGAGCGGTCTCGTGGATAGTCGGATCGAGGCGCAGCTTTCGGAGATCGTCTCCGCCTTTGAGGGGGGCCAATGAACGCGGTCGCGGCTCAGGAGTTCCGACTACTGGAACGATACCGCCGCCTGTTGCAGCAGATCGATCCCGTTTCCTGTCGAGGTCGGGTGGCCCAGGTGGTAGGACTGACCGTAGAGGTTGAAGGCCTCAACTCGCGCATCGGCGAGATCTGCTTCATCTACCCCGAGAAGGGGCAGATGCCGGTTTCCGCCGAGGTGATCGGTTTTCGCGATGGACGGCTGCTGTTGATGCCGCTGGCTGACCTGGGAGGAGTGCGTCAGGGAAGCAACGTGGTGCCCCGGGGGCGGGTCTTCACCGTCCAGGTGGGGAAAGAGCTGTTGGGACGGGTGATCGATGGATTGGGCCGGCCCCTCGACCACAAGGGCCCGGTGGACTCCATGCTGTTCTACCCCCTCACCAACAGCTCTCCCGACGTGATGGCGCGGTCCAGGATCGTGGAACCGCTCCCCACGGGTGTCAAGGCTATCGACAGCCTCTTGACCTGTGGCAAAGGGCAGCGCGTCGGTATCTTCGCTGGAAGCGGTGTTGGCAAGAGCACCTTGCTGGGCATGATAGCTCGAAGCTCCAGGGCCGACGTGAACGTCATCGCGCTGATCGGTGAGCGGGGTCGCGAGGTTCAGGACTTCATCGAGCGAGACCTGGGGCCCGAGGGGCTGGCGCGGTCGGTGGTGGTGGTCTCCACCTCCGACCAATCGGCCTTGATGAGAGTGAAAGGGGCGTGGGTGGCGACCGTCATCGCCGAGTATTTCCGGGACCAGGGGCTTCAGGTGGCAATGCTGATGGACTCGGTAACCCGGTTCGCCATGGCTCAGCGAGAGATAGGGCTGGCAGCGGGGGAACCGCCGACGGTGCGTGGGTACACCCCCTCCGTGTTTGCCCTTCTGCCCAGATTGATGGAGCGAACCGGCACCTCCGACCGAGGAACCATCACCGCCTTCTACACGGTGCTGGTCGAGGCTGACGATCTCACGGAGCCGATCACCGACACGGTGCGCAGCATTCTGGATGGGCACATCGTGTTGTCGAGGGAGTTGGTGGCAGCTAACCGCTATCCTGCCATAGACGTGTTGAACAGCACCAGCCGGCTGATGTCCTCCGTAACCTCCGTCGAGCACCAACGGCGCGCAGGTCTGCTGCGAGAGGCGATGGCTACCTATCAGGAGGCCAAGGACCTCATCAACATTGGGGCCTACATGCGTGGGAGCAATCCCAGGATTGATGCGGCGATAGACGCTATGCCTCAGATAGATGCCTTCCTGCGTCAGCGTCCTGAGGAGCCATCACCCTTCAAGGATACCCAGGCCGCCCTGGAGACCATCGCCGGCAGTCTGCGGGCCTCCGGGGCCTACATCGTTCCTTAGGATTGGTGGCAGCAGTTGAGAGGCTTTCACTTTCGCATGGAGCCGCTGCTAGCCCTGCGCCGGCACCGGGAACAGACACTCCAGGTGCAACTGGCCGAGTCCCAGCGGGCTCTGGAGGAAGCGACCGATCGGGTGGAAGCGATCCAGGCCGAAATGAGTAGCCAGGCCGAGCGGCTGGCCAAGTACCAGGGAAAGGGACATCTGGACATGGACAGGCTGAACCTGGAAAGCAGCTACCTGGCGGTGCTGGAGCGAAAGCTGGACGACGAGGTGGCGCTGGTGGACAGGTTGGCTCAGCGAACGGCCGAGGATCGCGAGGCCGTGTTGCACGCTTCACGCGAGAAGAAGGCCCTGGAGAGGTTGAGAGAGACTCTACTGCTGTCCTTTGCGAAGGAGGAGGTCCGGAAGGAGCTGAAAGACGCGGAAGAGGTAGCTACTACCCGACACGTACGACGGCAGCAAGAGGAACAGGGGGTTTCCCATGTCAGATAGCCGAGCAGGTGGACAGTTGCCGATAGCCGTGGGGATCGTGGGCAGGCACAAGGCCATCTCCGCCCTCGGGCAGAGCAGTTCCCTTCGACCCGGGATATCCCGTGGCCAATTGCGAGGCCGCCAGGCGGTGTGGCGAGAAGGACTACCTACTCGGCCGCCAGCTCCTGGGGCGCAGAGCGCCAGCTTCGATCAGATGATTCGGTCCGCCGCCCGCCAAGAGGGGGTGGACGAACAGTTGGTGAAAGCAGTGGTAGAGGCGGAGTCGGGGTTCAATCCGCAGGCGGTTTCCCACGCTGGCGCGAAAGGGCTAATGCAGTTGATGGACGGAACAGCCAGATCGCTGGGGGTGAGAGACCCTTTTGATCCCGCCTCGAACGTGACGGGTGGGACGAAGTTCCTTCGCTCTTTACTGGACCGATTCGGCTCCGTTCCCCTGGCGCTGGCGGCATACAACGCCGGCCCTGGGGCAGTAGAGAAGTACGGGGGAGTCCCTCCGTACCAGGAAACCAGGAAGTACGTGGAGAGGGTGCTTTCGCTGCAGAGCCGGAACCAATCGACTGCGGCGATGGGATCATCCGGGGGAGGTGAGGGTGCCACAAGGACCATTGCTTGATGGGCCCGGCCAGCTGCTCCAGGAGAGCCTCTCGGGGCTGGTCAAGCGGCAGCAGTTGATCGCGAACAACTTGGCTAATGTGGACACTCCGGGTTATCGAGCCATGGATATCCCCTTCGAGCAAGTGCTGGATCGGGAGATCAGAAAGGAGGGGGACCTTCGGATGGTGGTGACCGACCCCGGTCATGTCGGCAGTTCCCCGGTCATGGAGCAAGCCCTGAGCAAGCAACAACCTGTGGTGTTTCGCACCGATCGCAATGGAGTGGATGTGGATGCGGAGATGTCAAGACTGGCGGAAACCAGCATTCAGTTCGACGCCGTCAGTCAGTTGATGGCGGGGCGGTTGGCCATTATGCGCATGGCCGTTAGTGACGGCAGACGCTAGGAAGAAAGGGGGTAAGCCACTTGGAGGTAGCAACGACCGGTTCTCCTGAGGTCGCGGCGACCGCGGGGTTCTCAGGCTCTCCTGCCACCTCCGCAAAGGGAACGGGGCCCAGTTTCAGCTCTGTTCTTGGAGAAGTATCGGATCGGCCTCAGGCTGCGGACAGCAGGACACCCAAGGAAGACCCGGGAAATCATGTTACGTCCTCCCGCTCGACTTCTGACGAGTCGAGCAGCGATTCTGCGGACCAAACGGAGGACCCGGTCGCCGGCAACGTCGCAGCCATGATGGTACCACTCCTGGCGGGGTTGGTCGCCCAGGTCAAGGTGGTGACTGACGGTGTGCCGGACACCCAGGATCCGGCGCCGATCTCGGCAGTTGGCGGTGTCCAGGCGGGCGGGGTGGGGGCCACCCAACCAGCCGGTAGCGCGCTACCGGAGAGCAGCTCGGCACCATTGGTCATGGCCTCCGTAGCAGACACCGTCGCGGACTCGCCTCGTACGGGCCAGGGCCAGGGTGCGGTTGGCGATGGCTCAGCTTCGAGGGGTACTTCCTCGGACTCCTTGCGAATGGCGGGGCCTGCTGCCCAGAGTGGCGGTGCGCAAGCCGCTTCGATGGTTGAGACTGCGACCATCGGGGAAGGGGCTGAGAACGGCGTGGCGAGCCCCTATGGGGTTGCCACGACCCAGGCGAGCCAGGGCCAGTCCTCTGCCGGGGCGGCGACTTCTGTACCGGCCGGCGGGCCGGGAACGACGGCACCGGGCACAGGGACCGGAGGTGATGCTGTAGCTGTGGCGAGTCCCGCAGAAATGGACTCGAAGGAAGCGACTCCGCGGGCAGGAGGAGTACCGGCCCGGGACGGTGCGGGCAAGGATACAGTGGCACAGGAGGTAGAGACATCGGTCGCGAAGGATGCCCCTGCTGGCTCTGAGGGGCCTGGACAGAAGTCCGGAAACCTTGTAGCTGCCACGGCAGCGGCTAGGGGCGCCACTGGAACGACATCGGCCAATGGCGACGCAGTCGAGTCCCCGGCTGCCCTGGCAGACAGAGGAACCGGGGCATCCAACGCCACCAACGCTGGAGGCAGGACTTCCTCTCGTGGAGAAGGGGAAGGTGATGCCGAAAAGCGGGGCTCGGGGCAGGAGGGTGCTTCAAAGGGTTCGAGTGTCAATCCTGCCATGTCTCCTCCGTCCAGGTCGATGACATCCGAGGCCAAGGGCGAACAGTCTGGCGGACCGGCTTCCGTGGAGAGCAAGGACCGCGGCGACGCGCAGGCGGCTTCGGTTTCGGGCATGAAGGCTGGGGAAGCCAGCAGCAGCAACGTGGTTGCATCCAGGGAGACGGGGCGAAGTGAGAGCACCCAGAATTCCCAGGGTAGCCTTTTCGACCAACTGCTGTCTCACGCCGCCAAGCTGAGCCTTCCGACGAACAGTAGCCTCCGGGTTCAGCTGAAGCCTGCCTCCCTTGGATATCTGGACCTGCGGCTGGGACTGAGCGACGGGGTGCTGACGCTGCAGATCTTTGCGGAGTCGGACCGGACGAGAGACATGATCCAGGGGGCCATCCCTGGAGTGCGTCAAGCCGTGGAA
>JAJZQR010000319.1 GCA_021806765.1 Chloroflexota bacterium | reverse complement strand
CAGGATCATCGGCGATACCGAGAGGGTGGTATCTGTGGTAGTCGTCTCGATATCGCAGAGGCTGTTCATCATGCTGGATTCCCCCCGCCACTCCACCTTATACTCGACGTACTTCAGTGGCGCCTCTCCATCGAAAGCCGTCATGTCACTGTTCATGTTCAGCGGCACCTGGGATTTCACGTGAGCCACGATATTCATGTTGTCATCGAGCTCCCATGTGATGATGGACTCATAGTCGAGCCTGAACGTCCAGCACTGCTGGAGCTTCGAATCGAGGTCTTCGTACTGTATGCCGTAGAGGAGCTCAGCCTGCCTCGCGCGGTTCAACATCTTTAGACCCTGCTCCCAGTCAAGGTCCTGAGCGCACCGCTGGGATGCCTTGTCGAAGGCGTTCCTGAGCCCCTTCTTCACCGACGCGTCGGCCAACTTCATCTCGGTCTCGAAGTGGGCCTCCATGCCAAGAAGCTGAACATTCCGCAGCCAGGTCAGGTACTCGGCGACGGCAGTGTCGATGGAGCCGTCGTTCGTTTCCGCCGTCTTCAAGTCCTGGGACAGCTGGTTGTCGAAGAAATGGCGCAGGGCGTCCTCGACCTGCTGGTTGGAACTGGGATCGCTGCCGGTCCGGCGCGCGTTGTCGAGCGCCGCGCCCATCTCATTCTCGAATTGGGATTCGGCCCCAGTCGGGGTCTTGCCCTGCTGGGTCTGGGAGTCTGCCTGCGTTCCTTGCCCGCCACCGTAGCTGCTGAAGTGCATGAGGTTCGCGGTGATCGCGGTGCCTTTGGCCGACACGGGGTAGAGGTGGAAGTCCTCGCCGCCTCCCTGGTAGGCGAACCCAATCAGGTCGGCCGCCTTGAAGCCTGCCGGAAGCTGAATGGTGAGGGTAGCCGGCTTCACCAGGCGCATCCCTTCGGGGCGCAAGTCCACTGCCCCCAGCAGGCCGCCGCTCAAGGGAAGCCCATCGATCTGGGCGACGGGCGCCATCGTGATGATCTCGTCGCTCAGCAGGGCATCCTTCGGGACCTCGAGGGTGTAGGTGACACCGTTTCCCGATTTGAGCTCGATCTTGCCGCCCGAGCTTGCCGGAATCAGGGCCGTCTGCGCTTTCTCCTGATCGACCTTCGGCTTCACGGCGGTGCCGGCCGAGACGGGAGCCTTGGGGTGATCGGCCGCCGCGGGCGCTGCTGAGGCCGGCGATGCCGCCTGTGGTGACGGCTGGAGCGGCGAGGGGCTGGCGGGAGTAGCAGGGGCTTCACCGGGAGCTACCGCCCCACGGCCGATGGACTGGGGCAAGCTGCCGCAGCCTTGCCCGAGCAGGGCCGCGATCAGGAGAGAAGCCATGACGGCGCGACGAACCATGATCTACCTCCCTTACTTGCCCGTCCCTGACCAGCTATCCCTGGTGCAGCATTAGGGTGATTGTGAGATGTCACTTTAGGCCCGAGTCGCTCCTCCCGCATCCGTGCTATTACCCATCCAAGGTGGTGCCCTTCACCGGGTTCACTACGTACTTTCCGCCACGTGGCGGGGGATATCCAGTCCATGTGGAGATAGCTGCTTGGATCATTGGAGGCTTCGCCGAGTTGCTGCTGGCGCACTTCGAGCAGGTACTCCATGGCCACCAGAAGCGCGTCGCGCCCGACGACCGATGCTGGATCTGCCACAATAACCTCCGAGGGAAGGCCAGGGCTCGCCCGGCATACTACAGGGGGCAGCGCCGGCCGGCATCCGCACAATGGCTGATTGGCATGCGGATTTCCCGACCTACGACGTGTGGCGCTCGTGGGTAAGATGGCTCATGAAGAGGGTGGCGGGTGGCTGGAGGATCAGCGTTGTGGCAGGCCGGACCTGGCTGCCCAGGCGGCCACCTGAGAGCGGGATGTGAGGGTGAGCTTGTCGAGGATGTGGCGAACGTGGCTGTCCACGGTGCGCTTGGAGACGACGAGACGCTGGGCGATCTGGCGGTTCGTGAGGCCCCTCGCGATCAGGGCGGCCACCTCCCACTCGCGGTCGCTGAGCGGCGATCGTGGCTCTGCAGCGGTTGTCGCGTCCGGGAGGGTCGGCGGAGCTTGACGCGACCCCGCGCTCAGGGCCAGGGCGATGGCATCTTCGGAAGAGAGAGCGTGTCCGTACGCCCACGCCGAGGTGAAGGTTTCCTCACCCAGCGATTCCCGCACACCCGCCACGCTTCGGGCATAGCCGGGGTCGTCCAGAAACCGGACGTTGCCCCAGCGGGAGCGCAGTCCCTCGGCGGCCCCCAACAACCTGGCAGCACGGAGTGGCTCCCCTTCAGCCCAGGCCACCTGCCCCAGCCCATCGAGGCAGAGCGCAAGACCGTGTAGTTCCCGCAGCTCCCACAGGAGGGGGAGGCCCTCCTCGAAAAGATCGCCAGCGCGCTGAGTGTCGCCCTGAGCGAGTGCAAGGTTCCCCAGCAAGGTGAGACACACTGCAACGACCCCCTGGTCACCCTGGTCCCTCATGAGCGCCAGGGCCTCTTCTGTGAGAGCTACGGCGTGCACGACGTCACCCTGGAGGAAGGCCAGGTGTCCAAGCCACCCTAGGGATAGATAGATCCCCATCGGATCCTGTGCAGAGCGTGCGAGGGCCAGCGATTCCTTCCAGAGCGCGTCCGCCCTGGTGAGATCTCCCTCCGCTTCGGCCAAGTGCCCCAGACCAACGAGCGAGACGATGGTGCCGCGGGCGAAGGCCAGATCACGGGATAGGCGATGAGCTTCCTCCAGCACGCGACGCGCACGGACGAGATCGCCCTGGCGGTCGGCCATGTGACCTGCCTCGACCAGGGCGAGGGCCCGCGTGGTGGTGGCCTCCGGCGCCAGATCCAGCAGGCTGTCCAGCATCGCTTGTCCCTGAGTAAAGTGGCCCCGAAGATCCCAGAAGCGCAGCAGCGCCACCCACAGGCGCAGGCCGAGCTGCGCCTCTCCGGGTGTGGTGCGACTCCACTCCAGGGCCGTCCACAGGTTGTCGAACTCGGACTCGAGCTGCTCCAGCCATATGGGCTGCCTGGGGCCCCAGGTATCCGGTTCGCCCGCATCAGCCCACATCAGGAACCAGTCACGGTGCCGCTGCCGCAGCAGCGCCTGCTCGTCGGCCTCCCGCAATCGCTCCGCCGAGTATTCCCGCATCGTCTCCAGGAGCCGGTATCGCCTCCCGCCGTCGGGCGTCTCCTCGATTGTCACCAGCGACTGATCCACCAGCCTCTCGAGAAGCGGCAGCACGTCGCCAGGCTCCAGCCCGTCGCCAGCGCAGACATTCTCCGCTGCCCGGAGCGTCCAGCCACCGACAAAGGTCGAGAGCCGCCGGAACAGCCACTGCTCCTGGGGCACTAACAAGTTGTAGCTCCAGTCGATAGCGGCCCTCAGGGTCTGGTGGCGGGCAGGTCCGTCCCGCGCTCCGCCCACCAGCAGCTCCAATCGCCGGCCGAGCCGCGCCAGCAGCCCGGCCGGTCCCAGTTGCCGGGTGTGAGCGGCTGCCAGCTCTATCGCGAGCGGCAGCCCATCCAGCCGGACGGATAGCTCCGCCACCGCCCGGGCGTTGTCCTCGGTGAGCGTGAAGACGGGATGGTGGGCCTGGGCGCGTCGGACGAAGAGGTCGACGGCCGGCACCCGCGCCAGGTCGTCCAGGGTGGGCAGCGGATCTAGCGTCGGAAGCTGCAGCGGCGGCACGGGGAAGACCCACTCCCAGCGCAGCCGCAGGCTCTCCCTGCTGGTGGCGAGGACCTTCAGGTCGGGGCAGTCGGCGAGCAGGCTGCTGATCTGGGGCATGGCCTGGAGCAGGTGCTCACAGTTGTCCAGCAAGAGCAACCAGGGCCGCGAGCCCAGTGCCCGGACAAGAGCTACACGGAGGGGATCGGGGCCGCTCTCACGGATGTCGCAGCATCGGGCAATGGTGGGGAGGAACTGGTCGGGGCTGTTGAGCGGGGCGAGGTCCACGAAGGTGATCTGGGCGAAGGCTTCCGCCAGTTGCTCGGCGACGGCGAGGGCGAGATGCGTCTTCCCCACACCGGCCACACCCGTGAGGGTGAGCAGCCGCACCTCGCGACGCAGCAATCGCTCAGGGACAAGCGTCCCCTCGTCCTCCCGCCCGATCAACGAGGTCGCCTGGCGCCCGATTGACAATGCGGTCCCCGGAGAGCGCCCCGAACTACCCTTCATCGGTATCGACTGTCCCGTGCGCTATAGAGCTGGTGTCGGACTACGGTGAGCTGCGCGGCGCGTTCCGGCGGCCGATACCCCGGTCCCATCCGGACGATGCAGGAGCGAACGGCCGAGCGCGGCGGCTACCGGTCTCCGGCATCAAAGCTGATCAATAGAGGAGGGCGCCTGATGGCGTGTGTCGCCCCATCGCGCAGGAGGCCAACGAGGGCATCGTGAGGGATGAGGCGACTACGTTCCATGGCTGTGGCGGCGAACGCATTATAGACCGAGCCGACCGGCAACTGCAATGGACATGGCTTGACATCTTCCCTCTGCTAGCCGCCCAGGATAACAACTCTGAACAACGGATTCGTCGCAAGGAGCTGGCCTGGCCTCCCTCTGCCGGAAACTGGTGATCCGAGCGAGCTAGAGGGTGATCGCCCTCGTGTAGGACCGGCAACCCGTATCGCCTGGCGACCCCGCATCGCCAGGGGGGAGCCGGCTCCTACAGCAGCCGGCTGAAGACCTCGTTACTGAGCACTATCCCCCGCTCGGTCAGCTTCAGCCGATCCTCTGCCCTTTCCAGCAGCCCCCAGCCCTCGGCCCACTCCAGGGTCTCCCCGAAGAGTTCGTCGGGTCGAATACCGTGACGCCGGGTCAGATCCCGCTCGGATACCCCCTCCTCCAGCCGAAGCCCCAGGATCAGGCTGTCGCTCATGGCTCTACGGCTGTCGATGGTCTCCTCCTCTTGCAGGAGCGCCCTTCCCTTGCGGACGCTCTCCACGTATTGGGTGATGCCCGGCGCGATCTTGTATCGGCGCTCTTCCCAGCAGCCAGCCGCGCCTGCCCCTATTCCCAGGTAGGGCCGGTTCTTCCAGTAGGTCAGGTTGTGAGCCGACTCGAAGCCTGGGCGCGCCCAGTTGGAGATCTCGTACCGGCGGTATCCGGCGGAATCCAGAATCCGGCCAGCGGACTCGTACATGGCCACCACCGTCTCGTCCGAGGGCAACAGAAGGGTTCCTCGGTTGACCCCTCGCTCCATGGGTGTCCCGGGTTCTACCGTGAGGGCGTAGCAGGAGAAGTGATCCACCTCCCAGCCGGCGGCCGTCTCCAGGGTCGCTTCCCAGGTCGAGAGATCCTGCTGTGGAACTCCGTACAGCAGGTCGATGCTGATGTTCCGGAAACCGGCCTCTCTGGCGAGTCGGATGGCTGAGGCGGCGTCTTCGGGCTTATGCCGCCTACCCAGCAACCTGAGCAACCGCTGGTCGGCGCTCTGGACCCCGAGGCTCAGTCGATTGAAGCCGGCCCTGTGGAGACCCTCGATCCGTTGGAGGCTGAGCCCCGAGGGGTTGGCCTCCACGGTAGCCTCGGCCTCCGGCCGCAGGTCGAAACGCTCGCGACAGGCTCGGATCAGGGCTGTAGCCTGATCGGAGGTCATCAGGCTCGGCGTGCCGCCGCCTACGTAGAGGGTGGTGGCCTGCACCGAGGGGGACAGGCGGATTTGCTCCACCAGGGCGTCGACGTAGGGTTCGATCCAATGTTCCCGCCCGGCGAAGGTGTCGAAGTCGCAGTAGGTGCAGAGGTGGCTGCAGAAGGGAAAATGTATGTAGATGGCAGCCTCACCTGCCCCACCGGGCTGCTCGTGCCCGCCGTTCTCCGATCCTAGCTCCAGGTAGCCGACGGTTTCAGGGAGTATGCGACCGCTCATGAGAAGATTGTACCAGACGCCCGGCCGTTTGGAGCGCGGCGGGTAACCGCTGCACTACCGGAAGATGGTGTCTCACCCGCCGATAGAGAGAGCCGCGAGGCTTTGGATCGGATCGAAAGCTGCGGCAAGCCGCAGCACTCCAAATTGGGTGCAGGGCCTCTGAGTGTTCCCCTGCCGAAGCCACAAAGTGCACCGCCGAGGGCACGACGGTGTCATGCTGAGCGAAGCGAAGCATCTCCCCCGGTCGCCGGAGAGATCCTTCGCTGGCGCTCAGGATGACAACATCAGGATCTGTGTGTCAGCGTACTAGACCCTGAAATTCTGAGATTGCACCATAAGGGGAAGCGGGCTTGATAAGGGTGAAGGGATGTGTCAGCAACT
>JAJZQR010000017.1 GCA_021806765.1 Chloroflexota bacterium | reverse complement strand
AGGCTCCACTACCTCATAGCCTCCTCGGGAGGCCGTCGGTCGGAGAGAGGCGCCACGAGCGCCAGTTCCCCGGCCGGCGGATATGGGAGGCGGCGGGCTCGCCGCCGCCTCCCCCCTTAGGGTTACTGCTCCTTCACCATCCCCCTGCTATAATCAGAGAGAAACCGTGTAGCCGCAGGCTTTACGCCTGCGCGGTCCACGTGGTGAAGCTGCGCTCTGCCGAATATGGCTACGCGCACCCGTGAAGGGTGCGGCTACAAACAAATGAATAATCCGGGTTTGGAGGCGTGCCTTGCCCCGCAAGCTGAGCAGAAGGGACCTGACGGCCACCAGAAAGGCTGAGCACCTGGACATCTCCACCACCCAGCCGGTCGAGTCCCCCCTGGGGGCCGGCTGGGAAGAGGTGGCTCTGATCCATCGCAGCCTACCGGAGATCGACGAGGAGGAGATCGACCTCTCGATCTCGCTGCTGGGAAAGACCCTCAACGCGCCCGTGATGATCGCGGCCATGACGGGAGGGACCCCCCAGGCCGAGGAGATCAACCGGCGGTTGGGCCGCGCGGCGCACCGCTTCGGCCTCGCCCTGGGGGTGGGCAGCCAACGGGCCTACCTGGAGAACGGGGAAGCAGCCGCCTCCTATGCGGTGGTGCGGGAGGAGGCCCCCCGAGCGCTCCTGATAGCCAACATCGGAGCCCCTCAACTGATCCCCCAGCGAACCCGCAGGGCCTACACGCCCGACGACGCCCGCCGGGCGGCCGAGTTGATCTCCGCCGACGCCCTGGCGGTCCACCTCAACTACCTCCAGGAGGCCGTCCAGCCCGAGGGCGACACCCGTGCCAGGGGCTGCGCCGAGGCCATGGCCCGGCTGGTTCAAGAGGTTGGTATCCCCGTCGTCGCCAAGGAGACGGGGGCGGGCATCTCCCGAGATCAGGCTCTGATCCTTCGAGGGCTCGGGGTCGCGGCTATAGACGTGGGCGGGGGGGGGGGGACCAACTTCGCCCTGATCGAGGCCTACCGCTCGGCGGCCCGGGGCGCTCGCCGGCTTCAGGCGCGGGGGAGGCTCTTCGCCTCCTGGGGGATCCCCACGGCGGTCTCGCTGATCGAGTGCTCCACCTCGGGCCTTCCCCTGCTGGCCACAGGAGGGGTGCGCAGCGGCCTCGACGCCGCCAAGGCCCTGGCTCTGGGCGCCGCAGCGGTGGGGATAGCGCTGCCGCTGCTTAAGGCGGCGACGGAGAGCTACGACCGGCTGGAGGAGTGGCTGGAAGGCTTCCTGGAGGAGCTGCGCACGGCTATGTTCCTGGTGGGAGCCTCCACGGTGGAGGAACTCCGATCCCGCGAGGTAGTCCTCTTCGGCCGCACCCGAGAGTGGGTCGAGCAGCGGGGGCCCGTCACCTCGTCTCCCCGTCACGCCCTATCCAACGAATCGGCAGCCTTCTCTCAAGAAACCCCTTGACATTCCGCGGAGAAGCGGCGTAGTATGGGCCCATCGGTTTTGTATACAGGTATACAGGCTTCTGATCGCGGTCCCTTGCGCCCGTACCCGCTACCTCAGTCTCCCGTGGAGCGAGCCTCCCCTCCAGGGCAGACCGGCACCCGGGGGTTGGCTCCTCCTCAGGCGGTTAAAGGAGATGCACCATGACCTAGCTGCCGCCGTCCACCCACTGTCGCCGTCCCCGAGACGATCGGGCACTCCTAACATTCGAGAGGAGGTTCCTGGTGTGGCCACGAAAGGTCTGACCGAAATCACCGTTTGGTACCGGGGGATTACCGAAGGGAAGATCTCCCGAGATATCGTCAACAGCCTAACCAAGGCTGCCGAGAAGGAGGGCAACTACACCCAGGCCTTCGACAACTACGGCGACCTGCCGGACCGAGTCTACGTCCCCTGCCGCTCCTATGCCCGAATCAGCGATGCCCCCATCGCCGAGCCCTACCTCTACGAGAACGACCACCCCGCCATCGTCGCCGTGGTGGAGCCCACCATGGTCAAGGGAGTCCCCGTACTCAACGGGATGAGGCCCGGGGGCATCCTGGTAGTCAACACGGACCAGGAACCCGAGGAACTGCTGAAGCACATGCAGGACATGGATCTGAGCGGCCTGGCGGCCGTCGCCACCATCCACGCCGGAGGTGGCGCCCTGGAGGGCGCTCTGAGCGGCATCGAGGGGGCGACCGACGTGAGCGGCATGGGCGGCGGGGCCGCCGGGCCCATCGCGGGGGCCATCGCGAAGATCTCCGGTATCGTGAACCAGGCCTCCCTCGAGGCGACAGTGATCGATCCGGCCGGGGTGCGCAGCGGCTACGAGCAGGTGAAGGTGCGCTGGTTGGGACCGGCGGGCTACAACCCGGGCGAAGCACCCCATCAAGAGGAGCGAGCGCTGGGCGAGGAGGTTCCTGCCATCATCCCCTCCCCCGTGGGGGAGAACGACGGCATGATCACCGGCAACTGGCGCTTCCTCCGGCCGGTCATCAACCAGGAGAAGTGCACCCAGTGCCGGGTCTGCGACATCTACTGCCCGGACGCCTGCATTACCCCGGATCCGGCCGGCTTCAAGATCAACCTCAAGTACTGCAAGGGCTGCGGGATCTGCTGGACCGAATGCCCGGTCAAGGGGGCCATCGCCCCGGTTGCCGAACTCGATTTCGCCGGGGGCGTCGTCCGATTCTAGCTTCGCGAGGTGTAGCCGCAGGCTCCAGCCTGCGCACCACGCGCACCCGAAGGGTGCGGCTACATGAGGAGGATAATGCAGTGGGCAAGAAAATGAAGTTGAGCGGCACCGCCGCGGTGGCTCAGGCGGTCAAAGCCGCCGATGTAGACGTCATCTGCTCCTACCCGATCCGCCCCTACACTGCCACCATGATCGAACTGGCACGGATGGTGGCCACCGGGGAGCTGGATGCGGAGTTCGTCCACGGCGAGGGCGAGCACGCGCAGCTCAGCGTGGTGCTCGGTGCATCGGCCGCCGGTGCTCGGGTCTTCACCGGCACCTCGGGCGTGGGCTTCACCTACGCCATGGAGGTCTACTCCCCCATATCCGGCGAGTTCCACCCGGTCCAGTGCATGGTTGGCAACCGGACCCTGGACCCCCCGGGCGACTTCGGCTCCGAGCACACCGAGGCCATGACGGGGCGAGACCAGGGCTGGATCATGGGCTGGGCGGAGAGCCCTCAGGAAGCCTTCGACAACACCCTGATCTACTACCGTGTCGGAGAGGATCCCAGGGTGATGCTGCCCCAGTTCCCCTGCCAGGACGGCTACTTCATCACCCACATCCCGGATCTGGTGGAACTGCCCGAGCCCGGACAGGTGGAATCCTTCCTCCCGCCCTTCAACCCCAAGTTCTCCCTCGACCCGGCCAAGCCGGTCATCATGGGCCCCCAGTGCCGCGCCGACCAGGGCGCCGCCATCGAGCTGGGCAGGACCAACGCCATGAAGCGGGCTCGGTCGGTGATCCCGGAGATCGTGAAGGAGTTCGGCCTGCAGTTCGGCCGCCACTACGACCCCTTCGTGGAGAAGTACAGGACCGAGGACGCCGACTTCATCTTCGTCGGACAGGGGGCCCACTCCCGGACGGCGAAGAGCTTCGTGGACATGGCTCGCGCCAGCGGCCAGAAGGTGGGCGTCGCCAGACTTCGCTTCATGCGCCCCTTCCCCCACGAGGATCTGGCCCAGGCCATCGGTCACGCCCAGGTGGTGGGCATCCTGGAGAACAGCAACTCCTTCGGCTCGGTGCTCGACTCGGGGCCGGTGACCCTCGAGACCAGGTCTGCCCTCTACGACCTGGAGAAGCGACCCAAGGTCCTCACCTTCATGGAAGGGCTCGGCGGAGAGGTGGTCCGGCTGAACGACTTTGCCTGGATGTACAAGATCATGAGGGAGGCGGCTGGTCTCAAGAACCCCAACCCGAAGGTGTTCTGGGTCGGCTTTGACACGGGCGCCATCCAGGAAGCGTAGGAGGATGTGAGATGCCAGAGATAAGGACGCTGGGAGCGGAAGCCCCCGGCAAGGCTGCTATCGGCGAATACGAGCAGATCAAGAACATCCGGACGGCCCCCACCGAGGAGTACTATCTGTCTGGCCACCGGACCTGCGCGGGCTGCGGGCCCGCCCTGGTGTACAAGCAGGTAGCCAAGGCCGCCGGCCCGAACACCATCTTCCTGGGCCCCACCGGCTGCATGTACGTGGCCAACACCAGCTACCTCAACGGGCCGTGGGCCGTGCCCTGGATCCACACCCAGATCACCAACGGCGGCGCCGTCGCCTCGGGCATCGAGGCCGCCTACCAGGCGATGCTGCGGAAGGGAAAGAAGACCGGCGAGTTCCCCAACATCATCGTGATGGCGGGCGATGGCGGCTCCTCGGACATCGGGCTCCAGGCGCTGTCCGCGTCGATGTACCGCAACCACGACTTCCTGTTCATCGCCTACGACAACGAGGCCTACGCCAATACCGGCATCCAGGTCTCGCCCATGACCCCCTACGGGGCCCGGACCACCTTCACCCCGCCAGGCAAGAACGTCCCGGAGGCCAAGAAGCTGTGGCCCAAGGACCTGGTGAAGATGATCGCCGCCGGACACCCGGCGGTGAAGTACCTGGCCTCGACCTCCCTGGCCTACCCGGTGGACCTGATGAACAAGGTGCGGAAGGCGCTGGCCGTGAAGGGTCCCACCTTCCTGCACATCCACGCCCCCTGCCCCAAGGGGTGGAGCTTCGATCCCTCGCAGACGGTGGAGATTGGACGCCTTGCCGTGGAGAGCGGGATGTTCCAGCTGTACGAGATCGAGAACGGCGAGACCAAGCTGACCTACCGTCCCAGGAGCATGAAGCCCGTGAAGGATTATCTGGAGCTTCAGGGCCGCTTCAGCCATCTGACTCCGGAGATGATCGGGCGCATTCAGCAGTTCGTCAACACCAAGGCTACCGAGGTGGGCCTGGCGGTGCCGATACCCGCGACGCCGCCGACGACGGGAGCCTGACTGATGGACCCCACCCCGGCCCCTCCCCGCAGCAGGGAGAGGCCGGGGTGGGGTCAGATTCGGAGCGGCGGGGGATAAACCCCCGCCCTACCTGAGGAACGGCGCATTAAGAGCCCCGACGTCGACGTCCCGGCTTGCCGACACGATACCCTTAGTATCGTGTCGATCCCAACGACCAGGCGGGAGCACAGGCGTTAGTCGTGGCCTTGACGGCCCTTTCGCTGCTGAGCGGGGCGATCGAGATCGCTCGCAGCACTGGTGGGGTGTAAGCCTCAAATGGTGCGGGCTACTACATGTGCCGTGCTCTGCCCCCGACGGCAAACGGGAACGCTCTGCCCCCATGCCCGTCCCCCTCCACCACTCCTCCCCACGGTCGTCGGTTCTGTTGCCTTGGCATCGTCTTCCGTTACCGCAGTCTCGTTGAAACCGTGTCGTTGCAGCTAGCTAGAAGGGAGACCGGCATGTCAGCCACAGCAGCAACCACGTCGACCAAGCCGTTGCCTAACCGATGGATGCAACTGCTCATGGGTGTGTTCGCCATGGCATCCATCGCGAACCTCCAGTACGCGTGGACCCTGTTCGTCAACCCGATGCAGAAGCAGTGGAACTGGGAACTGGCCGCCATCCAGGGGGTCTTCGCCATGTTCATCCTGGCGGAAACCTGGCTCGTCCCCTTCGAGGCCTACCTGATCGACCGCTTCGGAAACCGCACCATCGTATCCATCGGGGCGCTCCTCATAGGGATCTCCTGGGTTGGCTCCGGCAGCGCCACCACGCTGCAAGCCCTGTACGTCAGCTACGTCATTGGCGGCGTCGGTGCAGGGGCGGTCTACGGAGCCTCGGTGGGCAACGCCCTGAAGTGGTTCCCGGATCACCGAGGATTGGCCGCGGGCTGCACGGCCGGTGCGTATGGTGCCGGCACGGCCATCACCGTCTGGCCGATCCAGAACATGATCGACTCCAGCGGGTACCAGCAAGCCTTCATCGTGTTCGGGATCATCCAGGGGATCGTCTGCCTGGTGGCCGCTCAGTTTATGATCGCGCCCCCCAAGGGTTGGCTGCCCCAGGGGTGGGATCCCAAGGCGCAGGCCGTGAAACGCGGGCTGCGGCAGACCCTGCGCGACGTCAACCCCGTGGGAATGGTCAAGACCACCGAGTTCTGGGTCCTCTACGCGATGTTCGTGATGGTCGCGGCCAGCGGCCTGATGGCCACGGCGCAGGTGGCGCCGATCGCCAAGTTCTACCATGTGGACAAGGTCCAGATGATCTTCGGCATGACGGCCCTGGTCATGGCGGTGGAGGTGGACCGGCTCCTGAACGGTTTCACCAGGCCCTTCTGGGGCTGGGTGTCGGACCACATCGGTCGCGAGAACACCATGGCGATCGCCTTCACCCTCCAGGGGATCTTCGTCTTCCTCTGGATGAACCTGACCAGCAACCCGGTCGCCTTCGTCGTCCTGACGGGTCTGGTGTTCTTCTCCTGGGGCGAGATCTTCTCGCTCTTCCCGGCCACTGTGGGCGACCTGTTCGGGAGCAAGTTCGCCACCACCAACTACGGCATCCTGTACACCGCCAAGGGCGTGGCCTCCATCTTCGCGGGGCCCCTGGCTGCGGCGCTGTTCGTGGCGATGAACTCCTGGACACTCATCTTCCTCATCGCGATGGCGGTCAACTTCATCACCGCCGCCCTGGCCCTCTTCGTCCTGAAGCCGCTCACAGCCAAGTATGTGAGGGTGGTGGAGGCGCCTAAGCCGGCACCGATGATGGGAGGGACCGACTAGAACCCTTCTGGGAGGAGAAGCGAAGCAGGAAGGGGATGGACGCGGGCAGAAGCAGCGTCCATCCCCTTCAGCCTCTCTCAGCAACAGCTGTCCCTGTTGATCCTCACCAGGCGGCAGGAGGGCTCTCGGTCCGGCACCGGACGAGCCCTCACCCTGACCCTCTCCCAGAGGGAGAGGGAATTACTCTACTGGCAGCAGCTTCTCCAACACCCGCCGGGCGCAGCGGCTCGCCTTGCCCCGATGGCTGATGCGGTGCTTCTCCTCGGCCGTCATCTCCGCCACGGTGCGACCCTTCGAGGGGACGAGGAAGATGGGATCGAAGCCGAAGCCCCCCTGGCCCCGGGGCTCCATGGCCACTTTCCCCTTCAAGGTGCCCCGGCAGCGGTGCAGCTCTCCCCCTTCGTCCACGATGGCCAGTTCGGCGACGTACCGGCAGTCGCGCTTCTCCCATGGCACCCCCTCCATCTGCTGCAGCACCAGACGGTTCTTGGCCTCGCCGTCGGGGAGCCCCCCATACCGGGCCGAGTACACGCCAGGCGCCCCATTCAGGGCGTCCACTTCCAGGCCGGAATCGTCGGCGAGGGAGAGCAGACCGGTGGCCTCGTGGAAGGCCCGAGCCTTGAGGGCCGCGTTCTCGGCGAAGGTGGCGCCCGTTTCCGGCACCTCCAGACTGAGGCCCATGGAGGCAGGGGTCACGATCTCCAGGGGCAGCCCTGCGAGGATCTGGGTGAACTCGCGGACCTTATCCGGGTTGTTGGTGGAGAGGAGTAGCTTCAAACAATACCCTCGGCCTTCATCTGGGCCAACTCTTCCTCGGAATAGCCCAGGAGGTTACGGTAGACCTCCTGGTTGTGCGCTCCTATCTCGGGGCCTGTCCATTCCACTCTACCCGGCGTATCCGAGAGCCTGGGCACCACCGAGCACATCTTGATCTCGCCGTCCACCGGATCGTCCACCGAGACGATGTTCTCCCGGGCCTGGTATTGGGGATCCTGGAACATATCCTCCACGCTGTAGAGGAGGCCGTTGGGCACCTCGTTGGCCTCGAGGATCTCTATGACCTCCTGGGCCGTGTAGCTGCCAATCCACTCCTGCACCATGGCGTCGGTCTCGGCCCGGTGGGCGACCCGCTGGGCGTTGGAGTTGAAGCGGGGATCGTCGGCCAGTTCAGGGCGGCCCATAGCCCCCAGCAGCCGGCGGAACATGGTGTCGTTAGTGCAGGCCACGGCCACGTACCGGCCGTCCCTGGTGGTGTAGTGGTTGTGGGGCACGGCATTCACGGCTCCGGTGCCCAGCCGCTGCCGGACGATGCCCATCTTATGGAAGGCGGCGGGCACCTCCTCCAGGATGCGGAGCACCGGTTCGTAGAGTGCGATGTCCACGTACTGCCCCTGACCGGTCCTATCCCGATGGTGGAGGGCCATCATGGCGCCGAGGGCTCCGTACACGCCCGTCAGATAGTCGGGGATGGATGCCGTCGCAGGGATGACGGGAGGACGGTCAGGGTAGCCGGCCAGGTTGCTGAGACCGCCGTAGGCAGCCGCGATGCGACCGAACCCGGGCTTGTCCTTGTAGGGGCCGAACTGGCCGTAGCCGGTGACCCGCACCATGACCAGGCCGGGGTTGATCTCCTTGAGTTGCTCGTACCCCAGGTTCCACCGCTCCAGGGTGCCGGGTCGGAAGTTCTCCACCACGACGTCGGAGATCTTGACCAGCTTCCGGATGATCTCCTGCCCCCTGGGTTTCCTCATGTCCAGGGTTATGCACCGTTTGTTGCGGGCCTCCACTCGCCAGATGAGGGCGGTCCCGTTGTATTGAGGCCAGAACTTGCGGAGGGAGTCGCCGACACCGGGAAGCTCGACCTTGATAACGTCCGCGCCGAACTCCCCCAGGAGGGTGGCGCAGTGGGGTCCCGCGATGACGGTCGAAAGATCGATGACACGAACCCCGTCCAAGGGCCTTGTGCCTGGGTGGGAGGGGGACTTCTTCGTCTCGTCGGTCATCTCAACTCATACTCCTTTCATGGCCGTGTTGAGGATCAACTGCGGGCCGATTATACACGCCGCGGAAGGGGTGCAGGTAGACCGGTTTCTTTGATTTCCTGAAACCGTATCGATGCCGAGTGTAGGCGCCCACTCCACGTGAGAACGGATATTGCCTATAGGGGGAGGCTGAAAACGGCTCGGGTGACGATAGGAGGAAACAGGGCATTCCAATGGTGGCGGGTGTTTGGGACCACCGGAGGCTAACGGAGGACCAGTGGCCCTAGCAACAAGTCCTGCAGGAGTAGATGCTGTTGCCGAAGGAGGCGCTACGCGGTGAGAGCCAGAGAGGCAGTAGCTGGTAATCGAAGGGTTTGGGTCTTCATAACCCAGTGCGCCTGGTGCCGGGGCATCAAGGTGGGGCCCTGGTTCGTCCGCAAACCGAGGCCTCCCCTGATGGTGTGGAGGGAGCAGATCAGTCTGCCCTATCTGCCTGTTCTGGTGGTCAGCATGACCCACGGAGCCTGCCCTGAATGTGCCCGGCGAGTGAACGAGAGGGCTCGCCGGCCGCGCCTCCGGCGAGACGGCTTCTCCAGTGCCGGTCCCGATCGGGAGGACGTCTCCGCGTGAGGTTCGAGTCCGTGGGTTTTCTCCCCATGTCCTGAGATCCCCTCAGTCCAGGAGTCTGTCTTGTCCCAGTTCCCCCATCCCGTGTGTTAGAATCCCCCAGCGGAACATGGACACTAGCTTTCGACCCAGGTTACGTCCCCTCGAGACGCAGTGGATCGAGCGGTCGGGGCAACCGGCGCTGCTGTTGCAGGATCGGCTGGCCATTGGCGCTCGAGGGGTAGTTGTGCCCCAGCTTCTCGTCCCTCTCCTGGCCCTCTGCGACGGCACTCGCGATCTCGCCACCCTCCAAACGGCCTACCAGCTGCAGACCGGGATACCCATGGACGCGGCCACGGTGGAAAGGGTTTTCGCCCAGCTTGATGATGCCTTGATGCTGGAGACCGATCGCTTTGCTGAGGCCTACCAGCGGGCGCTGAAAGTCTACCGGCAGGCTCCCTTTAGGCCCGCCGCCCTGGCTGGAGGCAGCTATCCAGCAGAGGCTTCCGAATTGGCCGCGTTGCTGGAGAGGTATCTCTCGGAGGCGACAGCCCGGCGAGATGGCCAGTGTCCCCCAACCGGTCGCATCCGGGGGGTGATATGCCCCCACATCGACTACGGTCGGGGCGGCCTCGTCTACGCTCAACTGTGGGACAGGGCTCGAGAGGCAGTAGCCGGGGCCGATACTTTTCTGATCCTGGGCACCGACCACGCCGGGGCTCCTGGAGCGCTCACTCTCACCCGACAGAGCTATCATACCCCCTTCGGACTTCTCCCTACCGATGTCGATGCGGTGGATATGGTGGCCGAGGCTATGGGACTGGAGGCCGCCTTCGGTCTGGAGTTGAACCACCGGGTGGAGCACTCCATCGAGTTGGCGGCGGTGTGGATTCGCTACCTGGCGGGCGATCGGCCCGTCAAGATGGTGCCCGTGCTGTGCGGGTCCTTCCAGCCCTACACCGAGGGCGAAGGCCGTCCTGCGGGAGACGAGGGGTGGCGGGCGGGGGCTGATGCGATGCGGCGTATCGCCCAGGGGGGGCGGACCCTGGTGGTGGCCGCGGCCGATCTCGCCCACATGGGTCCGGCCTTCGGCGATCCGCAACCGATGGGGTCGGTGGAGCGGGCATCCCTCTCGGCGGCGGATGCCGAGATGCTGGCGATCGTCGGCCGGGGCGATGCCGAGGGGTTCCTGGATCTACTGGCGGGAGAGAGGGACCGCCGGAGGATCTGTGGCCTCCCGCCCATCTACTTGACGCTCAAGCTTCTGGGCCAGGTGGTGGGGGAGAAGGTAGCCTACTCCGTCTGCCCGGCGCCGAACGGGTCGGTGGTCTCGGTGACCGGCATGTTGCTGTCTGCGATAGACTGAACCCCTTGTGGCCGCATTGACCACGCCTGACTGTGCCCCGGTTCTGTAGCCGCACCCTTTATGGGTGCGCGTGGCCTCTAACTCCAAACGACTACCGCCGCCACGGCCAGCAGGGCGAAGAGGCCCGAATGGCCGATCTCCGCCAGCCCCGCCTCCTTCAAGGTGGGCCGGTACTTTGGCCTGAGCCACGCCCAGGCCGCCTTGACCGCCGTCGGTAGCAGGACCACGGGGGCGAGAGGTGGCATCCAGCCGAGGGCGGTGAGGATCCCCAGGGCCAGGAGGGCGATACCCAGGTAGCCGGCCATCTGTCTGCCTGCTTCGGCACGAAGCTCCCCCAGGGCTCTCTGCTTCAGTCGCGCCGGTGGTTGGAAGATCAGCCGCACGTAGAAGACGCTGGCGCCGGAGTAGAGGAAGGACAGCACCCAAACGGCGGCGGCGCGACGGTCCAGAAGGCCGGAGGCGGCGTAGTAGGCCGCGGGCCCCGTCGCCGAGAGGGCGGCGATGGAGAGCAGCCTCGCCGGCCAGCTGCGGTCCCATCGCCAGCGCTTGAGGGGCAGCTGAGCGGCCAGGGCCACCCCCGCGACGATCCCCATGACCACCAGAGCCCAACGGTGGAAAGGGACCAGAAGGAGAATCCCCGCGACGCTGCCCAACCCCAGATAGGCGGCCAGGCGGGTCAGGGCTCGACGCCTTCGTTCAATGGTTTCGTTGCTGTAGTTGCCCTCGAGGGCGGGTTTGAGATCCGCACCTACACCGCGTAGAGGACGGGCTGAACCCTGAAGGGCAACCTCCAGGGGCCTGCTGCCGCTGAACAGGAGAAGAACGCACAGGAGCAGCAGGAAAGAGGTCCATCCTCCCCATCCCGCCACGATGGTGCCCACAAGATAGGGTATCAGCAGCATGGCCCAGGCGCCGTGCTCCCGGGGAAGCATCAGCCCTGCGGCGATCCTTCGGGATCGAGGGATTCGATGGTCTGGGCCAACTTCCTTCTTAACTGCCTGTGACTCCGTTATGTTGGTGGCTAGTGATCTCGCCATTGGCTTCGGATGTTGCCGATCAGTCGTTCAGCTAAGCGCCTTCAACCTGCGGAGTAGGTCGGGACCGACGCAGCTCTCGGCGTGCTTGCACCAGTCGATGCAGGAGGCGCCTCTCTTCTTGTAGGTTATGGTGCCGCACTTCTTGCAGCGTACCTTGAACTCGTCGGTCCAAATCTCCAACTCCTCGCCGCATCCGGAGCAGAGGATGGGTTCGGGTAGAGGGTTCTTGAATATCTTGCTACCGGGACAGGAGTGCATCAGGACCACGATCGGGCTCCTTTCAACGGTTGCTGCTGGGGCTGGTTTCGGGTTGCCAGACGATTTCGAAGGGACAGGCGATAGCGCCCGTGGGGCAGGCCGCCTCACACTCGCCGCAGTAGTCGCAGTTGGTGTGGACCAATCGGGCCTTGCCCTGGTCGACTCGAAGGGCCTGGGCCGGACAGACAGCCACGCAATTGCCGCAACCATTACACCTGGTTAAGTATATCACTGGAAGGATTGGCGTATCTGAGTCCAATTGGCTGCTCCCGAAGCGAATAGGATCATACGGTCCAGCCTGAAGCCTACCACCGCTCACGGCTCGTGCCTGCGACTTTTGTCACAGGGGAAGATGCCCGTGCGATGTAGTGACAGTAATGACTGTTTGTGTTACACTTCTCCCGCGGGAGCCCAGCGTTCCCCGGGAGGAAACCAGGTGACGGTAAAGCGACAGGGATCTGCGCCCGTGGCCCGAGAGGCCTGCTCCGAGGAAGAGCGGACGTGCCGGAAAGAGCGAGCATTGTCCGGCAAGCTGCGGCGCGCCCAGGAGGGCAGGAACCCGGGCTTCAGACCCCCCTACGGCTACCAGGTGGATGTCGGCGGCGGCGTCTTTGCGGTGGAGCCGGTGGAGGCCGTGGTGGTTCGGCAGATCTACGACCTCTACCGCGACGGCTCCGGCGCCCTGGCCATCACCTATCGGCTGAATCAGGAGGGGGTGCAGTTCAGGGGTGGCCGCTCCTGGAGCGTCAGCACCGTCAAGAAGATCCTGGAGAACCCCCTCTACTGTGGTGACCTGCAGTATGGTCGGTTGAGCCGCAACCCCAACTGGGGCAAGCAGGAGGGGGAGAGTTTCTACCGCCACCACGAGCCGCAGGTGGTCAGTCGGGATGCCGTCCCCGCCATCGTGCCCCGGGCGGAATGGGATGCCGTGCAGGCGATCCGCGCCTCCCGGCCCGGCGTGGGTGGGGGAGCTTCAGGGCGTGCCGTCTCCAGCCGCCATCTGCTGTCGGGCATCGCTCGCTGCCTCTGCGGCTGCACCATCATCGGCTATCGGGGCAGGGGGGAGACGGAGTTCTACTACCGCTGCTCGGGGCAGAGGCGCAAGGGCAGGCAGTCCTGCGATTGTGGCTACGTCCGGCAGGAGGTGGTGGACGAGATCGTCCTCAGAAAGGTGGAAGAGGACCTGGCCGGTCGATCACCCTTCGATCCGGAGAGGGCGCTGCAGCTCCAGCAACTCCGCCAGATGCCGGTGGCCCAGCAGAAACAGCTGCTGCGCGATCTGGTCGAGTCCGTCCGCATCTTCCGGAAGCAGGGCACCCAGGAATTGGTCTGTGACATCCATTGGAAGAAGGAGAAGTAGATGGCCGAGACACAACCCCGGATCGTGGTCTTCACGACCCCCACTTGACCCTGGTGCCGGCGGGTCAAGCAGTACCTCCAGAGCAAGGGCTTCAAGTTCCGGGAAGCCGACGTCTCTCGGGACCAGGCCGCGGCCAAGGACATGGTCCGCATGACGGGGCAGATGGGGGTACCGGTGACCTTGATCGGTAGCCGACCGGTGGTCGGATTCAATCAGGCCGAGATCGATCGCCTTTTGGGCATCAAATAGCAGGAGAAGGAGGTAAAAGCGATGCGCATCGAACCTTTGGACGACAGGGTACTGGTTCAGGTGGACGAGGACGGTACGGAGCAGAAGACCGCCTCCGGGCTGTATCTGCCGGATACCGCCAAGGAGAAGCCCAGGACCGGAATAGTGCTGGCTGTGGGTACCGACGAGGACCTCCGCGAGAAGATCAAGGAGGGGGACCGGGTCCTCTACGGCAAGTACACCGGCGACGAGGTTGAGCTGGACGGCAAGAAGGTGCTGGTGCTCTCCCGCAGCGAGATCCTAGCGCTGGTGAGGAGCTAGGCCTCCCCCGTTCCCTCGGGAAGAACAGGATGGACAGGATGCCAGGGGTAGGGTTGCTCCGAGAGCCCCTATCCTGGTGATCCTGTCCATCCTGCTTCTGTGGAGGTTCTCTATTCTTGCCCACGGCCCCCCTTCCGGGCTATTATCAGGGACGCTGATGATGTGGGTGCGAAAGTAATCCACCGATCAGATCCCCTGCCGGGCCCGAAGAGAAATCGTCGTTCGATGGGCGCCGGCAGCACGAGAGTGCTCATGTTGACCGAGAGTTGGCAACGGAACCTGGCGGCGCTCGCCCTGGCCCAGGCGCTGACCATGGTGGCCTTCAGCTTCGTTTTCTCCTTCTTCCCCCTCTACGTCCAGACCCTCGGGGTTAACGGCACCGAGGCGGCGGCCCAGTGGGCTGGGGCCGTCATCGCCTCCATGGCGGTGGCCATGGCCATTACCCAGCCCATCTGGGGGAGCCTGTCGGATCGCTGGGGCCGGAGGCCGATGCTCCTTCGTTCCATGCTGGGGGGCGCCTTCACCCTGACCCTGATGGGGATGGTCAGCTCTCCGGAGCAGTTGGTGGTGCTGCGCTTCGTTCAGGGGGCGGTGACGGGCACCGTCGCCGCGGGCAACGCCCTGGTTGCTGCGACGGTGCCCAAGCGGAGAATGGGCTTCGCCCTGGGGCTGATGCAGGTGGCCTTCTTCTTCGGCACCTCGGCTGGCCCGCTCCTGGGTGGGATCATGGCGGACCTGTGGGGCTTCCGGGTCCCCTTCTTCGTGGCCGGCGTGCTGATGGTGGCGGGCTTCTTCACCGTGCTGACCCTCGTCCACGAGGATTTCCAGCGACCGGCGACCTCCGTCCAGGAGGCCGGCATCTGGAGCCAGAGCCGCGCCCTCATGGCCATGCCCCTCTTCCTGGCCCTGTTGGTGGTGGTGTTCATGATCCAGTTGGGGAACGTGATCGTGAGTCCCGTGCTCAGCCTCTTCATCGCCGAGTTGAATGCCAGCGAGAAGGCGGGCACCGTCACCGGCATCGTTCTGGCGGCCACCGGCGCGGCCAGTGCTATCTCCGCCCTCCTGCTGGGGCGGCTGGGTGACCGGACAGGCCACTCGGCGATCCTGCTGGTCTGTCTGGTGGGGGCTGCCCTCACCTACTTCCCCCAGGCCCTGGTCCAGGAGGTGTGGCAGCTGCTGCTGCTGCGGACGCTGCTCGGCGGCTTCCTGGGTGGGCTGATGCCCAGCGCCAATGCCATGCTGGCCGCTCTGGTCCCCCGGGAGCAGCGGGGCGCCGCCTTCGGTGTCAGCTCCAGCTTCCAAGCCATGGCCAACTTCGTTGGGCCCCTGTCGGGGGCGGCTATCACCGCCATCTGGGGGCTGCGAGCGATCTTCTACATCACCGGCGGCTTCTACCTGCTGGCCTACGGCTGGGTGATCATCGCCGTCCGCCGCCGGCCGGTCCGGGCTCCCGTGCCGCAATTGGAGTCTCTCCCGACGGCCCTCACCCAGAGGGAGAGGGACTAGCACCTCCCTGGCACCCGCCGCACCAACCTCGGCGCGATCATCCACATGGCGACGATGCTCAGCAGGCCGCAGGCCGCTCCGGTTCCGAAGGCGATCAGATAGCTCCCGGTGACGTCGAAGATGTACCCCGCGAACCAGGCGCCGGTGGCGCTCCCCAGTCCGTTGGCGATCGTCAGGCTGCCGTAGATGGATCCGAAGCGGCTCCCGGCGAAGAGGTCCGCCGACACGGCCGGAGTGAGGGGCGCCGTGGCTCCGTAGCCCAGGGCGAAGACGATGGCGAAGAGGTAGGTCAAGGCCAGGGAGGGAACGAAGCGGGTCAGGCTGAGGAGGGCGATCGCCACCAGGGTGCTGGTGAGGCCGAGGCTCCAGGTTATCTCCCGGCCCAACCGGTCGGAGATCCACCCCCAGCCGATCTTGGCCCCCACGCTGAAGAGCCCCACCAGCCCCACGATGGAGGCCGCCAGCAGCTTGTCGTACCCCCCGTCCACCAGGAAGGCCACCTGGTGGACGAAGATCATCTGGGTGGCGATGTTGGCCAGGGCCATGGTGGCGAACAGCATCCAGTAGCGCCGGGTCCGCAGGGCCCTTCCCACCGTCCATGGGGTGCGGGCCCACTTCTCGTCCACCACTCGAGACTTCTTTGCGGGCGCACCGGTCCTCGGGGGGGATTCCGTTCCAGGCCGGCGCCCGTCCTTGAGCAGACCCAAATCCTCGGGCCGTCCCTGCATCAGCAGCAGGGCGATGGGCAGCACCCCGACCAGGACGATCCCGGCCACGGCGATATAGGCCGACCTCCACCCCATCTGGTTGATCAGCCACTGGCTGAAGGGGACCATCACCAGGATCCCCACCCCTATCCCGGACGAGGCGATGCCCAGGGCCGCCCCCAGGCGGGCGGAGAACCAGCGGTTGATCATGGTGACGCAGGAGACCCATCCGGTGGCGCTCAGACCCACGGCGGTGATCACGCCGAAGAATAGGTAGAACTGCCAGAGGCTGGTGATCCGGCTGCAGGCCACGAGCCCCGCGGCCAGGATGATCACCGCCACGGAGATGATCCGGCCGGGGCCGAGGCGATCCACCAGGGCCCCGGCCGCTGCGCCGGCCAGCCCCACCACGATGACGAAGAGGGAGAAGACGCCCGCCGAGGCGGCGCGACTCCAGCCGAACTCCTCCAGCAGGGCGACGTAGAACACCGAGAAGGAGTACCAGACGGTGTAGGTGAGCCCGAGGGAGACGAAGGCTGCGGCAACGATCAGCCAGCCGTAGTAAAAGGGGAGCCTGGCCCGCCAGTCGCGGCGGGCGGGCTTAAGGATCGCCTCGTTTGAGGTCCGGGCCTGCGCTGGAGTGTCTGCCGTCATCGGCTCCGCCACGTCCGATCGAGGGGTGGATAGCTGGGGCG
The DNA here is from genome assembly GCA_021806765.1 of Chloroflexota bacterium. The sequence continues at coordinate 17,338 of JAJZQR010000017.1, read as the reverse complement.
GCCACCATTATAGACCCTGATGCAGCTTCGGTCATCAGCCTCTCTGCTTGACAGGTGTGACGGCTGGGCTTACCATTGCGCAACTTCCACGAGGAGGTTCTTGCCATGGGTCCTTCCGCGCATCCCCGAGAGACGCTCTATTTCGTCCTGTGTCTGGGCTTCAGTGTGTTGGTGTACCTGGCCATGGTCATCTCCCTGGTGGGCATTCCCTACCTGATAACCCTCGCCGCCATCGGCTTCGTCGCCCAGGGGGTGTTGGTTGGAAGCATCCAGGGCAACGGCGTTCGGGTTTCCGAGAGCCAGTTTCCCGAGGTGCATCGCTTGGCCAACGATCTGGCCGCCAAGATGGGGCTCACCCCGACCCCGGCCATCTACGTCCAGCAGTCGGGCGGCCTGCTGAACGCCTTTGCCACCCGGTTCCTGGGCAGGAACTTCGTGGTGATCTACTCGGACGTGCTGGAGTTGGCCTACCAGCAGGGGGAGGCCGCCCTGGCGTTCGTGATCGCCCACGAACTGGCGCACATCCGGAGAGACCACCTGAAGTGGCGGATGTTGCTGGCCCCCGGTATGTTCGTCCCCTTCCTGGGCACGGCCTACTCCCGATCCTGCGAGTATACGTGCGACCGCTTCGGGGCATACTACCGGCCCGATGGCGCCCTGGCGGGGTTGCTGGTCCTGGCGGCGGGCAAGCACCTCTATCGGCGGGTCGACGCCGAGGTGCTGAGCCGCCAGGCAGAGCAGGAGTACGGCTTCTGGATCTGGCTGGCCGAGATCTTCCAGACCCATCCCAACCTGCCCAGGCGGGTAAGCGCAGTGCTGAAGCTGGGGGCGGCGCCCGCGATGGATCGTGCGGGACTCCAGATGGCGTGATCGGGAGGCTGCTCAGGCCCTTCAGCCCCCCAACATCATCCGCATCTCGTTGGTCTTGTCCCAATGCAAGGGGTAAAACCTCTACCAGTTTACCCCTTGTGCGGGGTAAAACCCCTACCAATTTGCCCCGCGTCCCTCTTGCGAACGTAGTGGATGGGAAACTAGGTGGCAGAGACTTTGGCTGCCGAGATGGCTGCACGGGAGACACCTGACAGGAGTGAGATTGCGTGGAATCTCTCATCTGTTGCCACCGCTACTTGACGCGTGTGCGCACGCGACATAGCATGAATCATCAGCATGCTTGTGTACTCTGACACAGCTTGCTCACTGAGTCTCCCCGACGTCGCGGCTACTCGTTGGTGCAGTTGAGGAGGGAGCTATTTGCGTTGTTTGATCTTGACCCAAAAGCATCATTCAGGCTAGTCGGCGAACAGATCGACGGCGCGTTCACTCTCGATGGGACGGACTACCTGTTCGAAGCGAAGTGGTACAATTGCGCCTTGAATGAGAAGGTATGTCTGGCGGGTCTCGGGGTTCTCGCCAGCAAGTAGGGCTAGTCTCTTCATGATTCCTTCAGTGTCTCAAGAAAGCCGAGGGAACAATGTCAAGTCACACAGATATCATTGTGTTCAGCACATCAGGTCAGCCCTCCTTAGCCATAGAAGTAAAGAACAAGCTTGGAACTACTGCCGAATGGGCAGCGAAGATGCGGAGAAACCTTGCAGTGCACGGCACGCTTCCAGAGGCCGAGTACTTCTTGCTAGCGCTGCCAGATCGCTTCTACCTCTGGAAGGGAGCGACGGAGGATCCGCGGGATCTCCCTCCCACGTATGAAATTGACGCTGGCCAGGTTCTCGCCGCCTATTACGAGAGAGACGGGCTGTCTCTGGACAAGGTCAGTGGCCGGGCATTTGAGCTACTCGTTGCGTCTTGGCTTCAGGATCTTGTTCAACGACCTGACTTGCCCTCTGGCCTAAGCCAGGGCGAGGCTTGGATTGCTGGATCCGGACTATTAGACGCGATTAAAGGGGGACGGATTCAGTATGAGGTAGAAGTTTGATTTTGTATGTGGAGACAAACTTTATACTCGAGATCGCGCTTCTGCAGGAAGAAGCAGGGGACTGCGATCGCATAGTCCACCTATGCGAGCAAGGCAAGGTTGAGCTAGTCATTCCGGCTTTCTCCATGGTAGAGCCATACGAAACGCTGACGCGGCGCCACAAGCGCCGAATCCAGTTGCATAAAGAGTTGCTGGCGGAGTTCGGGCAACTGGCGCGGACCCAGTCGTATCATGAACAGCGGGAAGCTATGACGGAAGTAACATCACTCATGGTAAGAAGCGCAGATGACGAGAAGGAGCGTCTCGATCGAACCTTGCAGCGTCTCTTCAATCTTTCGCATGTGATACCCCTTGACTCAAAGATTCTGTCGTCAGCTTCCACCTGCCGTGCGAGCCAAGGTCTGTCTCCTCAGGACCCGATTGTCTATGCCTCGGTTCTGGACCACGTTCAAGTTCGGTCGAGGGAACAGAGTTGCTTCATCACCAGGAATACGCACGACTTCGGTGATCCCGACATTATCGAGACGCTCAGCAAGCACAACTGCAGGCTCCTGTTCAGCTTTAGAGACGGTTTTCGCTACATTTCTGCAATCAGTTGAACCCTTCTGCTGAGGGCGGCGTTTGCCCGGATGAGTGCCCGCTTCGGGCAATCCTTGCGACAGTCTCGATACTGATGGCGGATATGCCTTGCTTTGTGGCCTATGGCCAGCAGCGGATGTGTAGTCTTGCGGAGGAAAGTCGATGCTCGACCGCTTGCTTGCGATCCTCCAAACCTGCGGGACTCGAGAGTCTTTGCTCCAGCCGACGCAGTTGTTCAACGAGGGCTGGATGCTACGGCTTGTCTTGGACTGGTTCTCCCGGCAGCCAGCGGACTCGCATCCGCTCTCTTTTGGTCCAGGTGCCCGATGGTTCTCCGAGGCACTGCTGCCTCTGCCCTTCCTGGCTCGATGGCGGGGCGACAAGCTGGCGGAGTCCTACACCCACGCTGACGGGGCCATCGGACACTTCCAGATTGGGGGCTCGGGGAAAGGTGATCTGGTCCTGTCTGCCAACGGCACCCAGTTGGTGGTGATCGAGGCCAAGCTGTTCAGTGCCCTCTCCCACGGCGTTACGAATGCGCCCTACTTCGACCAGGCCGCCAGAAGTGTAGCATGCATAGCCGAGGTGCTGGAGCGGGCCGGATGGCGTGATACCGAGCGCTCCTCCCTGGGCTTCTACGTCATTGCGCCGGAAAGCCAGATCGACAGAGGGGTCTTTACTCAGGAGGTGGACAGGGCGGGCATGTTAGCCAAGGTCCGGAGGCGGGTGGCGGGCTATCAGGGGGAGAAGGATCGATGGTTTCGGGAGAGTTTCCTTTCTGCCTTCGAACGGACTAATGTGGACTGTCTCAGTTGGGAGTCGATCCTGGGCCAAATCGAGGGAAAAGATCCGGTCTCTGCTCGCTCCTTGCGGGATTTCTACCGCCACTGTCTGAAGTTCAACCAACCTCACGGCCCAATCCAGCCCTGAGGGTTCCTCACCCCTTCAGTCTCCCAACATCATCCGCATCTCGTTGGTCTGGCGGAAGCCGATCCCCTCGTACAGGGGGCGGCCCTGGTCGGAGGCGTGGAGCCGTACCTCGACGATGCCCTGCTCCCGCGCCCACGCGATGGTCCGCTCCACCAGTGCCCTGGCCATACCCTTCCTCCGATACTCCGGCTCCACGTACAGGCTCATCAGGTATGCGTAGCGGCCTCGCAGGTTGCGGGGACTCGCTGCTATCTGGATCAGGATCAAGCCGATCCCGCCCACTGTCACCCCCTCAGGGGTAGTGGCTATCCAGGCGCGGTATTCCCCGCTGGGAACCGCCTCGGTCAGGTAGGTTGCCACCTCCACGTCCATGGCGTCGTTGCGGGCCTGGTCCGCAAACCCCATGCTCTCGAACATCAGCCGCCGGTGCCGGACCAGCAGCGGTATGTCCTCGGTGGTGGCTTCTCGTAGGGTGAAGGAAGGATCCATCTCTCTAGCTCCCTCAGTCAGTGGAGAAACAGCGCGGTCAGCAGCGCCACCGCGATCCCCGCCGCCACGGCCTTGGAGAGGTTCCGGGTGGCCAGGGCCACGACGAAGGTGGCGGCGCCGGCCCACAGGTAGCCGTTGGTGGGGGTGACGGCGGGCTGCCCGTTCCGCAGCAGCAGCCCGGGGAACACCAGGGCGGCGAAGACGGCCGGCGGCACGTAGCGGAGCCACCGCACCAGCGGCTCCGGGAGCTTCCTGGCCGAAAGGGCCAGCAGCGGCGCCAGCCGGACCGGATAGGTGGCCAGCATCATTGCCACCACGAAGGCTACTCTGTCTGCCATCGCTCCAGCACCATCCCCAGGGTTGCCCCGGCCAGCCCGACCAGGATCACGTTGCCCGAGTTGATCTGTCCCAGGTAGAGTCCCACCGACAGGGCGGAGGAGAAGAGCGCCACGGCCACGGTGACCCGATCCCGGCAGGACATCACCAGCAGGGAGATGAACACCGCCGGTAGGGCGAAGGCCATGGCGTCCCGAACGATGGGGGGCAGCAGTTCGCCGGCCAGGTATCCCGCCAGGGTGCCCACGTTCCAGGTAGTGTAGGTGACCAGGTTGGCCCCCAGCAGGTACCAGCGGTTGGCCTCGCCCCGGGCGAAGCGGGTGATGGAGAGGCCGAAGGTCTCGTCGGTGATCTGGAAGGCCAGCAGGGAGAGCAGCCCCCGGGGCAGGTTGCGCAGGTAGACGGCCAGGGAGGCGCTCATCAGGGCGTGGCGCAGGTTCACGAAGAAGGTGGTGATGGCCACCTCCAGGAGGCCGGCCCCCGTAGCGATCAGGGCGATGCCGATGAACTGGCTGGCACCGGCGTACACCAGCAGCGACATCAGGCTGGCCTCCAGGGCCGAGAAGCCGTACTGGCGGGCGGCGATCCCGAAGGCCGCCCCCAGGGGGAAGAAGCCCAGCAGCAGGGAGACGGAATCCCGCATCCCCCGGCGCAGGCCGGGGGCGATACGGTCCTTCTCCTCTGTCGTGGCAGCCAGGGTTCCGCAGGCCTCCAACTCCACTCTCTCCTTGGGAAAATGCCGGGGTGTGGCGCATTCTACCGCAATCGCCGCTTCCTTTCACAGCGAAAGCAGCGTTCAGGAGAGCCTCGCGATCCAGTTCTTATCGCTTGTTGCGCTGAGGCGGTAAAATGGTCGATGCTGCCGTTCGGCAGCCTTTGAAGACCGTCGTCGAGAGTGGGGCCGAGCCCTGGCCCTGCAGGAAGGGAAGGAGGGTCCTCGTGGCTACAGCAGCGGAGCGGCGGGAGATGGTCGCCAGGATTCGGGAGTTCCCGGCCCGGTTGGAATCGGCCGTAGGGGGTCTCAGCGAGGTTCAGATGGACGAGCCGGGGGGTGATGGGGAGTGGTCGGTGCGGCAGGTGGTCCATCACCTGGCCGACGCCCACATGAACGGCTTCATCCGGATGAAGCTGGTCCTCACCGAGGAGAAGCCGATCCTGAAGCCCTACGATCAGGAGAGGTGGGCCGAGCTTCCCGACACCACTCGGGTTCCCATCGATCCCTCCCTGGAGATCCTGAGGGGGCTCCACGAACGGTGGTCCTCGTTGCTGGAGGGGCTGCCGGAGTCCGCCTGGCAGCGATCGGGGGTGCACCTGGAGGCCGGACTGCTGACCCTGGACAGCCTGCTCTCCACCTTCGTGGGCCACGGGGAGAACCACCTTCAGCAGATTGCTCAGATCCGGGCGGCGATCCGGTGGTAGATTTCACCGCTTCGCTGCCGACGAACAGTTGAGGTCAGGAGGGTAGATGGATAGGTGTCCCTGGTGCGGTACCGACGACCTGTACGTCCGGTACCACGACGAGGAGTGGGGGGTTCCCGCCCACGACGATCGGAAGCAGTTCGAGTTCCTGCTGCTGGAGTCCGCCCAGGCGGGGCTCAGCTGGATCACCATCCTGCGGAAGCGGGAGGGCTACCGGAGGGCCTACGCCGGTTTCGACCCGGAGGTGGTCGCCCGCTACGGCGATCGGGAGGTGGAGCAGCTAATGGAGAACCCGACCATCGTCAGGAACCTCCGGAAGATCCAGGCTTCCATCAACAACGCTGCCCGGTTCCTGGAGGTCCAGGGGGAGTTCGGCAGCTTCGACCGGTACCTCTGGCGCTTTGTGGACGGCAAGCCGGTTCGCAATGAGTGGCATACCCTGGCCGAGATCCCGGCCAGCACCCCCCTCTCAGAGGAGGTCAGCAAGGACCTGCGGCGCCGGGGCTTCACCTTTCTGGGACCCACGGTGGTCTACTCCCACCTCCAGGCGGTGGGACTCGTCAACGACCACCTGGTGAGCTGTTTCCGGCACCAGCAGCTTGCGGCGATGTAGCGAGGGGCCTTGTACGCGTGATGCGCCACTCAGTGTCTGCACGGTTTTGAAGGAGGTTCGGCCCATGCGCTATCCCTTCTACACCCTGGACGTCTTCACCGATAGGGCCTTCGGCGGCAATCCGCTGGCCGTCCTTCCCGATGCCCGGGGATTGGATGCGGAGCAGATGCTCCAGATTGCCCGAGAGTTCAATCTCTCCGAGACCGCCTTCGTTTTTCCTCCCGAGGAGCGGGACCACACCCGGCGAGCGCGGATCTTCACTCCGACCAGCGAACTCCCCTTCGCCGGCCATCCCACCGTCGGCACCGCCTTCCTGCTGGCCTCTCTGGGGGAGGTGGATCTGCAGGGGGATACCACCACGATAGTGCTGGAAGAGAAGGTGGGCCCGGTCTCCGTAACCATCCAGGCCGAGCGAGGAGAGCCGGTGTCGGCCACGCTCTCGGCGGCCAAGCTCCCCGAGTTCGGACCCCCGCCTCCCTCCCTGGAGGCCATCGCCGAGACCCTCTCCCTGAAGCCCGCGGATCTGCTTACCGGCGAGAGCAGCCCCCAGGCGGTCTCCTGTGGAAACCCCTTCCTCTTCGTGCCGGTGAGGGACCGCTCGGTCCTGACCAGGATACGGGTGAACCCTACGGCCTGGGAGCGCCATCTGGCCCCCTACTGGGCTCCCAAACCGTACATCTTCACCTACGATGCCGAACTGCCGGGATCCACCGTGCGGGCCCGCATGTTCTCCCCATCCATAGGTCTGAGGGAGGATCCGGCTACCGGAGCCGCGGCCGCGGCGCTGGCCGGCTACCTTGGGGTGCGAGATCCCAGGCCGGAGGGGACCCTCCGCTGGCAGGTGGAGCAGGGGTTCGAGATGGGACGCCCCAGCCTGCTTCAGGTGGAGGCCGACAAGGCCCGAGGGGAGATCACCGCGGCCCGGGTTGGTGGCCGCTGCGTGCGGGTTAGCGAGGGGACCATAGAGGTCCCGCACACCTCGGTGGTTCTGGCGGACCAACGGTGGTTCGAGATCGACGCTCAGATCACGTGATCGAGCTTGTAGGGACGGAAGATCTCCGGAAGGAACAGCTTGGTGGTGGGCGCGACCCGCTGGAGCGTGTGCCTGAACTCGGCCAGGTTCAGGGTTCGCAGGGGTGGGAAGGCCCAGGCGGGCGGTGCGAAGATGGGGCGTAGCGGTTTGGACAGGGGCCGGAAGAAGTCGTCCCAGTGGATCGGGATGACCATTCGGGGCCGCACCTGCCGGAGAAGGGCGTCGTAGTACTGGCGGCTCCTCTGAGGCCCAACAAACAGGACGTCAGCCGGGACAGCCGGCTCCGGGTCCTCACTGTTCCAGTCCAGCAGCCGGTATCCCCCCACGTCGATCAGGAAGCTGAAGTTGAGGTCCATCCGGTAGTCCCGAATTCGGAGCGGCGGGCGCAACTCTTGGGGCAGCACGCCCGCGAAGATCGGCTGTTGTAGGGCGGTACCACGGCTGGCCGGGAGGACATGGATCCGAAACTCCCCCAGAGAGAAGTCGTCGCCAGCGTGGATCTGGCGAGTCTGCTCCTGGGGGGTTCCCAGGATGGAGAGCAACCGACAGCTGTTGCCTGAGCCCAGGGCCAGGGCGCCGGTGTTGCGCACCACCTCGGGGACATCCATCAAGTGGTCCCAGTGGGAGTGGGTGACCAGGACGAAGTCGCACTGTGGCAGCTTGGCGGCCACCAGCGGTCGGTCCGGGACGACCCGCCCGAACCACATCCGGCGGAAGGGGGGGCGGCTGAAGAAGGGGTCGATGGCCAGCACTTGCTCGCCGGTGCTCAACTCGATGCCGGCTACCCCCAGCCAGCGAAAGTAGATCGCCTCTCCTATCACCTGCTACCACTCCTCGGCAAGCTGAGAAGCAGGAAGCCTGCCAGCAGGGGGGAGAGGCTCCGAAGGCGGTGAGTTCGATAGCTGCAAGGTGATTTCGATTCGTAGGTCAGGGCGCCCTGCCCTGCCGCCACGCTCACGTCGTTCGTCCGGGCGGCGGGGCACAGGGCCCCGCCCTACACCATCCAAGCCATCGTTCGGGCGGCACGGATAAACCCGCCTTTAGGGAACGACGCACTCAGTGGAGTGGAGGCTTTGGCCGGAATGGGGGAACGTCCGGCTAAAGCCTCCACTCCGCGACCCATGGGGGAGGTTCGCGAACCACCTATACATTACCCGATCAGGTTGTTAACCTTCATTACAGGTGCGCGCGGCCGCGCGACTGTAGCCGCATCCTTTATGGATGCGCGTCGCCTCGTGGGAAAAGGGCTGCTGCACCACGAGCTACGCGCAGGCGTAAAGCCTGCGGCTACAGAATGGGGGTGCGGCTATAGCTTCGTCTTCAAGAAGACGCCCAGGGCCTTGTCAGACTGGCGGATGTGGTTGTTCAGCCAGTCGATCACCCGGCGCTGGAGGGCGATCACCAGGGACGTGGAGGCTCCCTGGGCTTCGTAGCTCTTGGCCAGGTCGCCAAAATCCCGCAGGAAGGCCAGGTGCTCTCCCTTGTGGGCGGCGATCCCGCCGTAGCCGTGCTGCACCATCGCCTTCTCTTCCGTCCCAAAGTGGGTTACCACGTAGTCGGACAGGAACTGGATCAGCTTCCCAATCTCCTCTTTGCCCTTGCCCTGGCTGCTGGCCTCCAACAGCTGATTGATCCTCTTGAACAGCTCTTTGTGCTGGTCGTCGATCAGTGATACGCCCACTGCCAGGTCTGGGGTCCACTGTACTGGCATCTTGCTACCTCCTGCCTTTCCTCATGGGATCCTGAGCCTGTTGCCCTTGGCAATTCGGGGGGATTTCAGCTTTCAAGGAGATTCATCGGAAGGAAGGGAGAGGCTCTGAAGGTGGCGAGTTCGATACGGAGTCGAGGCTTCAGCCGGGGTCCCTTTCGGCACCGGCTGAAGCCTCGACTCCTCGGTTCGGGACTACAGCCTAGTGGTGGTGGTGGTGTCCCTCGTGGCCCTCCTCGTGCATCATGTGGGCGTGGCCGATGGCGCCGTGGATGTACCTCTCGGGGTCCTTCTCGAAGGATTCCTTGCAGCTTCGGTTGCAGAAGTAGAAGGTCTCTCCCCTGTACTCCACCTTGTCGGCGGTCTTCGGGTCGCACTCCATACCGCAAACGGGATCCTTTGCCATGGCCTGTACTCTCCTTCCGTATCGGCCTCTCATCAGCCCCTCGGGCTATTCCGGCGGTCGATGCGACAGTTCTGGCATCCCCAAACCGTTGGATGCCCGCTAGTTGCTGACGGGGTAGCCCTCGTCGGCCATGACCTGCTTGATCCGTGCCAGGTCTACTTTCCCAGGATCGAAGGTCACCTGGACGTCCTTGGTGCCGGCGTCGGCCTCCACGCTGGAGACGCCCTCCAGCTTGCCCACGGCCTTCTTGATCGTCATGACGCAGTGCATGCAGGAGATATCGGGGGCGTGCAGGGTTGTGGATTCCATTGGTTGCCTCTCCTTCATTTGTTCTAACAGAGGACTGAGCTATGGGGACTGAGGGCTGAGAGATTCCGCCTTACTCAGTCCCCAGTCCTCAGTCCTACCAGCGCGCAGGTTGGAAGCGGCGAAGCCGCAGGGAGTTGCTGACCACCGACACCGAGGACATGGCCATGGCGACCCCCGAGAAGATCGGGTTCAGCAGGATCCCGAAGAAGGGGTACCAGAGCCCGGCCGCCAACGGGATTAGCACCACGTTGTAGCCGAAGGCCCAGAACAGGTTCTGCTTGATGGTGCGGATGGTCTGCTTGGACAGCCGGATGGCCGTCACCACCCCTCGCACGTCTCCGCTGATCAGGGTGATGTCACTGGCTTCCATGGCGACGTCGGTGCCGGTGCCGATGGCGATCCCCACGTCTGCCTGGGCCAGGGCCGGGGCGTCGTTGATCCCGTCGCCCACCATGGCGACCACCTTGCCCTCGACCTGGAGCTTCTTCACCTCCTCGGCCTTCTGCTCGGGGAGCACCTCGGCCAGGACCCGGTCGATCCCCAGCTGCTTCGCGATGGCGGCGGCCGTGCGGCGGTTGTCGCCGGTCAGCATCGCCACCTCGATCCCCATATTCCGCAGCTCGGCCACGGCCTCGATGGAGCCGGCCTTCACCGTGTCCGCCACCGCAACGATGCCGGCGAGGCTGCCGTCCACCGCCACGAACATGGCCGTCTTACCCTGGTCGGACAGGGCTATCGCCTGCTCTCTCAGACCGTTCAGAGAGTAACCCCGATCGTTCATCAGCTTCTCGTTGCCCATCACCACCCGCCTGCCGTCGACGGTGGCCTCGATCCCGTGACCCGGGATCGCCTGGAACTCCTTCGGATCCATCAGTTCCAGGGCCCTGTCTCGGGCGGCTGCCACCATGGCCTCGCCCAGGGGGTGCTCCGAGCCCCGCTCCGCCGAGGCCGCCAGGGACAGCAACTCCTCCTCCGAGGACCCTTCGGCGGGCAGCAGGTCGGTCACCACCGGCTTGCCCTGGGTCAGGGTGCCGGTCTTGTCCAGGATTATGGCCTGGATCCTGTGGGCCGTCTCCAGCGCCTCGCCGCTGCGGATCAGCACCCCGTTCTCGGCCCCCTTGCCGGTTCCCACCATGATGGCCGTGGGGGTCGCCAGGCCGAGGGCGCAGGGGCAGGCGATGATCAGCACCGCCACCATGTTCAGCAGGGCGTGGGTGAAGGCCGGCGCCGGGCCGAACAGCCACCACACCGCGAAGGTGAGGAGGGCCACACCGATCACCGCCGGCACGAAGTAGCTGGAGATGACGTCGGCCAGCCTCTGGATGGGAGCCTTGCTCCCCTGAGCCTCCTCCACCAGCCGTATGATCTGGGCGAGCATCGTATCCTTGCCTACCTTAGTGGCCCGAAACTGGAAGCTGCCCGTCTTGTTGATGGTGGCCCCGATCACCTCGTCGCCGGGGCCCTTCTCCACCGGGATGCTCTCGCCGGTGATCATGCTTTCGTCCAGGGCGCTACGGCCCTCCAGGACGACGCCGTCCACCGGGACCTTCTCCCCCGGCCGGACCAGCACCACGTCGCCGATGGTTACCGCCTCCATGGGCAGGTCCACCTCCTGCCCGTCCCGGATCACTCGGGCCGTCTTGGCCTGCATCCCCATCAGCTTCTTGATAGCCTCGCCGGTCTGCCCCTTGGCTCGAGCCTCCAGATACTTGCCCATCAGGATCAGACCGATGATGATGGCGGCCGAGTCGAAATACAGCTCCGGCATCTGGCCCGTGGCCGAGAACAGGCTCGGGAAAAGAATGGCGGCGACGCTGTACAGGTAGGCGGCGCTGGTGCCCATGGCGATCAGGGTGTCCATGTTGGCGGACAGATGCCTGGCGTTGGCCCAGGCGCCCCTGTAGAAGCGCCAGCCTGCCCAGAACTGCACCACCGTCGCCAGGGCCCACAGCAGGTAGACGTTGCCCAGGAAGGCAGGGACCCAGGGGAAGAGAGCATGGAAGCTCCCCACGAAGATGATAGCCCCCAGGGCCAGGGCGAAGATGGTCTTGTTGCGGGCCTGGATGACCTCTTTGCGGGCGGCCAGAGTGGCGTCGTCGGGGCCGGAAGCAGCCTCTTCCTTCTCCTCGACCACGCCGTATCCCACGTCCTCGATGGCCCTCCGGAAGTCGGCCAGACTCACCAGGCCGGGCTCGAAGAGCACGGTGGCCTTGTCGGTGGCCAGGTTCACGTTGGCCACATGGACGCCGGGGAGCTTGTTGAGGGTCCGCTCGACCCTGGCCGAGCAGGAGGCGCAGGTCATCCCCGTGACGTTGAAGGTGACCTTCTCGGGTTGCTTCTCCCGGACCCCATAGCCCAGGTCCTTGATCACCTCCACCATCTTCGTCTCGTCTACAGTGGTGGGATCGAACTCCACGGTGGCCCTGTCGGTGGCCAAGTTGACGTTGGCGTGGAGCACCCCTGGCAGCTTTGCCAGGTTCTTCTCTATGCGTGCCGAGCAGGAGGCGCAGGTCATCCCCGTTATCTCCAGGGTGGTCCTGATGCCCTGCTCGGTTTCCTCTCTAGCCGTTGCCATAACACTATCCTCTCTGAGCTGTCAGCCTTCCCGTAGTAACGACTTCAGTCGTTCGTCCCCTTGCCACGAGAAGCAGGACGAACGGCTGAAGCCGTTACTACCGGCTTGCCGGTTGACTGCTGATCGCTCAGTTGCAGCACTTCCCGCCGCCGTCCTCGCTGCTGACCAGCGCCTCCAGCGCTGTTGCCTGGAGATGACGTCCCCGCTGGGACGCCGGACCCCCCTGGAACAGCAGCAGTAGCTCTCGAAGAACCCGCTCCCGCTCCCTGGGGTCGTCGCCCCGGATGGCCGTGGTGACGCAGCTCTGGAGGTGGTTCTCCAGGATCATCACGTCGATCTTCTCCAGGGCCTTGTGGATGGCGCCGGTCTGGTTGAGGATGTCGATGCAGTACTGGTCCTCCTCCACCATCCGCTGGATACCGCGGACGTGGCCCTCGACGCTCTTCAACCGGTTGAGCAGGTCCTGCTTCAGTTTCGGGTCTCTCAAGGTAGCCTCCTCGGGCCCGAGGCCCGTTGCACCCCCCTCCCCCCAGGGGGAGGGGTATCTAGGCAAAGGATAGTCCCCATGGATCGGGATGTCAAGGGGTTCTTCTGCCGTTCGTGGGGGCTATGGAATACGCCCCTACTTCGGCAGGGCCAGGGCCAGGGGGATCCCCAGCAGCGAGAGGCCGGCGATGCTCCACAGGGGGGCCGCCAGCCCTGCGGCTGCCGCCATGAAGCCGAAGCCGAAGACCGCGAAGGCCCCCACGGCGTTGCCCGCCCCCAGGGCCAAGCCCGAGCCCATGGAGTGGTTGTTGGGGAAGAGGTCCTGGCCGATCAGCAGGGTGATGGGCGCCGTGGCGAAGCTGGCGATCCCCAGGAGGGCCAGGCTCACCCAGAGCCAGGGTCCCTGGACCACCATGAAGAGGGCCAGGAAGAGGGCCGAGAGAAGGCTGGAGGTCAGCAGAACCGGCCGGCGGCCGATCCAGTCGGCCAGCATTCCACCCGACAGGTTGCCGGCGATCCCCACCACCAGCATGATGCTGATCAGCGACGCCCCCGCCACCAGGGAGCCGCCGTGATCGTGCCACAGCAGCGGCACGAAGGTGGACACCCCGTAGGAGACGGTGGCCCTGAGTCCCACGAACCCCACCAGGGCCAGGACTGGAAGCCAGTGGGTCGGGGCGGCCTTCTGGAGCCTCTCCGGTGAGCGGGCCGGCAACTCGGGGACCAGCCTGCCCAGCAGCAACAGGGTGACCATGGCGGGCAGCGCGAAGAGCCAGAGGCTGTGCAGCCCCAGGAACACCACCAGCAGGCCGGCCACGCTGGGCCAGAGACCCCGGCCGAACTCCCCGCCGATCAGGAAGAAGGACATCAGGAGCCCTTGTCGTCGGGATCGCACCACGGACCTGGCCGAGGCCATGGCCTGGGGGTGGAAGAGGGCGTTGCCCAGCCCCGCGACCGCCAGCAGGGCGATCAGCAGCCAGTAGCTGGGGGCCAGGCCGATCAGGCTGGCTCCCAGGGCGCTGAGGGTGAGGCCGATCAGGATGAAGCGGCGCCCGCCCCGCCGGTCCGCCCACCAGCCCGTAAAGGGCTGGAGCAGCGAGCCGAATCCCTGGAGGGCCAGGATCAGGCTGCCCACCAGGGCCAGGGGGATGTTCAACTGCTGCAGCAGCACCGGCAGGATCGCCGGCAGGTAGTTGACGTAACCGTCGTTCAAGAAGTGGGCCCAGGCCAGGGCTCCCAGCGGGGCCGGGGCTGTCTTCTCCTCCACGGTAGACCGCTGATGTGGTATCGCTTCTTCAGCCGGGATGAACCGCTGTTGTCGTATTCGGGTCTCCGTTTTCACGTGTCCTCCTGTAGAGCCGATGGATGAATTGGCCCGCCTGCCTGATCGGAACCCTGTCCGGAGGGGCGGGCAAGCTCCGTTCACCCGACGGGACGGGGTGAAGGAGATAGTTGTTCTCTTGATCCTGTTCTGGACGCCTCAGGGCGTAAGCCGTGTGGCTCCTCGCCGGGGTATGGGCGAGGAACGGTGGCTCCGGCGGTGGGGTGTCACGTGGTCGGGCTTCCTTCGCCAGCGGCAACTATATGCACGCCCGGTGCCAGTGGGGGGAGGCCGGGAAATCCCTCCATACGGATCGTCAGCCAGAGTATGCCACAAAACGCTTTCGTTCTCATCTCCCGTTGACGGGGCGGTATGATGATCGTACCATGAGTCGGATGCGGGCCGGGCCCTGGTTGCCTGAAGGGGCGGGGGCGTGCCCCTTCGATCCCGCCTCGACGGCTGCTCTGCCCTGGACATTCGCCCAGGGTCGGGGCAGGCTGGGCAGGCTCGACGATGGTCGCAGGGGATTGTACAGTTCCACGCGGCGGGATAGGATTTCAGTGGGCTGCCACAGGTAGCCCGGGGATAGAATCGGGGAGGTAGGGGATGGTAGGGATCCTGGAAGGTAAAGTGGCTCTGGTCACGGGCGCCGGCAGCGGCATCGGCAAGGCGGTGGTGCTCCGCCTGGCCCGAGATGGGGCCGACATCGTGGCGGCCGACCTGAACCCGGAGAGTGCCGGGGCCACGGCGGGGGAGGTGAAGGGGCTGGGCAGGAGCGCTCTGCCTATCAGGGTGAACGTCAGCGACGTGACCCAGCTTCAGTCTATGGTGGACGCCGCCGTGGAGAGATTCGGGAGGATCGACATCCTGGTCCCCTGCGCGGGCGTCATCCAGGTCAAGCGAGCCCTGGAGGTGACCGAGGCCGACTGGGAGCGGATCTTCAGCGTCAACGCGAAGGGAACCTTCTTCACCAACCAGTTGGTGGCCCGGCAGATGGTGAAGCAGGGCAGCGGGGCCATCGTCAACATCTCCTCGATCAGCGCCCAGGGCCCCCGTCCCCTTCAGATCCACTACGCCTCCAGCAAGGCAGCGGTGATCTCCATCACCCAGTCCCTGGCGGCGGACCTGGCCCCCCAGGGGGTCCGGGTGAACGCCATCTGCCCCGGCATCGTCGAGACCCCCATGTGGGACCAGATCGATAGAGAGATGGCCGAGCAGTTCGGCACCCCCATGGGGGAGTTTCGGAGGCAGCGGCTCTCCTCCATCCCCCTGGGCAGGCTGGAGACCGCCGAGGACGTGGCCAACGCCGTGGCCTTCCTGGTCTCCCCCGACGCCGGCTACATCACCGGCCAGACCCTCAACGTGGACGGCGGCTTCTACATGCGCTAAGAATCTGCGGGGGCGGTCGCGATGCGACCGCCCCCGATTATCCTCGCTGCGACGGTGATCCCGCCGTCGGGCATCGGACGGGTGAGCCTACTGCTGGGGCTTGACCGTGACCACCTTCAGCAGCTTCAGCTGTCCACCCGGCTGGACCTGGACGACGCTGTTGGAGTGGAGGCCGTCGCCATTGGGCGTGAAGTCGTAGCTGCCGCACACCCCCTGCCACCCGTGGGTGTCCAGGATGGCCTTGATTATCTTCGATCGGTCCTCCCCCGCCGTCTTGATGACATTGGCGAAGAGGTTGACTGCATCGTAGTTCCAGGCCGAGAGGGCGTCGGGCTCCTGGTTGTACGCCTGCTTGTAGGCGTCCGCGTACTTCTTGGAGATGTCCGTCTGCCCCAGGGCGAAGTCGACCACGGCGTACAGCCCGTTGGCGGAGTCCTTGGATAGAGCCAGGGTATCCGCCTCGGCGCTGGAGGGTGAGCCCATGTACTTGTAGGGTGAGCCCAGGTCGTGGTACTGCCTCTCGATCAGGGCGGCGTCCTCGGGGCGGGTGGCGTACACCACCATCACCTGGGCGCCGGCGTTCTTGAGGGCCAGCAACTGGGCGGTGTAGTCCTTGCTGTCGGCGGTGTAGCCCTCGTTTCTGACCACGGTGAGTCCGTTGTCCTTGGAGTACTGCTCCACCAGGTTGGCGCCGCCGGTACCGAAGGCGTCGGAGTCGTGGACGATGCCGACCTTGGTGAGCTTCATGTCGTCCTTGATGTACTGGACCATCGCCGCCGCGGCGACGGAGTCATCCGGACGCATCCGGAACAGCCAGGGGTTGCCCATGTGGGTGTTCTTGACGGCCGTACCGCCCGTGGCCATCGGCACGCCGGCCTGCTTGTCGGCGTCGGAGATGGCCTGGACCTGGGTGCTCAGGACGGGGCCAATCTCGACCAGGACGTTGTCCTGCTCGAGGTTCTTGTTCAGCGCTGCCAGCGCTCCCGGGTTGTTGGATTGGTCGTCCTCTATGACCACGTTGAGCTTCTTGCCGTTGATCCCGCCGGCCGCGTTGATCTGCTTCTCCGCTAACTGTATGGCGTTTCGGAAAAGGGCGCCCTGTGAGGCTGTGGGGCCGGTGATGTTGAGGCCCGCGCCAATCCGGATCTCGCCGCCGGTTGCGGCGGGCTGGGTGGCGCTGGGTGCCGCTGCGGCGGCTGGGGGCGCGGTGGCGGCTGCGGCCGGTTTCTGGGGAGCCTGGGTGGCGGGTGGGGCCGAGCCGCCGCCTGAGCAGGCTGCTGCTGCCACCATCAGCAGCGAGGTCGCGAGGAATACCAGAGGGACACGCCTGAGGTTCGCCATGAGGATCTCCTTCCCTTGCTCGTTTCGAGCGTTTTAGGTTCAGGAGTCGAACAGCCCCGGATCGTCGGTGAAATCCCGGGCCATTGCTGGCGGCACCTAGACGCGCATGATACCCCTTGTTGCGAGCTTGTCAAGTTATAATTGCTTTCAACAGGATGATCTTGCTGAGCCCGCCGAAGCGACGGGACGGGGACGGGGAGAAAGGGGGACGGGGAGACACGGAGATCCCTCTCCCTCTGGGAGAGGGTCAGGGTGAGGGCTCTCAGTCTGGCCCCGAACGAGCCCTCACCCGCCCTTCGGGCGGCCTCTCCCCCTGGGAGAGGCGGTACATCCTCTCTCCCCGTCTCCCCGTCTCCATCAGGCTAGGCCGGCTGCACCCCTGGCTGAGCCTGCCGCCGTTGTCGGGCCTCCTTGACGTGGGCGTGGCCGCCCAGGTAGTGGGCCTTCATCTGCTCGTTGTTCAGCAGGCTCTGG
>JAJZQR010000318.1 GCA_021806765.1 Chloroflexota bacterium | reverse complement strand
AATTGAATCCGCAGACTACGCATCTCTGCCTCCTCGACGCACCTCTTGGTCACTTGCCACAGTCAGGCTTCCTCAGGAGAGCTGTAGCGGGTGCATTCGTAAACGCCCTTTGCCACGTCTGCCAGCAGGCCCTCGGCAAGGCCAAGAATCGTGGCGACCCGCGCATCGCTCAATTGATAGCGAACGTAGCGCCCCTCTTGTTCGCAGGTGACCAGTCCACACTCGCGCAGACAACTGAGGTGGTTGGAAACGTTCGACTGGCTCAGGCCGGTGGCCTCGACGATCTCGGTGACGGTCAGGGGACCGCCACGCAGCGCGTCGACAATCGACAGACGGGAAGGGTCGGAAAAGCCGCGAAAGAGCTTGGCTTTGAGGCCGATGGCTTGAGCATTAGCAACGACCGGCATAGGCTACCCCCAACGTATTGATATATCACGGATTAATGATATGATACCTGCGCTTGTGTCACGTTGTCAAGAGCAGCCGTCAGTGAGCTAGGAGGATCGATAACATCCAGAAGTGGAGGTGTTTGTCTCCCGAAGGCGGAATGGGCCCGGCCGCGTCAGCGCTTCCGAGCAAGAACGCAACTGGGCCCACCTGATCTTGTGGTTGGCGACCTAACTCGCCCTGCTATCCTTGCAGCGCCAGCTTGTCTGATGCCCTGGTTCCTGCTGGCTCGCCTCTTGCCTCCGGTCTCGCCGCCAGCTTACCAGCAATCCTGTATGTTGCCAGGAACACCAGCCCGGCGACGGCGGCGATCCAAAGACCCACCAACCACTCCATGGTCGTAGGGAAATACTGGAAGGAGAGCCCGGGTCCCGTGTAGGCATCTCGCAGCCCCTCGAACTCGGGGACGGCGAGGCCGGGGATCACCAGGTTCAGCTTGGTGGTCAGCGCCGTAACGGCGATCAGTGCCGCCGCCAGTGCCACCATACCCTTGCTACGGGCAGCGACCAGCAGGAACACCAGCGGTACGGCGACGCCCAATCCAAGGTGGACCCCCCAGAACACCCAGGCGTACTCCCCAAAGAGCACCAGTCGCAGACTCTCCGCGTAAGCGGGGATCGAGGCGTAGTAACCTATGGATACCTCCGCCCACTCGAACACGATAAACAGGGCGAGCAACCCGAGGACGATGCGTCCCATCAGTTGGCCGGTCCTCTCCTCGACGAGCTGCAGGACCACCACTACGAAGGTGACCAAGGCCGCGCCGGAGAGGAGCCCCTCCAGTATGAACATCACCGGAGTCAGTCCCGAATGCCAGAAGGGCCGTGCGCCCAGTACGCCGAACAGTGCGCCTTCACCGCCGCCGAGGGCCAGGGCCAGCGGGATGCCCACCAGCCCTAGGCCCCGTACAATGCCCGTCTGCTTTTCTCCCAGCACGGCCGTCCGCCACACGAGCAGGCCTAGCACGACGATGTAGGCTAGGTAGAACCATGCCATCCAGCCCATTACCGAACTAAACCCCGTGTTGAGCATCAGCTTCCAGGCCCTGAGGGGATGCCCGAGGTCGAGCCAGATAGCGAGCATCCCACCGGCGAAGCTCGCCAGCGAGACCAGAAGGGCGGGACGGGCCACTGGAACGAGGCTCCGTATCCCAAAGCCGTAGGTCACCGCCGCCAGCAGGAACGCCCCCGCCGCCATGCCCACCAGCATAGCGTACATAGCCACCCATAGTCCCCAGGGCACATATGTGCCATAACCGGCCGCCACGTGGCCCGAACTGGCCCGCTGCACCAGTCCGATGGCGCCGAGGAGGAAGCCGGCTATGCCCAAGATCCACAAGATTTTCTCTGCAGTTCTCACCGATGTACTCCTTCCATGTGTATGTGCTCAGTCTCCAGCGCCTCCAGCCACCGCCTGTCCCACTCCAGGGTTGCCAGGGTGAACCGGGCAAGCCCGACGAAGAAGGCGCTGTTCGCGCCGCGCACCACGTCTTCGGCAAAACGATCTATCCAAGTCAGGAGGTGCCCCTCCACGAACTTCCGGGAGGCCCGCAGGCTCTCTTCAACCTCGTCCGACCTTCCTTTAGTTGCAGCTCGCTCAGCTCTCGCCGCCAGATAGCGCAGGAAGCCCAGCTCCAGAGCCAGGTGATCGGGAGCCACTCGCCCGTCAGAATTCGGCAGGGCGCTATGGGCGAGATAGAACCGATACGCCGACGCGGCGGGCGGGCCCATCAGTCTCCCGTGGAGGTAGAATGAGGCGTAAGGCGGCGCCATGGGCTTGCCCGGCCCGTCGAAGAGCCGGGTTGCCTCGACGCGCAGCACCTCGATTTCGGCCGGCGTGAAGCTAGCGGCTACCTCCTGCATTTGGCCGAGGGCCTCCTCCAACTCAGCCGGCGCCTCATCCAGTCGCAGGGCGGCCAGGGCTTCCATAAGCCGCTCGTCCAACGGATAGGTGTAGAGTCGAGCCAGAAGTGCATACAACAGAGTACGTCTCTGCAATGATTCGTGCATGGCCATACTAGACCTTCTTCACTTTGACCAGGATGTCACAGTAGCCGGGCTGGCCCATGATCGGAGAAAGCGTCCTCGGATCGGTGAGCATATTAGCATCCGGCGTGATATCCTTGAAGTAATAGGTCCAGCCGAGGCCCGGGCTAAACCGGCCGCCGCCGCCGAAGGCGATGCGAAGGGTGCCGGGACGGATGGTCTGGACCGCGTTCACCTTGCCGCGGGTCTTGGTTCCGTAAGGCGTCTCCAATTCGATGAGGTCGCCCGTATTCAGCTTCAGTCTCGCCGCGTCGGAGGCGTTCATCTGGACGACGCCGACGGACCAAGTCCCTTTTGGGATACGCAGCTTGCGCCCTGTCGCCTTCGGCCCATCGCTGCCGACAAGCACCTCGTCCACGGTCACGTCGTCGTTCAGGGGATACCAGAGGTCCTCCGAGCGGATGCGCCCCAACCAGTCGACTGACTGCGTGCCGGACATGGCATGATGGATCCGTCCTGTGATCACCTGGAACGGAAATTCGTCTTTGTACTTGGCGTAGGCCGGGTTGGTGTAAGGGTTCCACTTCGTCTCGAACCAGTAAAAGCTCTTGGGATAGCGGTCCCAGCCCAACTCCTTGAGCGCGGGGGGTACGCTGCCGCTCTCGTCGATCAGCTTGTTGTACTTGTCGTAAGCCTTGAAGACGAACTCCACCTTCTTGCTGCCGGTCTTCAGTATCCCGCCTCCCTTGTACCGGTAATAGGACATAGGCCAGACGGCGATGCCGTGGTTTTCGCGCAGCCACTTCACCGTGACGGGCTCGCCCTTGATCTCCTTCTTCTCGGCGTCGACCTTCACCCGCCCGGCTTCCAGCGACTCCGGGGTGCCCAGGATCTTGTAGCCCTCGGGATACTGCGGGTACGGGCGCACAAGTCCCGAATTGGGCTTGCCCGGAGCTCCAGCCAGGGCCTCGTCCCAGAAGTCCTCCTCCTTCTTGTATTTCTCCGTGAAGTCCGCAGCCTTGACGTCCGCATCCCCCCGGTCGATCAGCGCTTTGGCTAGCAGCTGCATGATTTCGTACGGCGTCTTGGACTCGTGCTGCTTGTCGATGACGAAGTCCCGAAGGTAGATCAGCGGGTGGGAGGGATAGATGTCAGAGAGGCTCATCCGCTCCAGATACGACGCTTCGGGCAGGATCACGTCGGCGTACAGACCGCTCTCGAGCAGAGGAGTATCGACGTAGACGACGAGCTCGACCTTATAGTCGTTACCCTCCTTCATTGTGAGGGCTTTCACCCACTCTTGAGTATTGGAGCCCGTGATCACCGAGTTGCCGGTCCGGAGGATATATCCTTTGATAGGATACCGGTGACCGCGGAAGGGTCCTTGCTGAAGCGTCACGCCCTCCATGAAGCGACGAGGATAATCTCCCACCACGTCGTCCCAGGCCGAGGGCCAGTCGCCGAAGTAGTCCATGTGGAGCTTGTCCTGCTCGCCCTCCACTTCCTTGCCGTTCACCACACGCTTCACCTTGCGGGTGAGGAACTGCTTGCCGGTGGAGCTGCCGCCCTTGTCGGACTTAGTGAGCTCCGTATCGATAGCCCCGCCAGGAACGTCGAAGTTGCCGGTGATGATGTTTAGAGCGGTCCCGATGATTGACGGAAGGTAGCCGTTGTAGTGATGGCCGGTGCCGTTCATACCCCAGATGAGGGCGGCCGGCTTGGTGATACCGAAAGTGTGGGCGAGCTCGGCTATCTTGTCCGCCGAGATGTCGGTGCGCTGGGCGGCCCACTCGAGAGAGAAGTAGTTCAGGTTGTTGACAGGATCCTTCTTGTCCCACCAAGACTTGAAGGCGGCCAGGAAGTCGTCCCAGCCCTGGCTGTACTCCTCGAACGACCAGTCGATATAGCGTCGGAACGGGTCGTTCTGGTTGTCCTGTTCGAGGATGTAGCGTAGCATAGCGGCGAATAAGTCGGCGTCGGTCCCGGGGCGGATGGGTATCCACTGGTCAGCTTTGGAGGCCGTGTTGGAAAGCGCGGGGTCGACGACGATAATCTTAGCCCCCGCAAGCTTTGCCTCCACCGTTCCCCTGGATTCATAAGGGATGCGGGTCGCCGTGAAGGGGTTCCAGCCGGCGTAGATGATGAGCCGCGTCTTGTAAGTGTAGTCGTTCTTCAGGCTCCCGTCGGGCTGGCGGACGAGCAGCGGTCGCATGATGTCCGGCTCTATGCGCTTGCCGCCTAGCATAATCCTGGGGCCATGTCTGCGAGGCGTGTCGCAGATGGAGCCGTGCTCCGTACAGTGGGGAGTTCCGAAGGCGAAGAAAAGCCGCCAGTAGGTGTCGCGGTCGGTGATATCCCCCGCGTCCATGATCACCGACTCGGGACCATACTTCTTCTTGATGGCCGTGAGCTTGTCGGCTACGTAGCCGATAGCTTCGTCCCAGCTCACCCGCTTGAACTTGCCCTCGCCCCGCTCGCCCACACGGATCATCGGATACTTGATCCGGTTGGGGTTGTAGACCATCTGGAGTCCGCTCGCGCCCTTAGCGCAGACCGCGCCAGCGTTCATGGGGCAGTAGGGGTTTCCGTAGATCGCCGAGGCGATTCCGTTGTCAACCCGCACCGCTAGGCCGCACTCGGCGGGACACATGACGTCGGCCGTGTATTTAACCTGAGGGGCAGCGGCGGCGAGCCTCGCCGCCTCCGCGCTTTCCAGTGTGCGGAAGGTAACGGTTCCGGAGGCGACCCCTGCCAGGGCTCCGGCAGTAAGGCCGCCGATCTTCAGGAAGTCTCGTCGACTGATCTCGTTCTCGTTCATGCTCTGCCTCCTACGCTAAGTAGTAAACGTTCGGTTTGGTGCCCAACTCCTCCTTCAGGCGCGTGGCATTAGCCCTGGACAGGAGCTGAGCCACGAGGGAACGGTCGTCGTTCCGGTCGCCGAAGTAGGTGGCCTTTCCGAAGCACGAGAGAACGCAGGCAGGAAGCTCACCGGCCTCGGTGCGGTGGATACAGAAGTGGCACTTGCGGGCGTTGCCGACGGGAGAGTCGCCTTGGACGCGCACCCGCGCCTGCTTGTACTCAGGCGAGGGGAGAGCCTCATAAGGTTGTGCAACTCCGCCTGCAAGATCGTGGTAGAAGAAGCCGCTGTCGAAGGACCGGGCGGAATAGGGACAGGCCGTGATGCAGTAGCGACACCCGATGCACTGGTCGTAGTTGACGGCCACTATTCCGTCGGGCCGCCTGTAGGTAGCCTTTACCGGACACACTCCCACGCAGGGTGGGTTCTCGCACTGCATGCAGGGCCGCGGAACGAAATTGCGCGAGACGTTGGGAAAGGTACCTGTGGTCTCGGTGATTACCGGCCGGTAGGCAATCCCAGGTGGCAGCTTGTTCTCGGTGATGCAGGCGATGGTGCAACCCTGACAGCCCAGGCACTTGCGCAGATCCACAACCATGGTCCAGCGGCGCTGCTCCACCGGTTTCTTCAGAGCTCGCTGGAGGTCCTCCATCATCCTGACAATCGGGTTCTCTCCAGCTGATGGAGCAGGTACGGCAGGAATTTCGGCCAGGGGTTCGGCGGGCTGTGGCTGGGCGACCGGCGCGGCGCGAGCCACCTCGCCGATCACCGCCGGCACCAATAGCCCGCCCACGACCGCGCCGGCTAACTTCTGCAGGAAGTTTCGGCGAGCCACCTCGGTCCGGCCTTCAATGGCCAATGTGGTCCGTTGACTCTCACTAGTCATGGCATCCTCCTTGATGTAGCAATGACAACGACGTCTTGGAGCACAACGCCATGCCCCAACATCGCGTTAAGGATAGGGGAAACAGGTAGGAGGGACAACTAGGACAACTCCCAGTTGCAACCTAGGGAA
>JAJZQR010000317.1 GCA_021806765.1 Chloroflexota bacterium | reverse complement strand
TTACCTGGCCGAAGAAGCCCGCTTCAGGCGCCAATTCCGCAACCTCGGGTACGTTGTTGGGATCGGCGATGGCCTGGGCGTCCTCGTAGGTGAGGGTCGGAGCGGTGCCAGCGGCGGAGCGGACCCCTCCGGTGGTGGTGGCGCCGGGGGTGATGAACAGCAGGTTGGTGCCCATGGATCGGATCTGCGCAGTCACCGAGGCCTGAGCCCCTTCGCCCACGGACATGAGGGCGATCACCGCCCCCACCCCTATGATGATCCCCAGCATGGTGAGCGCGGAGCGCAACTTGTTGGCGACCAGGCTACCCAGGGCGACCCGGAAGGTTTCGACGAGGCTCACTTGGGACCTCCTGTTGCGACGGGGTGACGGGGTGACGGGGTGACGGGGTGATGAGTTCCCTCTCCCCCTGGGAGAGGCGTGGACCGGCCAGAGGGCAGGTCCACGGGGTGAGGGCTCTCCCCGTCGCTCTTTCTCCCCCTCTCCCCGTCCGGTTGGCGTCGCTCGTCACTGCTGATGGCGCCGTCCCGGATGTGGATGACGCGACGGGTGTAGGCGGCGATGTCGGGCTCGTGGGTGACGAAGACCACGGTGATACCCTTCTCCTGGTTGAGTTGGAGGAAGGTGGAGATCACCTCCTCGGAGGCCTTGGTGTCCAGGTTGCCGGTGGGCTCGTCGGCCAGGATCAGGGAGGGGTTGGTGACTAGAGCCCTCGCGATGGCTACCCTCTGCTGCTGGCCTCCACTCATCTCCGTGGGCTTGTGCTGCAACCGGTCGCCGAGGCCCACCAACTCCAGGGCGGCTACAGCCCTCTCCCTCCGGTTGGTGGCCCTGGCGTAGAGGAGGGGGAGTTCCACCTGCTCCAGGGCGGTGCGGCGGGGGAGGAGGTTGAAGCTCTGGAAGACGAAGCCGATCTTGCGGTTGCGGATCTCGGCCAGCTGGTCGTCGGACATGGAGCTGACCTCGATGCCGTCCAGGAGGTAGGAGCCGCTGGTGGGCTGGTCGAGGCAGCCGAGGATATTCATGAGGGTGGACTTGCCGGAGCCCGAAGGGCCCATGATGGCGGTAAGTTCCCCGTCGGCGATCTCCAGGTCGACGCCTCGGAGGGCGTGGACCTCCATCTCACCCATCTGGTAGACCTTGGTTAGCTGCTTAACCTGTATCATCTGGACACCCCCATCTACCGGCCGCCGGGCCGGAAGCCGCCTGGCCCGCCAAGCCCAGCTCCCCCGACATTGAAGGTGGGGGCTCGGGTGGTGGTGGATGGAATCACCACCTGCTCGCCCTGCTTGAGCCCGGAGACGATCTCGGTCATCTGGTCGTTGGAGGCTCCGGTTTGCACCTGCTTCATCTCTGTCTTGTTGCCGGAGATCACCTCCACCATTTTGTTCGTCCCCTGGGTCCGAATTGCTCGGTTGGGGACCAGGAGGACGTTGTCCTTGCGGCTGGTCTCGACGCTGATGCTGGCGCTCATGCCGGCGGGCAGCGGCCTGTCAGGATTGGTGATGCCGACGGAGGCCAGGTAGCTGACCACACCCTGGGTGGTAGTGCCGGCGGGTGCGATGGCGATCACCTTGCCCTGGAGCTGGTAGTCCGGGAGGGCGTCGAAGGTTACGGTGGCCGGCTGGCCGACGGCCAGCTTGGCCACGTCGGATTCGTCCACTGTAGCGTCGATGCGGACGGACTTGGGATCGACGAGGGTGACTGCTATCTGGCTGCCGGTCTGCTCCCCAACGTTGGGGCCGGTGGCTGCGACCAGCCCGTCGAAGGGGGCGGTGAGGGTGGCGTTGGCCAGATCCAGCTTGGCCTGATCCAGCGATGTCTGGGCCTGGTTGACGTCTTCCTGAGCCAGGGCGACATCCGTTTCTTGAGGGGGGTTGGCCTTTGTGGCGAGATCCGACTTGGCCGACGCCACGCCGCTCTTGGCGGCCTGCAGGTCGGTGGCGGTGGGGCCGGCGCTCAACTGATTCAGCTTGGCCTGGGCTGCTGTGAGGGTTGCCTGGGCCTGATCGACGGAACTCTGGGTGGAGGCTACATCGGCGGGCTGGGCGCCCTGCTTCAGGTAATCGAGCTTGGCCTGGGAGGCGTTCAGGTTGGCCTGGGCCTGGTCGACGGCTGCCTGGGCGGCAGTCAGGCTCGCTTTGGCCTGGTCGACGGCGGCCCCGGCGGCAGCCATGTCTGCGGGAGTGGTGCCGGCGGCGACGTCGTTCAGCTTGGCCACGGCGGCGTCGTAGGCAGCCTGCGCTGCGGCCCGTTCCTCGGGAGTGGCCCCGTCCTGAAGCTGCTGGAGCTTGATCTTGGCGGTGTTGAGGACCGACTGGGCCGCGTCTACCTTGATCTGGAAGGGCTGGGGATCGATCCTGGCCAGCACCTGTCCGGCCTTCACGCTGTCGCCTATGTTGACGTCCAGTTCGGTCAGCTTCCCTGAGACTGGGAAGCTGAGCTTGGCCTCACGGGCGGCCACGACGTTGCCGGTGGCGCTCACCGTGGTAACAAGGGAGCCGTCCCGCGCCTGCACCGTTTGGAGGGCCGGCGTGCTCCGGGCGGCGGCCACGAAACGCTGGTAGGCAAAATAGCCGGCGATGGCAGAGAGAAGCAGGGCCAGGAGCAATAGATTGAGCTGCCGGCGCGGCAGCCTTCCCAGTAGTGCGGCAGGACGACCCAGGGGCCGCCCGACAGGAACACCCAGGCTCATGACACGATCTCCTTCATCGAGGGCTCCGATAGTTGCGAATGGTGATGCTTTGTGAAAGCCCTCAGGTAAACGATTGCTGGCGCAACTAAAGCAAGTCTGAAGCCAGATCGGCACTTCCGCGGGCGACAAGCAGTTAAATGACTGTAAAAAGTATGCAAGAGGAGTGTTACGAAGAAAGGCGAGGTTCATGAACCTCGCCTTTCATCCAGCGACCCGGGGCTGGGAGCTAGAGCGCTCCAGCTGCGGCTGGTGCGTGCCGGAAGAAGGAGGGGCTGTTGTTAGGGGTAGGGGTTGCGTTGTTGTTGCCCTTGCGGGGACCCCTGGCGCCCCAGTGGCCGCCGAAGGTGCTGAGATCCGAGTTCTGGATCTTGCTGATGATCTGATTCTCCTGGTCCTGGGTCATCTTGCCGTTCTTGACGGCCTGATCCAGGTTGGGCTTGATGGTGTTGACGATGGCGTTCTTGACATCCGACGCCTTATCTCCGGCTATCTGCGCGAGGGTCTTGCCCGACTTCAGCTGGGTGGTTAGATCCTGAGGGGTCATCCCCAGTGTCTGGGCGATGGCGTTCCACACGTTGGCGCCACCCATGAAGAAGGTACCCTTATGTCCTCGCTCACCGCCGCGGAAGCCGAATTCGAAGCCGAGGCCCGGCCCGACGTTAGG
This sequence comes from Chloroflexota bacterium, assembly GCA_021806765.1. Next base: position 2,954 of record JAJZQR010000317.1, on the reverse strand, counting down.
GTTGGCCTTGATCTTGTCGGCCTGCTGCTGAGTGAGCTTGCCGTCGGTGACTGCCTGGTCCACGGTGGCGTTCCGGGCGTTGGTGAGGGCGCTGTTCAGTTGGTCCCTGCTTATGTTGAGGGCCGCTGCCAGCTTGTCCATGAAGATGCTCTGGTAGTTGGTCTTCGCCTGGTTAGGTGCCGGCGTGGGGGTTTGCGCCATGGCCGTGCCGACGACGGCCAGGGCCGCCACGGCTCCGACCAACCCCAGGATAGCTGCTGCTTTCCGTACTCTCATACCTGTCCCTTTCTGCTGCTTGGCTTCGCAGCCTTGCCCTCTCCCAGGGGAGGGGCTGCCCTGTCCTGACTTCCTTCGACCTCTCCTTCCGGGTCGCCATTGGGCTCCGAGAAGAGAATACAGGCTTGCCAGGAGGGAGTTGTTATGCGAGGGTTAAATCTCTGCTAAAACCCTCAGGGCTTTTCGGCGATCTTGACCAGGGATCTCAGGGGTCGACTTCGCTGCGGGTTTGGGCTGCTCTGGCCTCCTGGTGGGCCTGTTCCTCCACGCTGACACTCGGGAAGAGGAAGGTGAGAGCCAGGCCTACCGCGGCAGCCACGGCTATAGCCAGGTAGACGGAGTGCAGGGAGGAGGCAAAGGCCAAACGGATCGCCTCGAGGGTTTCAGGGGGTATAGATGCTCGAGTGGCAGGATCCAGGATAGCGCTGGCCGCGGAGACATCGACGGGGGCTCCGGCTCGGGCTCCCCTCACGGCTTCCAGTCCCTGGCTCAGCCCGCTGTTCATCAAAGCCCCCATGATCGCCACCCCTATCGCGCCGCCTATGCTCCGGAAGAACTGAACGGAGGCGGTGGCTATCCCCCTTTGGCTCCAGCCTACCGACGATTGGACCGCTACGAGGAAGGAAGTCGCCCCGAACCCCATGCCGAGACCGGTCACTACCATGGCGGTCATGAGGAAGAGTTGAGAGGTGTTGCGGCCCGCAGTCGCCATGAGCAGGGATCCGGCCAGGATCAATCCGGTTCCCAGCAGCACCACGGGACGGTATCCGAACCGTAGCACCAGCCTTCCACTCAAGGTACTGCCCACCGGCCACCCTATGGACATGGGTGCCAGGGTAGCGCCTGCGCTGATGGCTGTTCCGGCGAGAACCCCCTGGACGAAGGGAGGGACAAAGGAGTTGAAACCCATCAGCGTGGTGCCCAGGAGGAAGTTGGCGCCGTAGGAGACGGAGAGCACCCGGTTCTTGAAGAGGGGGATAGGCAGCAAGGGATCCTCGATGCGGGTCTCGTGCCAGAGGACGAGGCCCAGCAGGAGGGTGGCTATGGCCAGCACGCCCCATGATGGCACCGGCAGGCTGCCATCGGGTTGGCCGAACTCCAGAAGCCCTACCAGGAGAAGGGTCACGGCGACGGTGAGGCCCATAGCCCCCACATAGTCGATGGACCTGCGCTGGTGGGCGACCCCCTCGTGGAGGTAGAGGGCGAGGATCAGGATGGAGAGGATCCCGAAGGGCAGATTAACATAAAACACCCACTGCCAGCCCACGTGGTCGACGATGAGCCCCCCCACCGCCGGTCCGACGATGGCCGATACCCCCCACACGGCGCTCAAGAGGCCCTGCACATGGACCCTCTCCTGGACCGAGTAGATGTCTCCAATGACGGTGATGGACACCGGGAGGACGGCACCGGCGCCCAACCCCTGAAAGGCCCTGAACAGGATCAATTGCTCCATGCTGGTAGCCATGCCGCACAGGGCAGAGCCTCCCAGGAACAGCACCGCCCCGATGATGAAGATCGGCTTCCGCCCGTACATGTCGGCCAGACGGCCGTACACCGGGACGGTGGTAGTGGAGGTAAGGAGGTAGGCCGAGAACACCCAACTGTAGAGGGCGAGGCCTCCCAGGGCACCGATAATGGTCGGCATGGCGGTGCCGACCACGGTGGTATCGAGGGCTGCCAGGAAGGTGGCGAGGATGACGGCCACCGTGACGGCGACGGTATTGGTTGAGCGGGGCATATCGTTTACGCTTGCTCGTCCAGTCTCAGCTTCTGCTTTCCATAGTCTACCTTAGGGCGGGTGGTCAGGGAAACTCGCCGATCAGGCATGCTCTTTGCTTGCACTGCCGACCGATCTAGCGACCTCTCAGCCAAAAGGGGGCAGCGGGATGTCGGGAATTCCTATGGCCGTGTATGCTCAGCTGTTTTACGGTTGGTGGTGGTGGTGGTGGTGGCTGATATTAGGGCTGCTGACCCTGATCGGCCTGTGGTGGCTCCTCGTCGTATGGCCTCGGTCGAGGCGCCCGCCGGGGGCCGGCAGGGGGCCTGAAGAGACGCTTGCCGAACGAGACCGGGCTCGCCTGATCCTGGACGAGCGGTACGCCAGGGGAGAGATCACTCGGGAACAGTACGAGCAGATGCGGCGCGACATCGAGAACCGGAACGCCGCGTAGTCCCTGGTGGAGAGCAAGGAGCGGGGCAAGGTCGGAACCTAGTATCGAAAGGGGGAGGGGCAGGGTGACCCACCTAATACTTCAAGCCCAAAGCCAACCCAGTTCCAGTTGGTACAGCTCTCTGATCTGGTTGCTGGTGTTGCTGTTGGGGATCATCCTCGTTCTGTTTTTCATGCGTCGGGTCAGCGCCCAACCTGGAGATAGCAACATTCTCACTTTCGGCAGAAGCCGGGCCCGAAGGATAACTCCGGATCAGCCGAGAGTCCACTTCGCTGATGTGGCGGGTGTGGACGAGGCGAAGGAGGAGCTTCAGGAGGTGGTGGAGTTCCTGAAGTCGCCGCAAAGATTCAATGCCGTGGGGGCCCGTATCCCCAAAGGAGTGCTGCTGGTGGGCCCGCCAGGAACCGGTAAGACCTTGATGGCCCGGGCCGTGGCCGGAGAGGCCTCCGTCCCCTTCTTCCACATCAGTGCTTCGGAGTTCGTGGAGCTGTTCGTGGGGGTTGG
>JAJZQR010000316.1 GCA_021806765.1 Chloroflexota bacterium | reverse complement strand
TGTGTGTATGGCGGCTGGCTGGGGGGTGCCTTGACCGTCCCTCGGTGGTAGGGAAAGGGGTTGAGCCATAGCAAGGCCGGCTCCTGGGAGCCGGCCTGTCTGGTCTCGCTGGTAGCGCATACCGGACCTGTTTCGAACCTATGGTGCTCCCCGCCTCACGCGGGGAGTAGCCTTTTTTTTGTTGGGCCAGGTAGCCGAAGGGGGTGGCCAGCCGGTAGTCGACGACGTCGCCGGCATTGTCGATGGAGATCCGCTTGAACACCAGGTGGGCGATGGCCTTGCGGTGGGCGACGTCGGAGCGCCTCCAGAGGTTGCCCATCTGGCCACAGAAGGCCAGAGCCACGTCCAGGTACGACAGCTGGCCCGCCCCTCCCTGGTCGAGTGCGCTCAGCTCCCCCCGAACAGCGGCGAGGGCAGCCTGCACCCGGTTCCGCTCTGCGTCGAACTCCTGCTCGGTGATCCGCCCCTGGGCCAGCAGCCGCACGTAGCCGCGGCTTTCCTCCTCATCCTTTCCCCGGACTCGGCTCCTTCGGGCGCGAGATCGGCCGCCTGGAGGACGAGATCAGCCGCAACCCCTGCCCCTTCTGCAGCGAGGTCCTGAAGATCCCGTCGGCGGCGGCCGGGCAGATCGGCCGGTGCGGGGCCTGCGGTGGCGAGTTCGAGATCGAGGCTGCCTGATGGCTAAAGGGTACGTGGTCGTCGCGAAAGCCGAGACCGGCGAGCTGGTGGAGCTGTACCGGACGCCTCACCGCCCGACGGCCAAGGCTGTGGCGACCGGCATCCGCAACGCCGGGGTGGCCACTCGCGTGCTGTCCGCCGGTCGGGTGGAGCGCGCCGCCAAGAATCCCGCCAAGAGGTGAGACTTGATGGGCTTCTTCGATTGGCTATTCGGCTCTCAACAGCCCCAGCCCACCCGCCGTCGCTACGTCACGATGGTGACTGAGAACGGCGAGCGGATCCGGATCCCCGCCGGTGCGGCTAGGGCGATCGTGAAGATGCAGCAGCGGGGGATCCGCCCCAGCTACCGGGGCAGGCCTGCCGCAAAGTGGCGGATGACGAAACGTAACCCAACACTGAGTGTCGCCCAGCGTGATGCCCTGCCCTCTTCCGCCTTCGCTGCGCCGGAGCTCCGTGCCCTGCCCATCCACGATGCCGGCCACGTCCGATCGGCGATCGGCCACTTTTCCCAGCAGACCTTCAGGGACAGGGGGGAAGCCCAGGCCGCGGCTCGACGAATCGTTCAGGCAGCCCAGATCCACGGCGTGCCGTTGCGGGAGAGCTCCACGGTGGCCCGGATGGCCGGACTCTACGTCGAGATGGTCCCCGACCGCCGGCGCAATAACGTCCTGGAGAAGATGCGGTGAGGGGCGTTCGGTTGTGGGACGACTACCCCGGGTCACGAGAGGAAGCGCTGCGGAGAATCCGCGAGGAGATAGGCGCGAACAGGAAGGGCTTCGCGTACATCGACGCGCCCGACAACAGCGTCATCGAGGTGGACTCCGACTGGGTCTATCAGCACTTCTTCGTCGATCACGACAGAGATCGGCGATGGGAGTATGTGCCGGCCATAGTGCCCGCCATCGAGGAGTCCGATGACTGGGAGCCTGTTCCCGAGCGCAGAGGACGTATGGCCTACCTGAGCACCCTGGAGATCGTTCGGCCTCCCGGAAGACGAGGCAGCACATAGAGACAATCGCCGACCAGAAGTCGACGAAGTTCAAGAGCTGGGTTACCACCTACCCGACCAGAAAGGGGGCTGTTGGCAAAAAGAAAACGGCGAACAACCCTGAAAGGGGTGCCCGCCCTAGCCCTGGTGTCAGGAACCCGACTCCTGTCCTAGCCGGTCGACCTGGCGCATCGCGGTCGGGACGCCCGCCAGGAACCGTCGACTCTGTATACCACAAGCCCGAGAAAGCGTCAAGCGCACGGAGCGACATCGACATCTGGATCCTCGTTGGTGGCCTCGCGCTCTTTGGCCTCCTGGCCACGCATCTTAGAGGAGCTGCTGCATGATCGGCGATATCCCGAACCTGCTGAAGGACCTGCAGGGCGCGAAGTCCCACCGTCCCGACGCCACGGCGAGGCTCGTCAGGAGCGCCGTGCGGCTGCTCGCTCCGGAGTACGCCCCCATCATCGACGGCGCGGAGCGGCTGGCCACCCACCTGGGCGTCAGGGTGACCCCCGAGGGCATCGACGTCTCGAGGCTCAAGGACGTCCTCAGCGGGGCCTCCGCCGAGGGGATCGCCTCCATGGCCGACGGCACCTCGGAGCCCTGGACACCCTTCCTGAACCGACTTCGGAAGCTCTCCAGCGGCGTGGTGCTGATCATGGGTCCTAGGGGCGCCGGCAAGACCCAGCTGGCAGTGCGTCTGGCGGAGCAGTGGAGAGGGCAGCACGGCTACGCGGTCCTGGGCATCAACATGTATCGCCAGGATCGGCGCCCATGGATCACATTCAAGCCCATCAGCGTCTTCGCCGACGGCATCGAGATCCTGGTGGAGGCCCTGGACGAGGGCCAGGACCCGCCTCCCGAGATCTGCCGGCGGATCGTGGTGATAGACGAGTCATCCCTCAGCCTGCACCCCCAGGGGGAGCGCGGCGGGATCCTGGCCGTGGAGCGGGCCATCCGCCAGGCCAGACACGTCGAGTGGCTGGTCATCATCGTCTGCCACCTCACCAAGGACCTGCCCACTCAGATGGATTGGTGCGATGCCGTCTTCGTGAAGGAGCCCACCGGCAAGGAGATGCGAGCCGACCGGGACGAGTCGCGGCACTACTGGGAGGAGTCGTCCATCGCCTATCGGGAGCTGCGGCACCATGGGCTCCGAGGCAAGCCCATCGAGGGGTGGGTCTACGTCGACGCCGAAGGGCTCGGCTACAAGGGGATGATGCCCTACGGCATGGCCGAGGCGGAGGATCCCCACCAGTCGGGGCGGGTGCGGCGGATGGAGCACGACGAGGCGGAGGAACAACAACCAGGGCTGACACTGGATCCCAGGCGGCTTGAGACCATCAACTCTTCGTGCGAGGAGATAGTGCGGCAATGACGGCAGAAACGGCAGGCATCATCGCTCTAGTTCTCGGGTCAGTTACCACTCTCCTTGGAGCCGCCTGGAAGTTGCTGAAGGCCCGCCAGGAGGCGGAACTCGGCTGGGCCGAGAGAGCGGAGGGCCTCTGGCGGCAGATGGAGAAGCTGCAGGCACAGGTGGACTACCTGCGTAGCCGCGTGAACGTCCTCGAGAAACTCGTGGAGCCTCTCCGAAACGAGAGGAATGCACTTCGAACGGCTATCAGGTCTGCGGACGATCTGCAGGCCCTGAAGGAGCAGGAAAAGCAAATCCCCGAGACCGTGGGTTAACCGGTCAGAAAGAAGGCCCCCAGTGGACGAACAGACGATTCAGGATCTCCAGAACCGCATCAAAGCCGAGGAGCAGCGCAACCAGTACCTGGTGGCATGGCTGTGGACCTTCGGCAACACCTCCGACCACCCGACCCTAGCGTCGGAGGCACGCCGGCTGGCGCTCGCGTGCGATCCGACCCTGCAGTGGCCGCCACTCCCCCCTCAGTAGGGGACGGTGGGGAGCAGCCCCAGCCGTCCCCTGAACCCGACGATCTGATCTTGGTTGCGGACATCTCTAACTACACGGGAGAGCTCTCCGACGATCAGGTGTCGGCCCTGATCGACGCCGGCGTGCAGCACGTAATCGTCCGGATCCCGATGGAGGACCAGCCGCGGCAGGCGATCACGGTGCGGCAGCTCCAGGCGCTGGAGTCCCGCGGGGTGCTCTGCTCGGGGTACTTCTTCCCCGATTACAGCGCGGACCGGGGGCTTTCATGCGGCGAGTCATGGACCTGGTGGGCTCTCTGCACTCCCTCTGGGTCGACATCGAGGGCAGGGCTTGCCGAGCTTCGAAGCCCTGAGCACCTGGATCCGATCTGCCCGGGCGGCATGCGCCACCAAACTCGGCATCCACACCGCGGCCTGGGTTGTGGCTCGCTTCCCTGACTGGGGAGATCTGTCGGGCTTTCCGCTGTGGGTGGCAGAGTACGGACACGAGAAGGACCTGGCCGTCGGCTTCGGCGGATGGACCAGGGCTGTAGGGTTGCAGTACGAGGCCGATGCGGTAATCGGCGGCGTGAGCTGTGACCTGAGCTGGTTCGAGCCGCAGGCGTTAGCGTAACGCTTCGCCGGCTAAGTGAGGTGTCGATACTTAGCGAGAATAGTGGAGGTGAAACATGGAACTGCGTGACGTCCTGGTCTTCCTGTCCACCACCGGCGCCGCGATCGCGGCCTACTGGCTGATGGAGAACGTGTTCTTCCTGGCCAGCCTGGATCCCGCCACCAAGAGGTGGGCAGCATTCATCTTGACGGCCTTCATCGCCGTGGCGGCCTGGTTGGCTCAGGTGGCGATGCTCTATCAGCCGGCGCCCACCGACTGGAGGGGCTGGGTGGAATCGCTCTCGGCTGTCGCCTTCGCGGCGGTGGGGTTGAATCAGATCATCCACGGGAAAGTGTCTCTCGGGAGGCAAACTTAGCACGCTGCACGCGCCTCCCGTGCAGCTGCCCCCGGGTCGCCATCGCCGGGCATTCTTCCTCCCTGCTGGTGGCGCCTCAAGGGCATTCCACGCGAAGCGAAAAGGGGCCGGCTGAGCCGGTCCCCTGCGCCATGTGATCCGCTTCCTCCGCTCCCTCCTCAATTCATACGGGCATCGATCCACGGGACGCTACCTAGAGGCGGCTCGTGCTCCTCCGTTCGATGGTCCTCCATGATGGCCCGGGTTATCCTCAGGATGAACTCCGCCAGGCCCTCCGTGGAGGTGAAGTTCAGCCTCCCCTTGCGAGAGAAGGGCGCGTGCTCATCCGCCACGTGCCTGGCCAGCGCCTCTTCGATTACCTGCTGCACTACCTTTCCCTCCTCCAGGAAGGCGCGATAGGGCGGCTCGATCCTGCCACGTTCGGCTGGCTCATGGTGCCTGGCCTCGTGGTCGATGATCGCCTGCTCGATGGTCCTGCCGATCAGCCGGAAGAAGTCGGCGGGTGGCTCCCAGTGGCCGTTTCGCCCGCTATAATCGTATATGCGATGCGAACCTCCGTTTCGTGTCGCTATGCCGGCGGTCGAGGTGCTTTCTCGGCTGCCGGCTCTATAGTGTCTATAGCGGCCCTATAGGCGCTAGGTCGCACCTTGTCAATAGTGGAAATGATGGCTAGAATGGTGAAGTGGGAGGTGGCCAGATGGCAGATGACAAACAGATGCTCACCTTCGTCATCGAGCGTCCTCTGCTGAGGCGCATCGATGACTTCCGGTTCGAGCACCGTTTCCCGTCTAGGGCTGCGGCCATCAAGTGGCTGCTGGAAGCGGCGCTGGAGAAGGGGCTGCACCCCACTGTGGGTGAGGAGGCGGTGGAGAGCCGTGACTAGGCTGCCGAGGATCACGGCTGTTGAGCTGCTCCGAGCCCTCAAGCGGGACGGCTGGTACGAGGTAGACCAAGAGGGTAGCCACCTCCAGCTGAAGCACCCAACCAAACCGGGGAAAGTCACCGTCGGCGTCCACAGCAGCAAGACGATCCCGCCGTACAACCTAACGTCCATCTTGAAGCAGGCCGGCCTTTCCGCCAACGACCTGCGAAAGCTGCTATAGGCCAGGAGGAGCGATGCGACATTACACCATTCTATTGCATCCCGATAAGGAACAGGGTGGGTACTGGGTATCGGTCCCTGCCCTTCCGGGGATTCTTACCCAGGGTGACAGTCTGGAGGAAGCTATAGCAATGGCCAGGGAGGCCATTGCCCTTCACATCCGCGGGATGATCCGGGATGGAGAGGAGATCCCCGAAGACGACGCCGGCACCCAAGCGGTGTCCATCGACGTAGATGCGCCTGCAGCATAGAGGCTGTTGTGAAGACACGTCACTACCGGATAGTCTTGAACCCGGCTCCGCCCGAAGAGGGCGGAGGGTACACCGTGACCGTCCCCGCTCTGCCCGGCTGCATCACCGAGGGTGATACCCTCGAAGAGGCCATTCCGATGGCCAGGGAGGCCATAGCCGTCTGCATCGAGGATCTGGAGGCCCACGGCGAGCCAGTCCCCGAGAGCGACGCCCTTCCCACTGTCACCACCGCAGTGGTCGACGTCGCCGCCTAACCATACTTCCCCTCGAGTCTGCCTCCTAAGAGAGCAGTAGCCCCCGGGCCGCCAGGCATGGTTCACGAGGGCGGGTAGATAGAGTTACAGTCTGATGCCAACGTCACCCCCGCGAAAGCGGGGGTCCAGATGTCCCATCTCCTCGTGAGGCCACTCCTACACGCCAACGTGG
>JAJZQR010000315.1 GCA_021806765.1 Chloroflexota bacterium | reverse complement strand
CCCGGGATTTCGTGCCTATCGGGGAGTCAGTATTGTTGGGCTGACCATGTACCTTCCCTCATCCCCTCCGATAGCTGTGATCTTCGCCCTTACCTTAGTGGCGGGTGCCGTGGTCTTCCTCCAACTGTCCGTCCCCACCGGTGCATCCGCATCGAGTCCTGCACCCTCCAAAGCCACCCGCTCAGCTTCCTTCGAAGAGGGCACCGTAACGGTGAAGGTCTCCGGCAGCGTGGGTGGGATCGAGGTTGGTCCCTTCACGAACCTGCACTTCGCCGAAGAGAGCAAGGAGCGGACGCTAACCGTTCACCTGGACCAGGCCACCTCGGAGGGCGGTGGAAGGCTAGCCAGGGTGCCCATCTACCTCTACCGATCCCTTAGGGGCCCCATCCGAGCAGGGGACCAGATCGTCGCCTTCTCCCAGCCACCTCTCCGTCAGGCGGAGGAGGTAGCAGCGGATCGAGCCAGGGGAACCCTGGTCTGGACAGTGGAGCCGGGCGACTACTTCCTCTTCTTCGCCTGGACCCGACCCATAGTCCGGGTGGCGCCCGAGGATAGGCCTGCCGAGGTCGTATACACGGTGACGGTGGAATGAGGAAAGCTGCCTTCTACAGTCTGCTGATCGCAGCCCTGGCCGGCCCCTTCGCGGTCGGCCCGAAAGAGCCTCCTGTGGCCGGCCTGGCCGTCGCCGCGCCGGCCCGCTCTCCCCTGGCCCATCCGGGCGAGGAGATCACCTACGACGTGAAATTGGCCGCCAACCAGGAACTGCCGGACCCGACGGTGAATCTGTCGGCGGCCTTGCCCTCGGGGATGGCCTACGTGGCCGGGTCGGCACAGATCAACAGCCGTCCGGCGCCAGACCCGACCGTGGTGGGCTCCACCCTCCGCTGGAGTGACCTCCCAGCCCCCAGCAACCGACCCGGCCGCTACGGTATCCACACCCTGGTGCAGGACATCATGGACCTCCCCCACATCAACGCCCAGCTCGATTGGGCTCGCGCCCTGGGAGGGCCGGGCAGTTACGTCAAGGAACTCCTTTACCCCATCACGCCGGCGACCGCCGGCCCGCAGCAAAGCTGGATAGACTTCGTCTCGGCCGCGTACGCCCGGGATTTGATACCGGTCCTGCGCTTGCAGGGGGTGTACAGCCCGGAGGCCGTCCACTGGGAGAAACCGCCTGTGGATAAGGACGGCAGCTACAGATCCATCGCCGCGGCCTTCCAGCAGGTCGTGGCCGGCCTTCCGCGCCGTCCCGGACAGCCGCTCTACATCGAGATATGGAACGAGCCCAATCTGGACTTCGAATGGGGAGGGGCCAGCGACCCGACGGAGTATGCTCGCTTCTTCCTGGCCGTGTCCGAGGCCATCCGGGCCCTCAAGGATCCTAACGTAGTGATCATGAACGGCGCTTTGTCCCCCGGCGGCAACCACTTCCACTTGAACTTTCTCGACGCCATGTTCAAGGCCGTTCCCGCCGCTGCCTATGCCTTCGACGTCTGGGCCAGCCACCCCTACGCCGGAAACCACCCGCCCGACTACAACGAAGACTACTATTCGGTGCGAGGCTACCAGTGGGAGCTAACCCGGCTGGGTCGATACAGGGACGTCCGCAACCTGAAGGTGATGGCCACCGAGGCCGGCTACGCCCTGGGCAACCACGACGACCCCCGCTTCCCTCCCATCGACGAGGCAAGCCGGGCGGCCTACACTCGGAAGGCCTTCGAGGACTACTGGACTAAAGACGACCGTCTGCTGGCCGTCATGCCCTTCGAACTCTCCTCACCCTTCAACGAGTGGCCGGCCTTCGACTGGGTCTTCTCCTCCAGCAGCACCCGCGGAGACGGCAGTCCAGATCGGTCCCACCAGGTGTATGACACCGTGAGGGATCTGCCACGGCAGGCACCCACCCTGGTCATCACCTTCCGGCTGTCGGCTCCCCGTTCCCAGGGAAGCTATCAGCCAACCATGGAGGTGTCCATCCCGACAGGAACCGTGTCCTTGAAGGCAGAGGCGGTGACCGTCACCGACTTGAAGGATGCAGGAGTGGTTAGTGGTCGAGTTATCCTCTCCGGAAGGGGCACGGCAGCCGGCGCCACCGTATCCATGGGGGACCAGAGCGTTAGGACGGCTGCCGACGGCAGCTACCAGATGGCCGCACAGCCCGGCAGCCACATCCTCACCATCACCGCACCCGGCTACCGAACAGTCCAATGGGACCAACTGTCGGTCTTCCCCAACGCCAGGACCACCCCTCCGGAAACCACCCTGCGGCCCTACAGCGGGAGTTCGGTGCCGGACCGACAGATCCCCTGAGGAGAGGGCCCAGGGCCAAGAACCCCCAGGGTAGGGGCGTATGCGATACACCCCTACCCCTCGGCCTTCCTTGCTAGGCCTTGCCGTCCCCCACGGCCTTGAGCACCTCCCGGAGGTAGCGCTCCTCGGGCAATGCCCCCACGAACTCGGTCTTGTCGTTCACCACGATCTTCGGAACGCTCATCACCCGGAACCGCTGAGACAACTCGGGGAACTCCGACGCCTCCACGGTGTCGGCGATGATGTTCGGGTTCTCGATCGCCATCTTCTGGGCCATCCTGGCCGCATTCGGACAGTATGGTCAAGTGGGGGTGACGAATACCTGGATGTGCACCGGCTGGGTGATCTTGGCCAGCTCGGCCTTGGTGGCATCGCTCAGGTCGGTGGCACACTTGGAGACGTCCACGATCCCTTCGATGATCGAGCCAAACTCGTATCCCGAGGGGATACCGTAGAAATGAACCTTACCTTTGGCCTTTCCAGCGATGACGGTGGCCGGGATCTTATCGACCCCGTACTGGGCGGCCTCGTCCTTATTGGCCAGGAAGTCGTAGACCTTCAGCTCGATCTTGTCGGAGAGGTCCGCCACCTCCCCCAGCAACTCCCGGGTCTCCTTGCAGTACATGCACTCCTGATGGGTAGGGACCGTCAGGGGCGACTCGTGCTGGGTGAAGTAGACGAGCTGAACAGGGTCCTTGATCTCCCTGGAGAAGTAATCGACCAGGAAAGTGCGATCCTCCTCTGAGATCAGCGCCATCGAATCCTCCTTAGTCTCCCCGCCGCGGGGCGGGGTCGCCTGCCCGGCCCCGCTTCCAGGCCGGGCAACTCTCGCTGCATCGCACGGAGTATACCCCCATGGGGTATATGCCCGCAACCGGCGTGGCCCCGCGCACCAGCGGATAAAGAGCGGGGACGCGGACGCCGCGCCCCCTTCAACCTCTAGTATCACATTGCTGCAATTATCGGACCGAGCCGCCTACCGGCCCTGCAGTTCCGCCAGTCTCTTCCGGATCCCCTGGACCTCCGCCTCCAGCAGCGGGTCGGTGCCGTAGGGGCTGCGGCCGGCCAGGTCGGCCTCGGCCACGGCGGGGTTGTAGGACATGAAACCGAGAACCGGCAGGGGGGCCACCTGCTCCCGAATGAACTCCCGGTCGCGATCGTCCCGCACCTTGTTGCCCACCACGAAGCAGCGGTGGATCCCCAGGTCCTGGGCCAGGCGAGCCACATGATGGGCCGTCTGAACGCTGCGCTGTCCGGGCTCCACCACCACGATCATGGCGTCCACGCTGTCCGCCGTCCCACGCCCCAGATGCTCGACGCCGGCTTCCATGTCCATGATCAGGGTGTCCTCCCGCTGGATCAGGACGTGGGTCACCAGGGTCTTCAGCAGAACGTTCTCGGGGCAAACGCAGCCGCTGCCGCCCCGATCCACGGTGCCCATCACCATCAGTCGCACCCCCTCATGGTGCAGGGCATAGCGATCGGGCAGATCGTCCACCTTCGGATTGAGCCGAAAATAGGCGCCGCTGCTCCCCGGCCTGGCACCGGTCCGCTCCTCGATCAACTCCTCCATCTCGGCGATGGGGGTTATGGTGGCTGCCAACTCCGGGGGCACCCCCAGGGAGGAAGCCAGGTTGGCATCCGGGTCGGCGTCGATGGCCAGCACCGGCGCCCCCTCGGTCGCGTACTGGCGGGCCAGCATACCGGCCAGGGTGGTCTTACCCACCCCGCCCTTCCCGCTGATGGCGATCTTCGGCATCGTAAGGCTCACCTTTCAGGAGAGAGGATTGCGCAAGGCGGAGCAATTCTACCTTATTTCTCTTGCAAAACATAGGGGCGGAGCACTCGAGGGTGCGGCGCAGGATTCCGGGCAAGCTGCATCCATGGCACAAACGCCTGTAGTGGCCGGCGTCTCTGCCGGCCAGGTGGCTCGTCGGATACCGCCACAGTACGAGGTACCAGGGCGGGCAGGGACGCCCGCCCCTACACGATCTGAGGCTCCCGGCCCGCTCTCCCGGAATCTTGGGTCGCACCCAGCACTCGACCGTGGTCGAGTGCTCTGCCCCTGCACCACCAATCCTACAGCTCTACCCTCCGCCCCTCCTCGGCCGACCGGTAGGCCGCGTACATCACTCGCACCACCTCGCGACCCAACTCCGCCGTGGACACCGGCTGGCGGCCTTCGAGATAGGACTCCACGAAATCCCGCAACTCCTGCGGGTATCCCAACAGCCATTCCTCGTCGATGCTGGGGTTGCTCCAGCCTGCTTTCGTCTCCAACTTCTCGGCCAGGTACTCGCTCTCGAACACCTTGGGCGAGGGAGCATAGGCCTGCATCATGGTGCTGTGGGTCATGTCGCACCTTACTCGCCCGTTGGAGAGATACAGTTCCAGGGTGTCCTCCATCCCACCCAGCACCGTATCTGAGGCGAAGATGGTAGCCCGAGAGCCATCGGTGAAGGTCAGCAAGACGGTCACCCAGTTCTCCACGTCCTGCCAATCCGCGACCAGCCACTTCTCCTGCTCGCCCTGGAAGGAAGGTATCCTGCTCAGATCCCCTGTTTCCGCCGTGACGGCCTTAACCCGTATCGGCCGGCCGTCCCGGCGGAGCCCCTCCTGCCATTTCAGGTACATAGCGGACCCCAGCGGATGGGGGCCCAGCCGCACCAGGGCACCCCCACCCGACAGCTTCCAGCTCTTCGCGTAGGCGGCGTGGGAGCCACTGTGGCACTCCTGAGCCCGAATCTCCAGGATGGTTCCACCGCTGGCCGCCGCCAGCCGCGCCGCCTTCTGCACCGCCGGGGCGTACAGCCAGTTCTCGGCGTACATCAACCGCACCCCGTGCTCGGAGGCTGCCGCCAGCATCCGGTCGGCGCTGCGCAGCGCCGACTCCAGCATCAGCTTCTTCGGAGTCGCCCCCACGGGATCCAAGGCCTCGGGACCGCCGAAGTAGCCGGTGAGCGGCTTCTCGCAGATGATGTGCTTGCCCGCCTGGGCCGCCTCGATAGCGAAGGGCTCGTGGAGATGGTTGGGCACGCACAGGTCGACCAGCTCTACGTCCTCCCTGGCCAGAATCTGCCGGTAGTCCTCGTAGACCGCCGCAATGCCGAACTCCCTGGCCAGGGTCTCGGCCTGACTCAGGGGCACTGCGGCCACAGCCACCAGATCGACCCCCAGGTCGACCAATCGGGCGTAGGAGCGGGCGTGGATGTGAGCCACGAAGCCGGCGCCGATCAGGCCGATGCGAACTCTCTTCCCTTCCATGCTCTTACCCTCGGGCGGCCAGGAAGAGAGCCGCCGAATCCCTGTCCACGTAGAGGTGAGCCGCGGAGTGCCGGCGCATGGCGGTGGCAGGGCAGGCCGTGCTGACAGGACCCAGCAGAGTATCCCGCACGGCCTCGGCCTTGGTGGGGCCAGGGACCATGCAGTAGACCGCGCCCGCCATCATCAGAGCCGGGACGGTGAGAGTGAGGGCCTGCTTCGGGACCGTGTCCAGGGTGGGGAAGCAACCGTCGTGGACCTGTTGCTCCCGCGACCTCATGGTGAGATCCACCACCTTCACCCTCTTGGGGTCCTCGAAATCGGCTACCGGCGGATCGTTGAAGGCCAGATGGCCGTTCTCCCCGATGCCAGCACACACGATGTCGACGGGTGACTCCTGCAGCAGCGCCGTGTACCGGAGACACTCCGCCTCGGGGTCCGCTGCTAGGCCGTTCAGGGGATGGAAGGCTCCGGGCTTCACCCGGTTGAAGAGACTCTCCACCAGGAAACGGGAGAAGCTCTGAGGTGCCTCGGGGCTAAGCCCCACGTACTCGTCCATGTGGAAAGCGGTAACCCGCCTCCAATCCAGCCCTGGTATCGAGCCCAGCTTAGCCAGGAACTCGTTCTGGGATGGGGCCGACGCGAAAACGATGCGTACCCGTTCCTGCCGAGCCAGCAGTACCTTCATCTGCTCTGCCATGGCCCGGGCAGCAGCGACTCCCAACTCCTTCCGGTTGTTGTAGATCTCCGTTATTAGC
>JAJZQR010000314.1 GCA_021806765.1 Chloroflexota bacterium | reverse complement strand
AGAATCAGCTGGCTATCTCCTCCAGTGTCTTCCCCTTGGTCTCCTCTCCCAGCAGCGCCACGTTGATGGCCCCCAGCAGCAGCACCGCCGAGAACATCAGGAAGACGGTCCCGTAGCCCACGCCCCAGCCTCCCAGCAGCTGCCCCACCACCAGTGGCGCCACCACGCCGCCGAGGCGACCGAAGGCCGCTGCCCATCCGGTGCCGGTGCCTCGGACCCGGGTGGGGTACATCTCCGGGGTGTAGGTGTAGACCACGCCCCAGGCCCCCAGATTGAAGAAGGAGAGGAAGCAGCCCCAGAAGAGCACCATCGCCTCGGTCCCGGCGTTCCTGAAGAAGAAGGCCCCCACCGCCGTCAGGAACAGGTAGGAGGCAAGGGTCCACTTACGGCCCAGCTTCTCCACCAGGTAAGCGGCGCTGAAGTAGCCGGGGATCTGGGCCAGGGTGATGATCAGGACGTAGCCGAAGGACTTGGTCAGCCCTTGCCCGCTCTCCGACAACAGGGTCGGCATCCAGGTGAAGATGCCGTAGTAGGAGTAGACAATGGTGAACCAGAGGACCCACAGCATCACCGTTCTGCGCAGATGGCGGCTCGACCACAGCTCGGCGAAGCGGGCCAGGGCGCTCTCGGCGGATTGCGTCTGGGCCGCGTGGGACGGCCGAATGGATGCCACCGGGGTGACACCGGAGGACCTCTCCACCTCGGCGATCACCTCTTCCGCCTCCGCCGTCCGCCCCTGGCTTAGCAGGAAGCGGGGCGACTCGGGCAGGGAGCGCCGGAGCACGAAGACGTAGAAAGCCGGTATGGCCCCGACCAGAAAGGCAGCACGCCAGCCGTATTGGGGTATCAGGAAGAAGGCGATGAGGGCCGCCAGGACCCATCCGTAGGCCCAGAAGCTCTCCAGCAGCACCATCAACCGACCTCGCCATCGGGCCGGCGAGAACTCGCTCACCAGGGTGCTGGCGATGGGGAGTTCACCCCCCAGGCCGAAGCCCACCAGGAAGCGGGCGGCCATCAGGGAGAGGTAGCCCCCGGCCACGGCGCAGAAGCCGGTGGCCAGGCTGAAGATCAGCAGGGTCGCCTGGAAGATGGTCTTGCGGCCGAAGCGGTCGGCCAGGGTGCCCGACACGGCGGCACCGACCAGCATCCCCAGGAGGCCGATGCTCAGCATCCAGGCCACCTGGTTGGGGGCCAGCTTCCACTCTTTGGCGAGGGTGGCGACGACGAAGGAGATGATGCCCACGTCCATGGAGTCGAACATCCAGCCGATCCCGCTGACCCCCAACAGCCGCCAGTGGAACCGGCCGAGGGGAAGCTTGTCGAGCCGCAGGGTGGGATCCGTGGCCGGGTCTTGGGTCTCGCGCGCTGCTATCACAGAAACAGCCTCCTCGGTAGTGTATTGGCCATAGACAAGTGTAGGGACGTACTGCGTGCGCCCGCGCTTGTGGACTATCCTTCGAAGAGAAATCCCCGCTGCCGTAGCGCTGATCTGGCGCGATCCAGCAGTTCGGGCCGTGGGGCCTCTACCGTGTGCAGGTGGATGCCGTCGGTCAACTCGGAAAGGAGTCGGGCTCGCTTCTCTCGCATTCCAGCGATCCACTCCCGCAGGTCCTCTCGGGAATCCAGCATCAACATCCCCCGGATTTCCCCGTAAGCGGGGTGGTCGACCACCACGTCCACAACCCGAAGTCCAAGGTCCAGCAGGAGGGCAAGTTCCTCCTCCGTCTGGTCGGGCCGGTGGCACACTGCCAGGAGGGCCCGGTGGCTGCCGGGGCCGAGGGCGGAAGCCAGCAGGTAGCCGCGCGAGGTGCCGACGATGGGGTGGCCGCTGGCCCGCAGCAGGGCGATATCCTGGGCCACCGTTTGCCGGGTGGCGCCCAGCCGCTGCCCCAACTCGGTGCCGCACAGGGGCTTGGGGGAGTTGGAGAGCATGTCCACCAGCCGCCGCCGTCTTTCTTCGCTCAAGAGGGACCTCCCTGGGTGGCGGGGTTGCGAAGGGCCACCGGCAAGAGACTACTACCACGACAGTTGTCTTGTCAACTGTCGCGACAGTCGGTTTTCCCGCCCCATCTCGACAGTGCTAATGCTCGTGGCCCTGGCGGTGCTGGTGGCGCTCGTGACGGGATGGGCGCGACGCATCCGAAAGCGACAACCGTCCATGGAGGCTGGAGTGCTCCCTCCGCACTTTGTAAGCAGAGGGAGTATAATGGTGCTTGCCAGAGTGGAAGGTCTCGCCAAATCCACCCTCAAACCTGGAGGTGCCCGCTTGTTCCAGATCTCCGACGACGCCAGGGAACTGATCCTCGCCTGCCTGGAAGGTGCCATGGAGGGGCGGCCCGAGTTGCGGCGTGGCACCCGCCGCATCGGCCTCCGGTTGAACCTTTCGCGGGGCAGCGCCTACCTATCTCTGGCTTTTCCCCGATCTACCGACCGGGTTCTGACCTTCATGGGGCGGCCCCTGCTCATCGTTGACCCTGAGGACATCTCCCGTCTGGAGCGAACCCGCCTCACGGTCAAGCGAGGGCCCAACGGAGATACCCTTTCCATGGAGCCCGATGTCCCCGAGGAGACTCCCTAGGCCGTGCGGTTGCCACCGGCCTAGGTCCCCACGGATTTCCCCTCACCCTCCGTTTGCCGGCCGTCGGCTCGCTCCCCTGGGTCACGGTGGGCCGGCAGGCCCGGTTCGTCAACCGTACACCCTGCCGTGTCACCAGTGGCCTTCCCGAATGGTTCATACGACAAGATCGAAGGAGGTCTAATCGTGGCATCCACCGTGGCTGTCTCGGAGCAACGGGTTCTTGACGAGTTCCTGGGGTTGGTCCAGATCGATTCCGTTTCCTTTGAGGAGGGAGAGATCGCCCGCGTCCTGGAGGAGAAGCTGAGACGAATGGGCTTCTCGGTGTTCAACGACGGCACCGGTCCCTCCACCGGGAATCTGATCATCCGGCTGGCGGGTACCGCGCCGGGGGCTCCCGCCCTGGCCTTCAACGCCCATATGGACACCGTGGAGCCGGGGCGGGGGATCAAGCCGGTGGTGCAGGGGGGGATCATCCGCAGTTCGGGAGACACCATCCTGGGAGCGGACTGCAAGGCGCCCCTGGCCTCGATCCTGGAGGGGGTGCAGGCCGTCCTGGAGGCAGGCGTCCCCCGGCCGGACCTGGAGTTGCTGTTCACCTACGGGGAGGAGCGGGCTCACATCGGCGCTCGGGCCCTGGATATTTCCCTGATGCACTCCGCCGTCTGCTTCACCCTGGATGCCTCGCAGCCCGTCGGGGTCATCATCAGCAGCGCCCCCGGCTACCACTCCCTGAAGGCCGCCTTCCGGGGGCGAGCAGCGCACGCCGGGGTCGCACCGGAAACCGGGATCAACGCCCTGGTGGCGGCCTCCCGGGCCATCGCCCGCATGCCCCTCGGCCGGATCGACGAGGAGACCACGGGCAACATCGGCCTCATTCGCGGGGGATCGGGCCGGAACACGGTCCCTGCCCTGGTGGAGTTGGAGGGCGAAGCCCGCAGCCTGGACAACGCCAGCCTGGCAGCCCAGGTGGAGGCCATGAGCCGCGCCATGGAGGAGGAGGCGGCCAGAATCGGCGCTACCCTGGATCTGCAGGTCAAGACCGAGTATCGAGCCTACCGGCACGAGCCTGAGACTTCCGTGGTGCAGATGGCCCGGAAGGCCCTGGAGAGGCTGGATGTTCCTGTGTCGCTGGAATCGACGGGCGGTGGGAGCGATGCCAACGACCTGAACGAAAAGGGACTCCCAACCGTGGTGCTGGGTAGCGGTATGAACGATCCCCACACGGCGAGGGAGAGCTTCGCCGTGGCGGACCTGGTATCGTTGTCCCGCCTGGTGGCGGAGTTGATAGCGGTAGGGGCTGAACTGGCACCGCCCGTGCAGTAGAGCCGGGCAAATGGTCAAGAGGGCACAGGCAATCCGAAAGGAAGCGCCGCCTGCGAGGGTGCTGCGGGGAGAGACCGTGTAGGGAGCCTTACTTGTTTTTCACCCTCCCAGCGGAC
This sequence comes from Chloroflexota bacterium, assembly GCA_021806765.1. The sequence continues at coordinate 2,328 of JAJZQR010000314.1, read as the reverse complement.
GGACTGTCTGGATCTCTGCCAGTGCCGCCCCCATCCGGGACGCCGACGGCAACTTGATGGGCGCTGTGCTCACCATGACCGACATAACGAGGCTGCACGACCTGCAGCAGCAGCGCACCCAGTACATCCTGGGCATCTCCCACGGCCTGCGGACACCCCTGACGGTGGTCCATGGTCAGGCGCAACTGCTGCTCCAGGGGTTGGAGAAGCTCGGGGTGAACGGCCGCATGAGACGCGGCGTGGAGGCCATCGTCGCCGGATCCCGGCGAATGAGCGTGATGGTGCGGGATCTGGTGGACCTGATGTATCTGGAGGCCGGCCAATCCCTGCAGCTGAACCTGGGGCCGGTGGATCTCCGATCCTTCCTCCCGGAGTTGCTGGCCAAGCTGGCCGGACTGCTGGAAACCGAGCGGGTTCGGGTGGAGGCGCCGGAGGAGTTGTCCCGGGTCCTGGCCGACTCCGATCGGTTGGAGCGGGTCTTCATCAACCTGCTGAGCAACGCCCTGAAGTATTCGGATCCGGGTACGGAGGTAAGGGTGAGCCTGATGCGGCGGGGGAATGAGGTGGAGACCTCCATCGCAATCCCCTGGACCTGCACTGTCTTACGGAGTAAACTAAGACGCTCCGCGCAGTTGGGGGCAGTTATCCACATCAAGACGATCCCAGGAGGCGAAGATGCGAGGCTCCGAGGTAGTGGCCGGCCATCACGGGATGCCATCCCTGACCGACATAGATTTCAACCTGAGTCCCTTTACCGTGGCCTGGGAGATCACCCAGGCCTGCGCCCTGGCCTGCGTCCACTGCCGGGCGTCGGCTCAGCCCAGGCGCGATCCGCGGGAGTTGACCACGGAGGAAGGCTTCCATCTCATCGATCAGATCGCCGAGATGGGGAACCCGATCCTGGTGGTCACCGGCGGCGACCCCCTGATGCGGCGGGACGTCTACGACCTGATCCGCCATGGGGCCGAGAAGAAGCTGCGGGTATCCCTATCCCCCAGCGCCACGGCGCTCCTCACCAAGGACCACCTCCAGAGGGCCAAGGATGCCGGGGTGGTGCGGATCCACCTGAGCCTGGACGGCTCCACCCCCGAGATCCACGACGCCTTCCGGCAGGTGGACGGCTCCTACGCCCGTACCCTGCGGGGTATCGAGGCGGCTCAGGAGATCGGCCTCTCCCTTCAGATCGGCACCACGGTGACCCGGCGGAACCTGGCGGACCTGCCCAGGATGGCCGACCTGATCCACAGCTTCGGCGCCCTGATGTGGAACATCTTCTTCCTGGTCCCCACCGGTCGGGGCAAAGAGGACGACATGGTCTCGGCCGAGGAGCACGAGGCGACCTTCCACTGGATGTACGACCTCTCCAAGACGGCCCCCTTCGACGTGCGCACCACGGCGGCCCAGCACTACCGAAGGGTGGTGATCGAGCGGACCCGGGCGGAGTTGGGCAGGGATGGCGCGATCCACCAGGCGCTGAACGGCGCTGGCTACAGCTTCCAGGATGGGCTCAACCGTCCCCGGCAGGGGGTCAACGACGGTAAGGGCTTCTGCTTCATCTCCCACACCGGTGACGTCTGCCCCAGCGGCTTCCTCCAGCTGTCGGCGGGCAACGTGCGGGAGAAACCCATCGCGGAGATCTACCGCAACTCCCAGCTGTTCCAGGAACTGCGGGAGCCGTCTCTGCTGAAGGGTCGCTGCGGCGCCTGCGAGTACCGGCGGGTGTGCGGTGGCAGCCGGGCCCGTGCCTGGGCCCTCACCGGCGACCACCTGAGCGAAGAATCCCGCTGCGTCTACCAGCCCAAGGGCGCGGAAGTGCTGTAGGGGTTACCGGCCGTCGCGACCACGGCGCGAGACCGATCGGATGAAGGGATCACGAGTAGGTGTAGGGGCGAAGCATTCGGCCGCGGCCGAATGCTTCGCCCTGTTTGTTCAGTGAGGGTGCGTGTGAACGAGGATTCCGCCCTTGGCCACCGTCGTTCCGTTCGGCTGAAAGGGTACGACTACAGGCAATCGGGCGCCTATTTCGTGACGATTTGCGCCCAGGATCACCGGTGCCTCTTCGGCGTGGTGGCGGACGGGGAGATGGGGCTGAACGACGGTGGACGCATCGTGGCCTCGTGCTGGGAGGATCTGACCCGCCATCACCCTTACCTGGAACTGGACGAGTTCGTGGTGATGCCCAACCACCTGCACGGCATTCTGCTGATCACCAAGGGCGAAGCATTCGCCGCGGATGGTAGGGCCACCAAGGGCGAAGCATTCGCTGCGGATGGTAGGGCCACCAAGGGCGAAGCATTCGCTGCGGATGGTAGGGCCACCAAGGGCGAA
>JAJZQR010000313.1 GCA_021806765.1 Chloroflexota bacterium | reverse complement strand
TTCCGCGACTACACTAGGTAGTAAATCGATTTAGTAAATCCTATTACCAAAGAGGTCCATTCCTTCATGGGGTGACTGGCGGCCGAAGCCATGGTGGTTGGTGACCCATCTCCTTTGGATAGCGGTGAAGTGGGACTGGATCAACTCGTCGGGTGAGTAGAGTGTGCGCTGCCCCGAGTCTGCGTATCGAAGACTTCCGCGCGGACCGAATGCAGCTGCCTGTTGTTTCCACACGACCTCAGTCTCTGTGTCTCCAAGACTGCACTGCTACACCAGTACCGTCACCTCTGTCGTTTCCAGCCTCTTGGCCTCGCGGTCCTGGGCTTCGCCCATCGATTAGGGAGGTTTGCCTATGCAGCAGGGTTGACCATTGTCTCCACGGATCGTTTGGCTCATTGATTCTCACCGCGATCAACCTCTAAGGAGAAAGAAGAAATGGTGCCAGAGTCTCTGTTCTCCGTCATCGTCTGGGCCTTCGGGCCGCTGATTGCGTTGGGTGGTGCTGCTATGTTGCTTTCATGGCTATGGGGAGAGATCAGGAAGGGGTACTACAAGGCAGAGTAGATCCTCCAGTTGGAGGCTATGAGCAGAGGGCCAGTAGACAACAATCCAGTAGTGAGAGGAGCTTGCCATGCTGCCGAGTACAGTGGGACTTGCCCTGTTGTTGGCCGTCGCCCTCGTTTCGCTAGCCATCGGGTCTGGGTCTACCGCAGGTATGTTCATTCCTCCGACGACTACCTGGTAGCCGGTCGGAAACTAGGGGCATCTCTGATCGCCGGTTCGCTGATTGCGGCTTGGTGCAACTCGTATACCGTGTTCGTCAACTCCTCTTTGGCCTACGGCTTCTCTTTCCCCAACTACATCGTGCTGCTTGTTCTCGCCCTGTGTTTCCCAGTGGCCGTGGCCATCCCCGTGGGACTCGCGGTCTGGCGCCGGTTCCACCGCGGTTACACCGCATCCCAGTTCCTGGGGACCCGTTATGACTCGTCGATGCAGGGTTACTCCACATTCGTGCAGTTCGCCAACCATCTGATCCTGCTGTTTTCTCAGATCATGATTGGTGGCACCATTCTTGAGGGGCTTCTGGGAGTACCAGCGCCAGTCATCATGATAATCATGACCCTGGCGATGGTTCTGTACACGACGGTGGGCGGGCTGTGGGCATCGGTTACCACCGACTACCTGCAAATACTGGCCGCGATGGTCGCCATTGTGGTGATCTTGCCCGCTGCCCTCCTCTTCTTCGGCGGCACGGGGGCGATCTACCAAGGCATGGTCCAGCACAACCCCGCGGCCATGCAGTTTACGGGGAATCTGGACTTTTGGAAGACGGTGCTCAGCGTCGGGCTGGTCATATTCGCAGGAGTGGTAGTGCCACAATACGTGTGGCAGCGCTACTATGCAGCGAGGGATGAGGGATCGATCAAGCGCGGGTTGGTCGGACTGGCCGTGATCTACCCGGCCATGGCATTTGTCGGTGCGGTGCCGGCCTTCATAGTCCTGTCCCAGGGTGCGAGCCTGCCGCAGCCGGATGCCAGCCCGATCGTGTTCCTCTCGATGGTGCCCTTCTGGGTTGCGATACCTTTCGCCGCGGTGATCCTGCTGTACGTCATTTCCACCGCGGATTCGTCACTGATGGCGCTGGTCTCGATCTGGTCGGTGGACATCCACAAGCGTTATGTCCTCAGGGGACAGCCGATTGCCGATGTGGATCTTCAGCGCATCAACAAGGTGGCGCTGGTCATCTTCGCGCTGTTGGGGTTGGTGCTTGCCTTCCTGAAGGTCACCATCGTCCAGCTGTTCTGGACCATCGGGCTGATGCAGGTCACCCTCATCGGGCCGATCCTGCTGGGGCTGTTTGGAACCAGGGTGACCGGACAGCAGGCGTTCTGGGGATCGGTTGTTGGCCTGGTGGCCGGCTCGGCTGTCTACTTCTGGTTGGCGAGCGGCGACGAGTTCACGGCCAACATGCTAGCGCTGTTCCTTCCTATCATCATCAGCTACGCATGGAGCTTGACGAGTTCCAAGAGATACCGCTGGGAAAAGGAAGCCTCGCCTCCGCGAGTGGCGACTTCGTAACCTGCGGGGCAGCCTGGTGCTGAAGGTATCCGAGCGGGGGCCCTGCTGTGCCTCCCGCTCGGATACGAGGGGTACAGGAACCACTAAGCAAGGGAGCTATCAGGGAGGGGAAGATGACAACAGCAATGGACCCGATCACCTTTGCTGTGTTGCAGAACGCGCTGCGATTGGTGGTCAACGAGATGAACAACATCATCACCCGGACCGCCTATTCACCAATCATCACCGAAGCGCTCGACGACAGCGCAGCGCTCTTCGACGGACAGGGCCGGCTGGTGGTTCACGGTGACTACGATCTGCCCGTCTTCATCGGCAACCTGGAGTTCACCTGCCAGGCGGTACTCAACAGGTTTGGCGCAGCAGGGCTATCCGAGGGGGATGTGGTGATCATGAATGACCCGTACCTCGGCGGGACTCACTTGAACGACGTTCGCGTGATCATGCCGGTATTCCATGAGGGTCAGTTAGTCGCGATGTGCGCCGCCTGTGGTCATTGGATAGACGTCGGGGGAATGGTGCCAGGGAGCTTCGCGCCCGACGCCACCGAGTTCTTCCAAGAGGGGCTGCGAATGGTCCCGGTCAAGCTGCACGAGAAGGGTCAGTTACAGGAAGGGGTTCGAGACCTCATCATGGCGAACGTGCGCTCCCCAAGGGACCGGCTCGGCGACCTCGACGCCAAGGTGGCTGCAGTGAAGCGAGGCGCGGAGCGGGTCGGAGAGTTGATCGCGCGCTACGGGCTCGAGACTGTTTCCACCTCCATGCAGGAGATGATGGACTACTCGGAACGCATCCTCAGATCCGAGATATCGAAGTTGAAGGATGGCGAGTACGAGTGGGAAGACTTCATCGATTCTGAGAGTTCCACCAACCCCACTCCCAAGCGTGTCCACCTCAAGATGGTGGTTCGGGGTGATACGTTGATATTCGATCTCTCGGGATCGGATTCGGCAGCTCGGAGTGCCTGCAACAGCACCTTCTCCAACACCGCCTCAGCCATCTTCGTGGCTACCAAGTGCATCTTCCCTGACTTCCCGATGAACCACGGCTGCTTTGAGCCGGTGGAGATCATTGCCCCTCTGGGGTCCATCGTGAATGCCCCATATCTATCGGCTGTGAGCGGCATGGCAGCCACCACGTATGAGAAACTGATGGCGGTAGTGTTTGGCGCCTTCTCCTTAGTAGTACCAGAGCGAACCATGGCGGCTCCGTACAACCTGATCAATCTCAGCATGGGCGGGTACGATCCCCGGCCCGGGTTCGAGCAGGACTTCGTCGCGTATACGCGGGCTGAAGGGGGACATGGCGGCCGCTGGACCAAAGATGGTGTTACCGGAGTGATCTCCCTCTACGGATCAAGCAGCAAGAACAGCCCACTGGAGATACTGGAGCGACGCTACCCTCTCCTCCACGCGAAATGGAGCATCCGGACGGACTCGGGAGGGGCCGGACGGTACCGAGGGGGGTGCGGTTCCATACTCTCGTTCAGAATCCTCGGGGATGGGACCCGAATCACGGTTCTGGGGGATCGAGAGAAATTCCCACCCTTCGGGCTCTTCGGTGGCAAACCTGGCGCTGCGCAAGGGTTGTGGCTTAACTATGGAACAGATGAGGCCCGTAACCTCGGCATGAGAGCAACGGGTGTTGAGATAGAGCCCGGCGGGGAGATCACCTGCCTTACGGCAGGCGGTGGGGGGTTGGGGAACCGCCTGGAGCGGGACCCGATGGCAGTGGCTCAGGATGTGGCCGATGGTTTCGTCAGCGTCGAGGGAGCACTGCGGGATTACGGAGTCGTGATCGATGTAGAAACCGGGTTGCCCGACATGGCTGCTGCGGAGCAGACCCATGCCAAGCAGAGTGCAACCGCTGAGGATAGAGGTATTGTGGCATGAAACGGATCGGTATTGATGTCGGCGGTACCTTCACTGATTTCATGGTTTACGATACCCAAACCGGTGAATACGAGGTCCGGAAAGTCCCCTCCACGCCAGAAAACCCCGCTCTAGCGCTGCTGAGTGGGTTGACGGAGGATGGGATCGACTTGGCCGAGGTGGCTCAACTGGCCCACGGAACCACGGTGACCACAAACGCGGTTATCCAGAAGAAGTGGGCGCGGGCGGGATTGCTCACCACCGAGGGCTTCCGGGATATCCTGGAGTTCCGTCGAACGCAGCGGGGTTCCCAGTACGACATCCAGTGGGATCCGCCGCGTCCTTTGATCGAGCGCCGCCACCGACTGGAGGTGCGCGAGCGGATCGACTACAAGGGCTCGGTCGTGCTGCCGCTGGACGAAAGACAGGCTGTGGCGGCGGCGGCCCAACTGGTGGATGCCGGAATGGAGGGCATCGCCATCTGCTTCTTGAACTCCTACGTCAATGCCACTCACGAGCAGCGAGTGAAGGAGCTGATCCTGGAGCGGTGGCCCCACCTGTTCGTGACAGCCTCCTCGGAGATCCTGCCCGAGTGGCGGGAGTTCGAACGAACCAGCACAGCCGTGGTGAATGCCTATGTGGGACCTATCCTGAAGCGCTACCTCGACTATCTGGGGGATAGGCTGCGTCGAGAAGGTTACGACAGAGACGTGTTCGTCATGCTCTCCAACGGTGGTCTATCGACCGGGCGGATCGCGAGCGAAGTGGCGGCCCAGACGCTCAAGTCCGGCCCTTCGGCCGGTGCCATCGCGCAGTTGGCAATAACTAGTGCTGCGGGCGTCGAGAACTCCGTGGGCCTCGACATGGGGGGGACCAGTGCCGACGTAGCGGTGATCACCGGCGGGCGGGTGGGAAACGCCAACGTCCAAGAGATCGAGTTCGGGACGGTGGTAGCTATGCCAACCGTCGACATCACCTCCATCGGGGCTGGCGGCGGGTCCATCGCCTGGATCGATTCGGGCAACGCGCTCAGGGTCGGCCCTCAGAGCGCCGGTGCCGTGCCCGGACCGGTGTGCTACCGCAAGGGCGGCACCTGGGCCACGGTGACCGACGCTAATCTGGTGCTGGGGAGGCTGGGCCGGCGTTCGCTGATCGGCGGACGACTGGAGTTGGACGGCGCTGCGGCGTACGGTGCGATCGAAGAGCAGGTCGCCCAGCCTTTCGGCATGTCCATCCCTGATGCCGCGTGGGGGATCCTGAGAATCGCTATCCACCACATGGCGAACGCCATTCGGTTGCTGACCGTCGAGCGCGGCCTGGATCCGAGAGGATACACCCTCTTCCCCTATGGTGGAGCCGGTCCGATGCACGCCGGACCGGTGGCCCGAGAGTTGGGCATGCGGGACATCCTCGTGCCGCCTCACCCAGGGGCCACCTCTGCGGTGGGGTTGTTGATGGCCGACATACGCCATGACTTCGTGCAGACGGTGCTGCAGCGATCCGATCTGCTGGATGCCACTGAAATGGAGGGCATATTCGTCAGTCTAGAGGAGCGGGCACGAGCGCGGTTGATGGAAGAGGGGCTCCCGTCCGATCGGATTCGGATCAGGCGCCGGGCCGACCTCCGATATTGGGGCCAGACTCACGACCTCACCGTCGATGTGCCCGAGGGAAGCATCGGTCAGGAGTTGGTGGCCACGGTGCGCGGACAGTTCGACAGGGAACACCTGCGACAGTATGGGCATGTGGAGCGGGCCAACCACCCGGTGGAGTTCGTGAACCTGCGAGTGGTGGGAGAAGGCATCATGGACAGGGTGCCGCTCTCGCCCCGCCGCGCCGGTAGTAGTCTGGAGAAGGCACTGATGGAGCGTCGCCCCGTTTACTTCGAGGGTGTGGGGTTCGTGGACACACCTATTTACCAGAAGGACCTGCTGCCTACCGGGAAGTGGCTGTTCGGTCCGGCCATTATCGAGCAGTTCGACTCCACGTTGGTGATCGCGCCAGACGAACGGGTTCAGGTCGACGAATTCGACAATGCCCGAATCCAACTCTGAGACGTCGAAGCCGAGACATCCGACCCGGGAGGAACCTAGTGCCAGGGACCACGCCGTCCCTCTCCGGGTTGATCGGTTCTCGCTGCCATTCCAGCGATGGGCAGACAGGGCAGTGATCTTGTGTCCTCAGCGAGCGAATCGGATCTCTGGGGTTAGCTCAACCCCATCGTGGAGCGGCTATGGCCACCCGGACCATAAGGTCTTGTGGCCGCGCCGCAAGGCGGTGGAACATCTTGAGAGTCGGTTTCGCGATCCGCTGCGCAAGCCCCTGGGGGGCTTGCGCAGCGGGTGAGAGGGAGAAGCACCAACCCCACGAAGTGAAGTAGGCCAACCCCATGGATGAGGAGGCTGCTGCCGGACGGTAGCAGCCTTTTGG
>JAJZQR010000312.1 GCA_021806765.1 Chloroflexota bacterium | reverse complement strand
AAGCAGACCGGCAAGCTCGCGACAACCGATACCGAGAAGATCCGATTCCTGAACAGGGCCGGGCTGATGATCGGCTCGGCCGCCCGGGTCTCCACCAGGAAGAAGGTTCCCAGCATGAGCAGGGAAAGAGCCAGCAGTCCGACGATCTGCGGGGAGCCCCAATCGTACTGCGTTCCGGCCCAGGAGAAGGCCAGCAGGAGGGGGACGGTACCGCCCATCAGGGTCGCGGAGCCGAGGTAGTCGACCTGGTGCTGGCTGCGGCGGCTGTGGCCGGGCAGGGCGAGGCCCCCGACCACCAGGGCCAGAAGTCCCAGGGGCATGTTCACGTAGAAGACCCAGCGCCACCCCCAGTTGTCGGTGATCCAGCCACCGGCCGTCGGGCCGACGATGGAGGCCAGGCCGAAGACGGCCGTCATCAGTCCCTGCCACTTGCCCCGCTCTGCGGGAGGAAAGATATCTCCGATGATGGCCTGGACGATGGGCATCATGGCGCCCGCGCCGAGCCCTTGGAGGGCGCGGAAGACGATCAACTGGGTCATATTCTGGCTGGTGCCGGAGAGGGCCGAGCCTGCCAGGAAGAGCGCCATTCCGATCAGGAAGAAGGGACGGCGTCCGTAGATGTCCGAGAGCTTCCCGTAGATGGGCACCATCACCGTGGAGGCCAGCATGTAGGCGGTGAAGACCCAGGCGTAGTGCTCCATGCCGTTCAGTTCCGCGATCACGCGGGGCATGGCGGTCCCAACTACGGTCTGGTCCAGGGCGCTCAGCAGCATGCTCAGCATGATCCCGCCGAGCAGGAACACGAGCTGGCCTCGGCTGAGGGTGTCGCGAAGGCTGCGGCCCTCAGCGGTCGGGGTGGTGAGCGAAGACGCTCGAGGTTCTTCCATGAGAGTCGGTTTTCCCCTTCTATCTATCGAGCGGCAGCACCGGCCTGCTCCCGCGGGACCAAAGCGGCGAGGGCCCGTGACCCGCGCACCAGGGCTGCCAGATCGTCGTCGCTGAGGCGAGAGATCCAATCCCTGAGGCGCTCCCGCCTGCCCTCCCTGAGGCGGGCGGCCAGCTGCTGACCCGTGGAGTTGAGGTGAACGAAGGCCCGCCGGCGGTCTGCGAGGTCCTCACATCGCTCGACCAGTCTCTGCTGGACCAGCCGTTCTACGATCTGGCTGGCCGCCGAGAGGCCGACCCCCAGCGACTCCGCCAGGGCGCTTATGGTAGGGGAGCCGTAGTGTGCGATGGCCAGGAGTGCCTTGAGCTGAGCCATGGTCAGGTCTAGGTGCAGCCAGTCCGGGGCCGCACCCTTCTGCACCTCTCTGGAGATCTGTAGCCAGGCCTGGAGGGTTTCCTCCACCAGCCGTTCTCGATCCACGGGCATCGTCCTCACCTCCCCCTGCCGGTCGGCAGCCTCGAGTAATGTGATTATAGCAAATAATTTAGCAAGCATAAAGTATTCCATGCCGGGGTGGGCAGCAAGAGGGGTCCCTCGAACACCCCGTTCGAGGGACCCCTCTCTGACCTGCGACCCACCTGGCTACATAGATAGAGGCCCTCCACCAACCTTCGAGCAGCCTCCCCCTGAGAGAGGCAACACGAGCTTCCGGCGGAGGGGACACGAGCGGATTACATACGCAAGTAGGCTCACTGATATCAACAGATGGATAATTTGATGGTTGCAGATCTCGCAACTGTTTGTATAATGGGGGAACCGGGTGTGACTCCGGATTACGGAAGGTGGCTCCTCTCCATGTCTGGCGCTCCAAGGGCTGGTACCTCGAAGCCGCGCGACGGCACCATCAAGAAGCAGCTGTATCAGGCGCTCAAGTTCGACATCCTCAACGGGGTGTTCGAAATGGGCGAAAGGCTGAACGAGAGCCAGTTGAGTGCCAGGTACGGTGTGAGCCGCGCCCCTTTGCGGCATGCTTTGGCCCTGCTCCAGGGAGACGAGCTGGTGGAGGCCCTGCCGCGGGTGGGGTATTTGACCACCACCCTGACAAGGCAGGATGTCGCCGACATCTTCGAAATGCGCCTGCTCATCGAGGCCCTTGCCACCGAGAAGGCGGCGACCCGCATCGGGGACGGCGCCCTGAGCCGGCTGGATCAACTGCACTCGCCGTACCGCCCGGGTGATCATCACAGCTACCGAAAGCACCTGGATGAGAACCTGGAGTTCCATGGCATCATCGCTGAGGCGGCAGGGAACCGCCGCATGGTTCAGGTCCTGACTCAGTTGATAGAGCACACGGACAGACTCTACTTCTTGCGGCTGGACTTAAGCACGGGCGATGACGTGGTGGGGGAACACATGCAGATCGCGGCGGCTCTGCGACAAAGGGATCCGGAATTAGCTCGGGATCTCATGGTTCGTCACCTGGTCGTCGGCCGCCAGGCCGTCTGGGAGTCCATAGACAGACTGACAGCCAACCGGCCGCTGTGATTGGCATCCGCTGTCTCGTGTGAACAGCTGGATGGCCTTCGCCTCCCCTGTCTCCGACGATGCACTGAACTTCGCTCTAGCAGTGAGGGAGAGACGACTACCGAGCATTCCGGCCTGGTCAGCCGCTTCATGGCGTCCTCGGCGCTGTCCCCAGTTCCTATAGAACTCAGCCTTGCTACACAGCATCTGGTTCACGAGAAAGGGAGACACCTACCTATGTCGAAGCGCCTCGGCTTGATCGCAGTAGTCCTCGCGGCCCTTCTGGCGACCGGCATTCTGGCCGCCTGCTCCAGTTCCGCACCAGCCCCAGCCGCAACCGCCGCGCCGGCCGCACAGCCAACCAAGGCGGCTGAGCCAGCAAAGGCTGCCGAGCCAACCAAGGCCGCTGCCCCGGCTGCTCAACCGGCTCAGGCGGCTGCCCAGCCCGCCGCCAACTTCCCCAAGATGGAGATCCGTCTCGGCCACACGGCCAACACCGACCTGAACTACCACAAGGGCTCCGTCAAGTTCGCCGATCTGGTGAAGGAGCGAACCAACGGACAGGTCACCGTGACCGTCTACCCCAACAGCCAGCTCGGCAACGAGAAGGACGTGACCGAGCAGGTCAAGAGCGGCGTGACCCAGATGGCCACCGTGGGCGCCGCCATTGTCGCCTCCTTCCAGGGCTGGGAGCCTATCGGCGTCTTCAGCCTGCCCTACGTCATGAAGGGCAACACCGAGGAAGAGCAGTACCAGAACTTCATCAAGCTGGCCCGCAGCCCGATGATGAAGGACATCGCCGAGACCGCGGCCAAGACCAGCGGCATCCGGGCCCTGGACTACTCCTGGTGGTACGGCTTTCGCCACCTGACTACCAAGAACAAGCAGGTCGTCAAGCCCGAGGACGTCAAGGGGTTGAAGATCCGCACCCCTGACGCTCCGATCCACAAGGTGGCGCTCCAGACCCTCGGCGCCTCCGTGGTGGGCATGGGCTTCGCGGAGCTGTACAGCGCCCTCCAGATGGGCGTGGTAGACGGCCAGGAGAACCCTGCCCAGACCATCTACACCAACAAGTTCTACGAAGTCCAGAAGTACCTGAACCTCACCGGCCACATGACCCAGCACCAGTTCCTGCTGATCAACGACAAGTTCTACCAGGGCCTCTCACCTGAGCTGCGCAAGATCCTGGATCAGGCAGCCATCGACGCGGGAGAGTACCAGAGCAAGCTGCAGTTGGCCGACAACAAGCAGTCCGTCGAGGACCTGAAGGCCAAGGGCATGGTGGTCTCTGAGATCGACAGGGCCGACTGGGCTGACAAGACCAAGGACGCCTGGAAGCAGTTCCAGCCTGGAATCACCCAGGCATTGGTCGACAAGGTCAAGCAGGCTCAGTAGCGGCAGCGTCGAACGAACGAGGGGTGGGATCCGCCCTGGTCCCACCCCTTTCATCCCCGGAGGTGGTCAAACGTGCAGACAATACGGTTCGTGGCGAGCAACTTCGAGGAACTGGTGGCGGGTAGCTTTCTCATCTTGATGTCTCTGGCCACCTTCGTCAACGTCATCCTGCGCTACTTCTTCAACAGCCCTATCGAGTGGGCCGAGGAGTTCTCGCGCTACGCCTTCATCTGGCTCGTATTCATTGGTGCTGCCCTCGCGACCAAGCACAAGAAGCACATCGTGATCGATACTGTGTTGGTCGTGATGCCGAGACGGATCCAGTCCCTCATGTCATTCCTGGCTGACCTTGTATCCCTGGCCTTAATGCTGACGCTGGTTTACTTCGGCTGGGTTCTGATGACCTACGCCACTCAGCCCACCGCCACGATGAAGATACCCCAGTACTGGGTGTATCTGGCGGTTCCGCTGTCGGCGGCTCTCATAGTCCTTCACTCGCTGAGTGACATCCGCCGCGATTTCCTCAGCATGGTGAGGGGAGGCGAACTACCATGATGGCGGGCCTGTTCATCCTGTTGATCCTGCTGTTCGCCATCGGGACCCCCATCGCCTGGTCCATGGCAGCGGCGGCAGCGGTCTATATGACTCTCGGCCCTCACGTGCCGCTCCAGGGCCTGGCTCAGCGGATGGTGGGCGGCATCGACACCTTCCCGCTGCTGGCCATTCCCTTCTTCATCCTGGCCGGCAACCTGATGAACACCGGTGGCATCACCGACCGGCTGGTCGACTTCGCAAAGGCGTTGGTGGGGCATATCACCGGCGGCCTCGGCCACGTGGTGGTCGTCACCAACATGATCATGGCCGGCATGTCGGGCTCCGGAGTGGCCGACGCCGCCGGTACCGGTAGCGTGCTGATCCCCGCCATGAAGAGGGCCGGCTATCCGGTTCCCTATGCGGCCGCCGTCGTCGGTGCGGCAGCGACCATCGGCCCCATCATCCCGCCCTCCATACCCTTCGTGATCTACGGGTCCATAGCCAACGTGTCTATTGGCCGTCTGCTGCTGGCGGGCGCCGTTCCCGGCGTCGTGATGGGCATCATGCTCATCGTCTTCAACTACGTGATATCGAAGCGGCGCCACTACCCGGCGGAGCGTCGAGCCACCTGCGGTGAGTTGACCGGGGTTACCCTGCGGGCCATTCCACCCCTGGGAATGCCCGCTATCATCCTGGGCGGCATCGTTGGCGGCGTCATGACCCCCACGGAAGCGGCGGTCGCCGGAGCCGGCTACGCCTTCCTCCTGGGCTTCTTCGTCTATCGCGAGCTGAAGCTGAAGGATTTGTCCAGGATCGTCGTCGAGTCCGCCGTTGGCACCGCCTCCGTGGCCATCATTATCGCGGCGGCGCAGCCATTCGCCTGGGTGCTCACCGTCGAGCAGGCTCCCGTCAAGCTGCTCGAAGTCTTCGCCAACGCGAACCTGGCCAGCTGGCAGATCTACCTGATCCTGAACGGCATCTTCCTGATTCTGGGAATGTTCATGGAGGGGCTTGCCGTCCTTATCATGGCGATCCCTGTGCTGATGCCGCTGGTCCAGCACGCTCACATCGACCCCGTGCAGTTCGGCGTCGTGTTCACGGTGAACATCATGATCGGGACGATCACGCCCCCGGTCGGTATGGTCATGTACGTGGTGACCGCGTTGGGGAAGATATCCATAGCGCAGTTCGCAAAGGAGGCCTGGCCCTTCATCGTGGCACTGCTGATTGCCGTGATGATCATCACCTACATTCCCGAGCTGTCCCTCTGGCTGCCTAACCTGGTGATGCCGCTGAAATAGGGGACATCGATTCCTGTGTGTGAGGCTCTGCACATGAACGAGACCGACTTTTCCGATCTGGACCTTCTGCGGGAGAAGGCGCGCCGGATCCGCTGCGATGCCCTCTGGATGGCGCACCTCTCCAACAGCGGCCACGTCGGCGGCTCCCTCTCCTGCGCCGACATCGTCGCCACCCTCTACTTCGGCGTCATGCGCCTTCGGCCCGAGGATCCGAAGTGGCCGGATCGCGACCGTTTCATCATGTCCAAGGGACACACCTGCTCAGTCTGGTACTCCGCCCTGGCCGAGAAGGGCTTCTTCCCTCGGGAAGAGCTGCTTACCTACCGGAAGCTGGGCTCGAGGCTCCAGGGTCACCCGGACATGGCCAAGCTGCCGGGCATCGAGATGACGGCCGGCTCCCTGGGCCACGGCCTCGCCGCCGGGCTGGGCATGGCCCTGGCCGGGAAGCTGGACAAGAGGGACTACAGGGTCTACGTGCTGCTGGGTGACGGGGAGAGCCAGGAGGGCCTCATCTGGGAGACGGCTCTGTCCGCGCCCAACTTCCGGGTGGACAACCTGATCGCCATCCTGGACAACAACGGCATGCAGAGCGGCGGCGCGGTCCGCAACATCATGCCCCTCGGCGACGTGGCTGCCAAGTGGCGCTCCTTCGGCTGGGACGTATGGGAGGTGGACGGCCACGACATCCCTTCCCTGGTCGAGGTCTTCCGCCAGACCCCTCGGAAGCCCGGGGTACCCACCTTCGTCCTGTGC
>JAJZQR010000311.1 GCA_021806765.1 Chloroflexota bacterium | reverse complement strand
TGCCGTTGCGCGTCTGTCAGATGCACGATAACCATCCCAGGCACCTCCCGCCGGACTGCCTGGCGAGAAGCGTGCCGTACTTATGGCTACATGCTTAGACCACCCGGGCGAGGTGGCGGTCCTGTACCGGACGAACGAACCACCAAGCCCACGAGTTGACACTTGCCCTTAGAGCACAGCATCTGCCCTACCGGGTGCTGGGGCGGGCCGACCTGTTCGCGTGCCGCGAGGTGCGCGACGCGATCGCCTACCTGCGCCTGGCGCACAACCCGGACGATGCGGGCGCCCTTGCCCGCATCGCCAACGTGCCGCCCCGCCGCCTCAGCCGCCTGGCCGAATGCCTTCGGGCCAGGCCCGTGCCTCCCGAGGAGTTCCTGACTCTGGCACGAGGCTATGGCCCCACCGCCGCCGGCAGCGCCTCGTCGCTGCTCACGCTGATCGAGGATCTCCACGCCCGGCGCTTCGAGCTCACGCCGGCCCAGATCCTCGACCTGCTGATGGGCCAGAGCGGCTACGCCGACTGGCTGGCCGGCCAACCCGATGGACCCTCCCGCCTCGCTCACCTGGCGACCCTGCGCACCCTGGCCGAGCGGGCCGAGGGCGATCTCGGCGCCTGGCTGGCCGACCTACAACTGGGCGAGGAGGTGGACGGGGCCCTCGACGACGCTCGTGAGGTCCTGCTGACGACCATCCATGGGGCGAAGGGAGGCGAGTGGCGCGTGGTGTTCGTGGTCGGAGTCGAGGAGGGGCTCCTCCCTCACCCGCGGGCGCTGCTTCTCAAGGAAACCGAGGACGCGGGCATCCAGGAGGAGTTGCGCATCGCGTACGTGGCGGTCACCAGACCCCGGGAGAAGCTGTATCTCGCCTGCTGCCGAACCCGGCTGCTCGGCGAGCGGCGTGAGTCTCGCCGTATATCGCGCTTTCTCCGCGGGCTTCCCGCCCACCTGATCGAACGGGCAGCCTGAATCGAGTCCAGAAGGAGGGTACCGCGATGAAACGGATCGACACGGAGTCGCTCAAGGTCGAACACCCGATCGAGGAGATAGTAGCCCGCTACGGCATCGAGCTGCGACCGAGCGGTCGGACCCTGACCGGCCGCTGCCCCTTCCACAACGACGGCGGGCGGCCGAACCTGTACGTCTACCCGGCTACTCAGAGCTGGTACTGCTTCCGCCTACCTCCGCTGGCGTCACCTGCCTGCCCAGGCAGCCCTGCGAGTCGGGCTGCTGGGGCGCGACGGCCGGGAGTGTTTGGCGGGTCGGATCGTCGTGCCGGAGATCCGAGCCGGCCAGCCGATCTGGCTGGTGGGCCGCCTCGTCGGTTCCGGAGAGGACGGTCCCAAGTACCTGGGACTTCCGGGCCGCAAGCCGCTGCTGGGCTGGGAGGCGGCATCTAGCCAGCGCGCCGTCTGGCTGGTCGAGGGCGTCTTCGACTGGCTAACGCTCCGCTCCTGGGGCGTCCCCGCCCTAGCCCTGGTCGGAACGCACGTCTCGTCCGACGCCCCTGCGGGCGCTATCCCGCTTCGAGCGCCTCTACCTGGCTCTGGACAACGACGGGGCGGGGCGCGCGGCAACGGAGAAGCTGGTCGAGGCCCTGGGAGACCGGGCGGTGCCGATGACGCCGCCCGACGTGAAGGACGTGGCCGAGCTAGCCCTTCGCGCCGACGGCCGCGCTACCTTCACCCGGCTCCTCGAGCGACAGGAACTGGGGCTGGCGGCATGATATCGGAACAGCAGGATATGAGAGAAGACGCTAGAGCCCAAGCCGGGCAGCTCCGCAGTGACCCGAGCGACCCGGTCGAGCCCCTGCGCGACCGGGTCCTCCCCCTCCTGGACTCCACCCTCGATAAGAAGCTGATCGCCCATCGCCGAGGCGGCAAGGGGCAGATGGTCCCCTACCTCGAGGGCTACCAGGCAATCAACCAGGCCAATCGCATCTTCGGCCACGGTCGCTGGGGCGCCGAGCTGGTCGGGCCGGTGGGCTACCGGGAGCTGACTCGCACCCACAAGGGATCGGGTGAGGTCTCGACAGTCGGGATGTACTGGGCCAGCGTAAGGGTGCACGTCCGGGGCTGCGAGCCCAGGTCCGACGTCGGCTGCGCTTTCACCGCCGACGACAGCCCCGAGGCCCACGACACGGCCATCAAGGCTGCCGTCACCGACGCCATGAAGCGCGCCCTGCGCCAGTACGGCGACCAATTCGGAAACGCCCTCTACGATCGCGCCAACCCGGCCCACGCCACTGCCGGCCGCGAGCTTGCCGACCTCCGTATGGCCGTCCTCGCCATGGGCGCCCAGTTGGGCCTGGACGAGGCCGCGACGCGCCAGCACGCGGCGAAGAAGGCCGGGCGGGCCTTCACCGAACTGGAGGTCGGCGACCTGGCGCGATTGCTTCGGGCCATGGGCGAGGCCCTGGGTCGCAGTCGCCGCGCCGCCTGAGGAGACTGTCCGCCCACCGCGAGCTTCCGGCCGGTGGTGTCACCGCTGGCAACACCACTCACTCGTAAGCAGTTCGAGGAGGCAACCCCATGTCCTTCAACTTGAACCGCGTCGAACTTATGTGGAATATGGGGGTCAAGACGCTTTGACCACACCCTCCGCCGCCCGCAGGTCCGCCACCGCCTGGCGGAACACGATCTGCTTGATGTAGGTCTGGTAGGGGACTCCGGCCAGGGCGGCCGCCCGCTTAACGGTGTCCACCTGAACCTTCCCCCAGCGGAAGTTGACCCTGGTCTCCTCGATCTCCCGCTCCGCCTGGTCGATCAGGGCACGAGCCTTCGTGTCCACCTCAGGTGGCAGCTCCTCGTCAGGCAGTTCCTCGTAGTCTCGTCGTTTGGCGTTCATCAGGCACCCCTCACAGCGTGAAGCAGGTGATCACAAGCACCTTCTTCCCCTCCTCCAGCCAGATCCAGTACAGCATGTGGGAGGACGACTGGGACTCCCACCGCTGATGTTCCTCGTTCCACTTGTCCTGGCGATCGGGGTCGAAGAAGACGTCCAGAGCGTCATCTATGTCGGTCAAGTGCCGCACGTAGATGTGCAGGAGCTCAGAGTGCTGGTCGTCGTACTTGAAGTAGAAGACGATCCCCTGCTCCCGAACTCGCCTGTACGACACCGACCCACCACCTCCATCCTGCTTCGCACCGATTATCGCGCCAGATACGGCAAATGTCAATACTCACGGTTAACGTCTCCGGTGCTTGCGCGGGCAGTGGCGGCTGGCCACTTCCTCTGTCGCAGGTGGGGAGATCCTCTGCACCGAGGTCTAGCAGTGGGCGCTATGCGGTCGATGCGTCCCGGCGACTGCGCGGGAGCATCGTGGCTCTCGACAATGTAGAATCACTCTCGTTGAGCGGCCAACTCTCCGGCGCCGCCAACGCGCTTGTGGCCCGGGCCCGGGGGGAATTGGGCGGCCGCCGCCGTGTCGGTGCGCCGCTTGGCAGGGAGGTGGACGTATGGAGCTGCCCGGCCTGACCGAGGATGCCATCAGAGAGGAGGCCTCCGCCGAGTCGTTTCGGCGGGGCCAGGAGTACCACGACGAGGGGGCGGTGCTATCCCTGGCCCACCGCGGCAACGCCCTGGAGGCGGATGTCGCGGGGAGTGCGCCCGAGGCCTACGCCGTTCGAGTCGACTTCGACGAGGAAGGCGTCGTCGACGCCACCTGCAGTTGCCCCTACGACCGGGGCGGCTGGTGCAAACACATCGTCGCCGCCCTGCTGGCCTGCCTGAACGAGCCAGAGAGGGTCGAGGAGCGCCAGCCTCTGGAGGATCTGCTGGCAGGGCTGGACCGAGACCAGCTTCAGAGGCTGCTACTGGAACTGGCAGAGCAGGATCCCCGTCTGTCCAACGTGATCGAGGCCAGGGTTGCAGTGTTCAGGGCTGCGTCCCCCGCGGCCCCAGCGCCCACGCCGGAGGGCCGGGCCCAGCCCGATCGAGCGCCCGTGGACCCGCAGCCCTTTCGACGGCTGGTTCGCCAGCTTCTACACAGCCTGGACCGAATGACCGGCACGGAGGCTTACTACGAGCAGAGTGCCGTGGTGGAGGGGGTTCGAGGCGTGCTGCGTCAGGCCCGGGATCTGATCGAGGCTGACGACGGGTGGAACGCCCTGGTCGTACTGGAGGCCATCACTCAGGAGTACCTGGCAGGCTGGGAGTCGCTGGACGACTCCGACGGAGACGCGAGCGCCTTCTTCGAGGACCTGGGTACCGTCTGGACCGAGGCCCTCCTGAGCGCCGATCTGAGTCCGGAGGAGCGCCGGGCCTGGGCCGAGAAGCTGGAAGGCTGGCAGGGAGAGATCGCCGCGTACGGTGACGGCGATGGCTTCGGGGTGGCGATAGAGGCCGCCGATCAGGGCTGGGACGATCCCCGAGTTCAACAAATCCTGCGGGGCGAGATCCTGGAATCAAAGGAACGGGAGGCGGAAGCCTCGGAGTACGCCGACGAGCTCGCCACCGCCCGGCTCAACCTCCTGGAGCGGCGGGGGCGGTACCAGGAGTACCTCTACCTGGCCCGGGCCGAGGGACAAGCGGGGCGATATGTCACCATGCTGGTGCGACTGGGTCGGTCGGCGGAGGCCGTGGAGTACGGGCTGCGCTACCTGCTAACGGCGGCGGAGGCGCTCGCCCTGGCGAGGGCGCTGCGGGAGCGGGGGGAGTCGGAACGCGCCCTGCAAATTGCCCAGCACGGCCTCTCCCTGGAAGGTCGCAAAGCCGAGCTGGCGGCCTGGCTCCGCGACCTGGCCGTCGGGATGGGGAGATTAGGGCAGGCGCTGGCGGCGGCCAGGATTGCCTTCGGGGGGGAGCAGAGCCTCGCGTCGTACCTGAAGGCACGGGAGCTGGCCGGGGAGCAGTGGACCATCCTGCGGCCCGAGCTGCTAGAACTGCTGCGCCAGACGAAGGGCTACTACCCCCAGGGTCCGGTGGAGGTGTTCCTGCACGAGGGTCTGATCGAGGACGCCATCGCCGCGGTGTCAGGGGGAGCGACTCACACCCTGGTGGAGCGGGTAGCGGACGCGGCCATCGCCTCTCACCCGGAGTGGGTCATCCAGACGTGTAGCCAGCAAGCCGAGCCGATCATGGACGGGGGGAAGGCACAGTACTACGGCGCCGCCGCGAACTGGCTCCGCAAGGCCCGGAGCGCCTACCTGGCCGGGGGGCAGGAGAAGGAGTGGCAGAGCTACCTGGCCGGGTTGCTGGAGCGCCATGGGCAGAAGCACAAGCTGGTGCCGATGCTGAAGGCGTTGAAGTGAAGGCCGACCCGTGCTCCGAGTCTAACCACCAAGAGGGCCGGGGAAGGTCAGCTCGGAGAATCATGACGCTCCTGGATTCGTGACAGGTCGAGTCTGCTGGGTTTCCCGCCTCATCTCGGGGGCTCGGGGCAGAGCCCCCGAAGTTTTCTCAGGCATCGGGGGATAGCTCTGGGTGACAGGGGGTTGAGTGGGTGGGGAAGCCCGGAGGCTTCCCCCAACGGTCACCCGTCGCCACCCCACCTGGTTATCCCTGGTGAGTCGGTCTTCACCGGAGCCCACTTCCGTTTCACCAGGCAACCGTAGCGTACAGCCCTGGCCTGTTGGGCGCAATGCCTTCCGGTCGTTGCCGCGCAATCCCGTAACCCGTGGACTCGAAGCAGGCAGGTGCCGACCAGGTAGCCCTGCGCAAGGGAGTCCCACGTGGAACGGGGATGCCAGTGATGCGAGCGGCGATGGAAACGATGCTGTCGCACCTCATCGTGCGGTGCGCTAGAATCAACTGTGGGCCGTCGAACCGTGACGGGACGGTAAATGAGCGACCTCTGCCAACAAGAAGGGCGATTGTTCTGGAGGAGATCCTCGATCTCCTCCGCGATCGCGTCCGGGCGAGGGATCGGCTGCTGATCGGGTGAAGCGCACCGTGACGGTTCACCTGTTCTTGGAGGGAATGAGGTCAGGCAAACGTGATGAGTCGCTTGGATGACATAGCCGCCCAGTTACGGCACTACACCCTCGAAGAAGCGATCGCGCTGGTCGGCGACTTCCTTGCCGAACTGGACGAGAAGCAGCAGACTCGCTTCCTGGAGCTCGTGACGCGTGGGCCGCGCCCCCTGGTTGCCAAGGCGATGGGCCTGGAAGACGGCGAGGACCTCCTCGCCAGCATCGAGGCCCTGCGCGACGACATCGCCAACGACGTTTACGTCCAGGGCGGGGTGGGCTACGACCCTGAATACCACAGCCACCGTGGCTATGGCGACGACAGTTGGATTGACGAGATGGACGACCTCTTCGCCGCCGCCGACAGCCTGTACCGCGCCGGGCAGTTCCCGGTCGCGGTCGAGGCGTACCTCGCGCTGTTCGACATCTTCCGCCTCGGTGAGGATGGCTTCCACTTCACGCGCCCCGACCCGGGGGAGGCGCTACGCA
>JAJZQR010000016.1 GCA_021806765.1 Chloroflexota bacterium | reverse complement strand
ATAGGTAGATCCATCCTTCGACCTGCCGAACGCGATCGCGAAGCGACGGCGGTGCGGCCAAGCCGTCCGAGGTTGGGCCGTCGCGAGGGACCCACGAGAGGAGCCACCGTCTCAGAGCCAGGATAGGTTACCAGGCCGCGAGGGCTTTCTGCCGGTGGCTCTGCACGAGAAGAGTTCGCCTCCAGTGCAGCCCAAGAGGGTCGGCCCAAGACGCGGAGGAGTGCTGCCACGACTGCCGGGTCGAAGTGTGTACCCGAGCAACGGAGGACTTCCTCGACTGCCTGGGTCTTGGGGCGTCCCAGCCGGTAGGGACGATCCGAGGTGATTGCGTCGTAGGCATCCGCCACCGCCAGGATTCGAGCCATTTGCGGGATCTGCTCGCCGGCCAGACCGTGGGGATAGCCACTGCCGTCGAACCGCTCGTGGTGGTAACGGATGGCCGCGAGCCCCTCGCCGAGAAAATGGAGGCCCGACAGCATCCTGTAACCGATGTCGGGATGCTGCCTGAGGGCTGCGGAGTCCTCCCTGTTGAGGGGGGTGGTCTTTCGCAGGGTGCTGTCGGGGACCCCCAACTTGCCGATATCGTGGAGTAGAGCGGCCCTTACGAGGGTCTCCCGGTTGGCATCGTCCATCCCCATCTCCTGCGCGAGCATCGAGGCCAGCTCCGCCACCCGGCGGCAGTGGCCGTAGGTGTTGGGGTCTCGAGCATCCACCGCGCTGGCCAGGGTCTCCAGGGTAGCCATGCTGGTCTCGTCGATGGTCGAGCGCGCTTGATCGAGCTCCTGGTGGGTGCGCGCCAGGTCCCTGGCGTACAGGTCGAGCCGGGAATGCCACCATTCCAGCTCCGAGATCCTCGATTGCAGCGCTTTGACGTCGCCGCTGATGGCCACCAAGGCCGCATTCTTCAGGGCAGCCGCGCCTTCACTGGAGCGAACCGCGGCCCCCAGCCCTGCCGATAGACCCACAACGGCCATGAGGCGCAGGGCCGAGACGCCGTTGTCGGGCAGTAGCAGTGCAAAGGCGAGAAGAGCCAGCAGGAAAAAGGCCAGGAAGACCCCAGCCGTGGCCAACCGGGGAACCCACGGTTCCTTGAGGCTTCGTGTTGGGATGGCCCTGCGCCACGCGGTCGTGCTGTTGAGGTGCACAGGCTGCTCCCACCGGAATGGTGTCAGTAGACGCCACTATTAATTATCGGCAGCTTTGGGAGCAGCAATATGGCCAAAGGTCCCGAGTTGTCCGGAGACGCTGGTCCCTTAGAGGTGCGAAACCTGGAATTTCGGGCAGCGGGGCGAATCTAGAGGCACGGGATCCGGACTTGAACCCTGGTGACCGGGGGATGGGACAGGACGCGAACGGTCCCTCCAAAGGGGCGGACCCGTTCCTGGAGCTTCTCTTTCCACTGAGGGCTCGGGGTGCCATCCTCCATGGGAAGGGGTGGAGCCTGCTGACCGTTGTCGACCAGGTGGATCAGAAGCTGCTCCTGGGCCGCCTCCAGCTTCAGGGTGACCTTGGTGGCGGTGCCCGCCTTGCCCACCGCGTCCAGCCTCTCCTGCACCACGCCAAAGAGGGCGGATTGCGTCTCGGCCGGAAGGGTCAGATCCAGGGGCGCCGAGAAGGTGAGATCGACGTTGGTCTGCTCGGCGAAGTCGTGGGCCAGCCGCTTCAGTGCCGGCACGAAGCCGAGCCTCGCCAGGTCCGGGGAGCGCAGGGTGTAGATGGATCTCCGCAGCTCCTGCACGCTGGTTTCCAGGATGGACATGACCTTTCGCAGCTCCACCCTCATCCTGGGGGGATCGCTGTCAGCCAGGCGGGAGATGATCTCCATCTTCAGCATCAGAAGGGCAAGATTCTGGGAGACACCATCGTGGATCTCGCGGGCGATCCGGTTTCTCTCCTCCTGGACCACCAGTTCCTGCGAGGCCAGGTGAAGCTGGTCGAGGCGGACGAGAGGTCCGGCGACCGTGGTGAGGGCCCGGGCCGCCGCCAGCTCGGCCGAAGAGAAAGCCGGCCCGTCACCACGGTCCAGGTGAAGCACGGCAACCGTGTCCTGCCCCAGCTTGATCGGCAGGGCGATGGCAGTAGCATCCGTGGGGAGTGGCGTGGGCTCGATCTGCCCGGACGCGAGAGCCCGCTCTGGGAGCGGGGCACTGCCGTCTCCGGCCGGTCGGGTGCGGCGCGGATTGCCTCGCTGCCCGACCAGGGCCAGGCGAGAGGGGTCCGCGGGGGTGGTGGCGTAGAGGGCGGCGTGTTCGGCCAGGATGGCGGTGGCGCTCAGGATGGCCTCCACAGCTTCCCTGCTGTGAACCCCCGGGCGCAGCACGGGGCCCTCCTCCTGATTGCCTGCCATTTCATCCCCCTGACGTCAACAGTGGGGAAGATAGTACACCTAAGGAAAGAAGGGGACAAGGTTCTTGATCCTGTTGCAGTCCATGGTATTATGATGTTCGCTCCACCCGCCGGCGCGCCGGAGCGCTCCAGCATCTCCCCACGGAGGACCCCTCATGAGGAAGGTGAGAGTCCTTATCGCCGACGATCACACCCTGTTCCGTGAAGGGCTGCGGCAGCTCCTGGAAATGGAACGGGACATCGAGGTGGCCGGCGAGGCTTGCGATGGGATCGAGGCCGTATCCAAGGCCCGGGACCTGTTGCCCGACGTCGTGTTGATGGACATAAACATGCCTGTGGTTGGCGGGGTCACCGCTATCGGCCAGGTCCTGGAGGAGAGGCCGGATACGGGCATCATCGTCCTCACCATGCACCGGCAGGACCAGTACGTTTTCGATGCCATGAGAGCTGGCGCCCGGGGCTACCTGCTCAAGGATGCCAAGCCCTCGGATCTCGTTTTCGCTATCCGCATGGTGGCCCGGGGAGCTTCGCTGGTTGACCCTCGGATGACTACCACGGTGTTAAAGGAGTTCCGGCGGTTGGCCAGCCAGGTCGAGCCGGACCAGGGGGTGGGCGGGCTTACGCCCAAGGAGCTGGAGATCTTGAGGCTGCTCGCCATGGGGATGAGCAACAAAGAGATCGGCCGCCAACTCTGTCTGGCGGAGAAGACCGTCAAGAACTACCTCTCCACCATATTCCAGAAGCTCCAGATCAACGACCGTGTCCAGGCCGCCATCTACGCCCTGAGGCATGGGCTTCTGGCCGAGCAGGAGAGCACGTGAGTTCCGGAGCATCGCGTCCTGCTGCCTCGGCGGATCGCCGTGGTCGGAAAACGGCGTAGGGCGGGGCCTCGTCCTCGCCCACAGCCAGGTCAATCCCCTCAGCCCTCTCGACAGCTTCCCCACCAGTCCCTGCTGCCCTGTGACCTTCTTCTTCGAATTCAGGTGCCCGATGGACCCCCGAATCCAGGACCATAGGCCCTGAACCTCCTTTCTTCCTGGGGGTATCGTGACGCTGGCCTCAGGGAAAACCCTAGAAGCCGGCAACTACGACACTGCGACGAAGGGAGGAGATTGTGTTGAGTACCGCAGAGTTGATCGCCCCTCGAATGGCGACACCTCCGACCTTTATGCACGCGATCCAGCCTCGTCGCGCCAATGCGCGCATCCGGTTATTCATCGCTGACGACCACACCCTGTTCCGGCAAACCCTTCGGACGGTGCTGGAGATGGACGGGGCTTTCGAGGTCGTCGGCGAGGCCTCCGACGGGAGGGAAGCGCTAAAGGCTATCGAGCAGAGCGCGCCGGAGATCGCCCTGGTAGACCTGGGCCTTCCTCTGTTGAATGGCCTGGAGGTGAGCCGGCGACTCCGGAGGGCCAAGATCTCGACGAGGGTGATCTTGCTGGCCTCCCGGGGTGAGGAGCCCCTGCTGTTGAGAACGCTGGACGCCGGAGTTGCTGGGTACCTGCTGAAGGAATCGGACTTCCAGGAGCTGACGGTTGCCCTTCGGAAAGTCCACGCCGGTTACTCCTACCTGACCCCAAGCCTCGATGGGCGCCCTCTGGACCAATACGTGCGGCGCTGGCGAACCCGCGAGGACAGTGGTTCGCCGGACCTGCTCACCAGCCGGGAGAGGGAGCTGCTTCAGCTGGTGGGCGAGGGCTTCACCAACCGTGAGATCGCGAGCCAACTGTGCCTCAGCGTCAAGACCGTCGAGGCCCACGAGGCAAACATCTGCAATAAGCTGAACGTCCGCGGCCGTACCGGATTGGTAAGGCACGCGATCCAGGCCGGAATGATCGGCCTAGACGGGTAGGCGAGGGTGATCGTAGTCACGCGGCTGGATGGCTCGGAGCTCACTATCAATTGCGAACTGCTGGAGTCGGTGGAACACACTCCAGATACGGTGATTTCGCTCGTCAACAACCACAAACTGGTGGTCAGGGAGTCCGTGGAGGAGATAGTCGACCGGGTGGTGGCATATCGACAGAAGGTGCACCAGTGCCCGCTGCTCAGGCAGAGGATCGGCCCTCTTCTTCCAGAGAGGTCCAGCGATCACGACTTCGCTAACGAGGTCTGCCGGTGAACATTACCACTGTCGTTGGACTGCTGCTGGGCTTTGGTGCCCTGATCGGGGGCCTTCTGATGGAGGACGGGAACCTCCTTGCCTTCGCGAAGCCCTCAGCGTTCCTCATAGTCTTCGGTGGGACCTTCGGTGCCACCATGGTCAGCCATCCTGGCTCCACCCTAAGGAGGCTGCCGAAGGTGATCGGCAGGACCTTCGTCAACAAGGCGCCGCAGCCCGTGCAGGTGGCCAATACCCTGGTCGACCTGTCGGAACGGGCCAGGCGGGAGGGACTGCTAGCCCTGGAGGAGGAGCTGCCCAAGCTGGACAACCCACTGTTGCGGAAGGGCGTGATGCTGGTCGTGGACGGCACCGACCCGGAGTTGGTGAGAAGCGTTCTGCTCTCCGACATGGCGGTGCGAGACCGTGAGGTGGAAAACGAGGCCGGCATGCTGGATGCGATGGGTGGGTTTGCCCCTACCATGGGGATCATCGGCACCGTCATGGGGCTGGTGAACGTCCTCAGCAAGATGAGCGATCCCTCCCACCTGGGCGAAGCCATCGCCGTTGCCTTCATCGCCACCTTCTACGGTGTGGGCTCCGCCAACCTGATTTGGCTCCCCCTGGGAACCAAGCTGAAGAAGCAGGCCGAAGGGGGACAACTTCTGGACGAGATGATCTTGGAGGGCCTTGCCTCGATCCAGTCCGGGGAGAACCCCAGGATACTGCAGGAGCGGTTGGAGCCCTACCTGCCGAAAGAGGGGAAGGCCGAGCCGCCTAAGGAGCAGGAGAGCGATGCGGCAACAGGCGGGGTACGTGAGGACTTCCAAACGGCCTAAGAAAGACAACTCGGACCGGTGGCTGCTCACCTACTCGGACCTGATCACGCTGCTGCTGGCCTTCTTCGTCATCATGTACGGCATCTCGAGCGCCGACGTCCAGAAGTTCTCCAAGTTCTCGTCGGCCATGAAGAAGGCCTTCAACGTGGGGGTGCTCCAGGGAGACCCGAGTGCGTCGATCCTGGAGCAGACCATGGGCATCTCTTCGGAGGAAGCCAGCGCCGAGGAGATGTCCGCGGCTTCCAGCGAACTCGACACCGTCTTCAACGAGATGGGATCGGTGATGCAGGACGAGTATCTCGCGGACAAGGTGAGCGTCAGCGCTCGGGAGGATGGCATCGCCATCAGCGTGTCCGGCAATCTGCTCTTTTCTTCAGGCCGGGCGGACCTGCGCCCCGACGCCGTCAAGCTGCTGCAGGCCGTGGGGAGAGTGCTGCACCGCCTGCCGAACCCCGTGCGGGTCGAGGGCCACACCGACGACGTGCCTCCCAGCGGGACGGAGTATCCCTCCAACTGGGAGTTGTCCGGGGCCAGGGCTGTGGCCGTAGTCAGGTACCTGACGGAGATAGAGGGGGTAGAGCCCAGCCGCCTGTCGGCGGTGGCCTTTTCCCAGTTTCAACCGGCGGTCGCCAACGATTCGCCTAGAGGACGCGCCCGGAACCGACGATCGGAGATCGTGATCTTGAACATGCCGGTGGCGTCGACGGGCACGGCTTCGGGTAGTGCAGAGGCAGCGAAGCCTGCGGCCACGCCGGAGAAGGAGAATGGAAGTGCGGGTGAGACGAGGTAGCATCATCGGCGTCGCAGCCGGGCTCGGGGTCGTCCTGCTGGTTGGGGGGGCCTATTTCCTGGGGTCCTCCTCAGGCGCCGGGCGGGCGAACGCCAGCCCGAGCTCAGCGGCCGAGGAGAAGTCGCTCGGCTCGGGGGGCCCCGGGCTCATGTACGTGCTGAAGGATCGGGTGGTGAACCTGGCGGATCCCACTGGGCGCCGCTATCTGAAGGTTGGCCTTTCAATAGAGTTCACCACCGGTGCGGCCGAGTTGAAGAAGGCCGGCCCGGAGGAGCGGAAGGTCAAACAGGCGGAGTTCGAGAAAACGCTGGCGCCCCAGGCTCCGCTGATAGACGACGCCATCATCAGCATTCTGGCCGCGCGCAGCCCCAGCGACATCTCTACCCCTGAAGGGAAGCAGCGGCTGAAGAACGACATCAAGGATTCCCTCAACCGCCTCCTGGGTGGTGAGCAGGTCAGCAACGTCTACTTCACTCAGTTTGTGATGCAGTAGGTAAGGCGAATGGCGGGCGGCATGGATGCAGGGTTTGACGCAAGAGAGCTCTCCCAATCGGAGATTGACGCTCTTCTATCGAAGCTGGCTACCGAGGGCGAAGCGACGGAGACGCCGCCTGAAGAGCGCTGGAAGGTCATCAAGACCTACGACTTTCGGCGGCCGGACAAGCTTTCCAAGGATCAGATGCGAACCCTCCAGCTGATCCACGAGACCTTTGGGAGGCTGGCAAGCTCGTCCCTTTCCGTTTACCTCAGGACTGCCGTTCAACTGAACCTGGTCTCTATCGAGCAGGGCGTGTACGGGGAATACGTGGAGCGCATGCCACCCGATACCATCCTGCACATTCTCAGCATGGATCCACTCCCCGGGAGTGTGCTGATTGGGCTGGACCGTGTGGCCGCCGTCACCGCCGTGGATCGGTTGTTGGGCGGCACGGGCCTTTCGCCGGATACCGCGCGAACCCCTACCGAGATCGAGCTGGCGTTGTTGCAGGCATTCGTCAACAACATGCTGCGCGGACTGACGGAGGCGTGGAGCAGGGTCGTCGATCTCCAGCCGGCCATCCGAGACGTGGTGTTGGACCCGAGGTACGTTCAGGTGGCGCTGCGCAGCGACCCGGTGGTGGTCATTGCTCTCGAGGTGAGTATCGGCCAGAACTCGGGGACCGTCACCCTCTGCCTTCCCTACGTCGCCCTGGAGCCGGTTCTTCCCAAGTTGACGGCTCAGTTGTGGTTTGCCAGCGCCCGGCGGGGCGCAGCGAAGCAGCAGATGGAGTCGCTTCGCCAGGGCCTGGACAAGGTGAACATCGACGTGATGGTGGAGCTGGGCAGCACCATGGTGACGGTGCAGGACCTGATGGATCTGAAGGAGGGGGACGTGGTTCTCATGGATCGGACTATGGGCACGCCCCTGGACGTAGTCATCGGCAGCCGCCGAAAGTTCGTGGCTCGTCCTGGCATGGTCGGGAACAGGCTTGCCGTTCAAATCGTGGGGAAGGTTGAAGATCTGGAAGTGCCCGAGCAAGTCGGCCAGGACGTCGCCGTCTGAGGAGCTGGGACTGCCGGACAGAAGCCGGCGGCTTAATAGGGAGGATCGTCTGTGGAGAACGAAGAGGAAGGCGCAAAGGTAAATCCGGCCCAGTTTGCCTCCTTCGATGACCTGGGAGGACAGAAGCAGTCGAACGCCATCGATCTCCTGCTGGACGTGCCTCTGCGGATCTCGGTGGTGCTGGGCAAGACGAGTATGACGATCCGGGATGTGCTGGGGCTGGGACAGGGGTCGGTGGTCGAGTTGGACAAGATGGCCGGCGAGCCCGTCGACATAGTGGCCAACGAGAAGCTGATCGCCCGCGGAGAGGTCGTCGTCGTCGACGAGAACTTCGGCGTGCGCGTCACCGACATAGTCACTCCCGAGAAGCGACTCAACTCGCTGAGGTAAGGGGCACCTGCCGTGGACATGCCTTTGGATCTGATCTGGGACGTGGCCGTAAAGACAGCCCTGGTGTTGGCGCTGCTGTATGCCGCGCTGTGGGCCATACGGCGGTACTACGGAAAGAGCGGGGTTCTGCAGCGAGGTCCCTCCCTTCTGGTGGTTCAAAGCACTCAGCTGGGCCCCGGCCGGTCGGTGCACCTGATCGGGGTCGGCGGCAAGATGCTGCTGATCGGGGCAACCTCTCAGCAGGTGTCGCTGCTGGCCGAAGTGGGGTCGATGGATCCGGCGGCGGAGCCGGAAGCCGTGGACACACCCGACAGCTTCGAGCGTCATCTGCGAAAGGCTATAGACGTGGCAGGCTCGCTTCCGGCGCGGCTGAAGAGGCGACCCTTCAGCAGGGGGGGCGAGTCAGACTCCGGCACTGGAGAAGTTGAATGAAGTGGCTTAGCAGGGGGCGGCTGAAGCCCCTCACCAGGGTTCTGGTGATAGTGACCCTGTTGGCTGTGGCGCTGGCACTTGCCGGTTGTGCGACGGCGCCAGCCTCCGCCGGCGGGGTTCCCAAGCTGAGCGTTGCCATAGATGGAGCTCGAGGGGCGGTCGACGTCGGCGTGGACGGGTCGAAAGATCCCAACGACGTGAGCCTGGCGATCCAGCTGGTGGCCATGCTCACGATCCTCTCTCTGGCTCCGGCGCTGCTGGTGATGGTTACATCCTTCACCCGCATCGTCGTGGTTCTCGGCTTCATACGCAGCGCCCTGGGCGTTCCGATGATGCCCCCCAACCAGGTGCTGTTGGGACTGGCGCTATTCCTCAGCCTGTTCGTGATGATGCCGACGATGGATGCCGTTAACAAGGATGCGCTGCAGCCCTACATGCAGGGCAGCCTCTCGCAGGAGGTGGCGCTGGATAGGGCACAACGGCCCGTTCGAGAGTTCATGCTGAAGCAGACCCGGGAGAAGGATCTATCCCTCTTCGTTCAACTGGCTCGTCTCGACCGTCCCAACCAGCCCGACGACGTTCCCACACACGTCTTGATACCGGCCTTCGTCATCAGCGAGCTGAAGACCGCTTTTCAGATGGGCTTCATCATCTTCATCCCGTTCCTGGTGATCGACATGGTGATCTCCAGCACCCTGATGTCCATGGGCATGATGATGCTGCCGCCGGCCATGATCTCTCTTCCCTTCAAGCTGCTGCTGTTCGTGATGGTCGACGGGTGGTACCTGGTGGTGGGCTCTCTGGTCAGAAGCTTCGCGTAGGAGGAACGGATGACCCAGAACATGATCATGCAGCTGAGCAAAGACGCCTTCACCGTCACCCTGGTGACGGCCATGCCCTTGCTCGGCATCAGCCTGGTGGTGGGGGTGCTGGTGAGCGTCTTCCAGGCGGCGACGCAGATCCAGGAGATGACCCTCAGCTTCGTGCCCAAGGTGCTCGCCGTCGGCGTCGCGGGGGTGCTCTTTGGCCCCTGGGTGATGAATAACCTGATCGTTTACACCGCGAACCTGCTGTCCTCGCTGCCCAATTACGCCCACTAGGAGAAACCGTTGTCTCTCAGCGTCTCGGTCGGCCATTGGGATATCTTCCTGCTGGTCCTGGTGCGGACAGCCGCCATGGTGATGGTGGCGCCGGTCTTGGGAGCCAGGCCGATCCCCTCCCAGGTGAAGATCGGTCTCGCCGTACTGCTGGCAGTGCTTCTGACGCCACTGCAGACGGTCTCGGAGCCTCTCTTCACCAACTGGCTGACCGTCATGATATCGGTGGCCCGAGAAGTAGTGATCGGCTTGCTGCTGGGCTTCGCCGCGACCCTCCTATTCTCGGCTATCCAAATGGCCGCACAGATCGTGGGCGTGCAGATCGGGTTCACCTTCTCCAATACCGTGGACCCGCTGTCGGCCCAGAGTTCCGGTTTCTTGGAGACTCTCTACAGCATGATGGCGGTGGTGATCTTTCTCAACCTGGGGGGACACCACGCCCTGATAACGGGGCTTAGCCAGAGCTTCCAGCTGGCTCCGGTGGGGATCTACGGACCGGACCCGGTGGTGGGCGACCGGCTGGTCGCTCTCAGCGCTCTGGCCTTTGGCATGGCCCTTCGGCTGGCGTTGCCGGTAGTGGGAACGATGTTGTTGGCGGACTGCGCCATGGCGCTGGTGGTGCGGTCGATCCCGCAGATGAACATTTTCGCCGTAGGGCTTCCCGTGAAGATGGTGGTTGGGTTCCTGACCCTGGTGGCCTTGACGCCGCTGACCGTCAGTGGGGTGGGCAGCTTGACTCAGAGCGTGGCCTCGGCCGTCGCCGGGATACTGCGGTAGGTAGGTAGGTAGGTAGGCAATGGCCGGCGACAACAGGACGGAAAAGGCTACAGGGAAAAGGCGCTCCGAGGCGCGGAGCAAGGGTCAGGTCGCGAGAAGCATGGAGATTACCTCCGTGGCGGCCCTGTTCGTCGGGATGTGGATGCTCACCTCGAAGGCTCCCGATCTGGTGAATGCCTACGCCACAGTGAGCCGAGAATCCTTTCGCCAAATAGCGCTGCGAGGGGAGCGTCCTGAAGCGGTGCTGTCCCTGGCCATGACCCTGCTGGCCAACAGCGTGCTGGTGGTTGCCCCTGTGGTGCTGGCCGTGGCCATAACGGGAATGACGTCGAACGTCGTGCAGGTCGGTCCCATGTTCAGCACCGAGGTATTGAAGCCGGACCTGAACAAGCTCAACCCGATCATGGGGATCCGGCGGCTTTGGTCCCCTCGGATCTTCATGGAATTGGTCAAGGCCGTGGCGAAGATCTCGGTGATGGGGTTCGTGGCGTTCCAGGTTGTCCGAGAGCGCTACTGGATGCTGGTCGGCCTTCAGTCGGCGTCGCCAACCGGTGCTCTGGCTATGCTGGGCAGCATCATGCTGGAGATCGCCCAGAAGTGCGGGATGGCCTTGCTGGTGATGGCTGCCGCCGACTACCTGTACCAGAAGCGCTCCTACGAGGGCAGCCTGAAGATGACCAAACAAGAGGTCAAGGAAGAAGCCAAGCAGCAGGAGGGGAATCCCCAGATAAAGGGGAAGATCCGATCGCTGCAGAGGCAGTACGCGCGCAGCCGGATGATGCAGTCCGTGCCTAACGCCGACGTGGTGGTCACAAACCCGACCCACTATGCGGTGGCTCTCGAATACAAGCCTTCGAAGATGCAGGCCCCGGTGGTCACGGCGAAGGGCCAGATGCTCGTCGCCGAGCAGATCAAGCGGGTGGCCAAGGAGCATGGCGTCCCGGTGGTGGAGAACCCGCCCCTGGCTCGAGCCCTTTACGGCTCTGTGGAAATCGGGGACGCCGTCCCACCCGAGATGTACCAGGCGGTGGCCGAGGTGCTGGCCTTCATCTACCGGCTACGTCATCCGGAAGATCGATCCTGAGTGGTGCATCCGGCAAGTCTATGCCGTAGGGCGGGGCGCTCTGCCCCGCCGCCGGGCGGGCCGGCAGGGGCGGTGACCCCTACAACGGCACCGGGCGGCGGCGCACAGGGCGCCGCCCTACATATGAGGATTGCCTTGGTCGTGTACCAGCACTCAGCGCTTGGTAGAACAGCAAGTTTGAGGGAAAGCAAGAATGGCTGTTACCTCCGTTAGCTCCAAGAGGGATACAGGGCTGGGCCGGCTGATGGGCCAGAGCGACGTGCTGCTGGCCGTGGCGGTCGTGGGCATCGTCGGCATGATGGTGATCCCCCTGCCGGCCCCCATGCTGGACGTCCTTCAGGTGGTGAACATCGCGACGGCACTCACCATCCTGCTGGTTTCCATGTACGTCATGGAGCCCTTGGAGTTCTCCGTTTTCCCTTCCCTGCTGCTGATCACCACGCTCTTTCGCCTCGGCCTGAACGTGTCGGCCACCAGGCTGATCTTGCTCAATGGTGGAGCCGGCAAGGTGATCGAGGCCTTCGGCAACTTCGTCGTTGGGGGCAACTACGTCGTCGGCGTCGTGGTCTTTCTCATCCTGGTGGTCATCCAGTTCGTGGTGATCACCAACGGTGCGGGCCGCATAGCTGAGGTGGCCGCCAGGTTTACCTTGGACGCCATGCCTGGGAAGCAGATGAGCATCGACGCGGACATGAACGCCGGCTTGATTACCGAGCAGGATGCTCGCAGGCGGCGGCGAGCCGTCGAGCAGGAGGCGGACTTCTACGGGGCCATGGATGGTGCCAGCAAGTTCGTCAAGGGCGACGCCGTCGCCGGCATCATCATCATAGTGATCAACATTGTGGGCGGTTTCGTCATAGGGGTCCTCCAGCGAGGGATGAGCCTCATGGATGCCGTCGGGGTGTACACCCTCTTGACGGTTGGCGACGGCCTGGTAACCCAGATCCCGGCCCTTCTAATCTCGACGGCGACCGGTATCGTGGTAACTCGAAGTGCCTCGGAGTCGGACCTGGGGCACGAGATGGCTTCCCAGATCCTGGGGAACCCCAGGGTACTCGGGATCGTCGCCGGGATCATGGCGGCTTTCGGCCTGGTGCCCTCGCTGCCCAAGCTGCCCTTCCTGGGAGCGGCTGCCGTTCTCGGCGGTGTCGCCTGGATGATGCACAGGGGCAGGGCAGCGGTGGCCGAGCCTATCGCCCAGGAGGAAGAGGCCTCCGGCGATGCGATGGATCAAGAGACTCCCTCGGTGCTTCTCCAGGTGGATCCCATGGAGGTGGAGATCGGGTACGGGCTGATCCCGCTGGTGGAGCAGAAGCCCGGGGGTATGCTGGCCCGAATCACGGCCATTCGCCGGCAGTTGGCGCAGGAGCTAGGCATAGTGGTTCCCACCGTGCGCATAAGGGATAACCTGCAGTTGGGCCCCAACTCCTACCTGGTGAAGCTGCGTGGTGTGGAGATCGGCCGGGGCGAGCTGATGGCAAGCCGGTACCTGGCCCTGGGGATGGGCTGGGACGAGACGGGCCTGGAGGGGGTCAAGACCTCCGATCCCGCCTTCGGCCTGCCCGCCGTCTGGATTGGCGAGGCCGACCGAGAGCAGGCCGAGGCCATGGGCTACACGGTGGTGGACTCCATATCGGTGTTCAGCACCCACTTCACCGAGATCGTGAAGTCCTTTGCGCCCCTGATCCTGGGGCGGCAGGACCTTCAGCAGCTCCTGGACAACGCAAAGACGGCCCACGCTGCGGTGATAGAAGAGCTGATCCCGAACATCCTGACGGCGGGGGAGATCCACAGGGTCCTGCAGAACCTGCTCAGGGAGCGGGTGTCCGTCCGTAACCTGGGCACCATTCTAGAGACCCTGGCCGTCGAGGGCCGGGCCAGTCGGGACCCCGACGTTCTGAGCGAGCAGGTTCGCCGCGCCCTCGGGCGGGAGATCTGCACTCAGCTAAAGGCGCCCGATGGCGCCCTGCACGTCATAACCATTGGCCCGGAGGCAGAGCAGCTGATCGCCAACGCCCTCCAGTCCTCGGATCGGACGGCGGTGGTGGCTCTCGAGCCGGGAATAGCCCACCGGATGCTCCAGCAGCTGGGCATGGAGATCCAGCGAGTAACGGAGGCCGGCTATCTTCCGGTGATCCTCTGCTCGGGCCGGATAAGGCTGCCGCTCAAGCGGCTCACCGAGCGTTCGATGCCGAACATGGTGGTGCTCTCCTTCGCAGAGGTCCCAGCGGACTTCAAGGTCGAGTGCGAGGCTACGGTCACGCTGGGGCAGGACAGCTAGCAGGTCAGGAGGCAGGACGATGGGTTCGACCGGCACTCGGGTCGACACGAACATCTTTTCGATTGGTCAGTTGATCACGATCGTTCCAGAGTCAGCCGCGCATCACGAGCGGCCCGAGGCGGAGGGATATCCCAGCCGAATCGAGGACGTTCAGGAGGACGCGGTGGTGGTGTCGATGCCGATGCGGAGGCGAGCCCTCGTGGCCCTCCCCGTCGATACTGTCGTCTCGGCCTATTTTCATCGCGGCAGTGCCCGCTACTACTTTCGGGCGGTCGTGGGGGCGCGGTCGGAGAGCCCCTTCCCCGTTCTCTATCTGCGGGACGTCGGGGACATGCAGAAGGACGAACGGCGCTCGCACGTGCGGGTCGACGCCTGCGTTGAGCTGGTGGACATGGTGATAGTGGACAGCGATGTGACGGACGGGCCCGATAAGCGGCCTACGCTGGTCGTCAACATCAGTGCCGGCGGACTGGGGCTCGTGTGCCGGCGGCCGATCCCCCCGGGCACTATCGTCCAGGTTACGGTGGATCTGCCCCGAGGGTTCGGACGCCTCGAAGCCGAGGCCGAGGCGGTCCGGTGCATCGAGATTGACCTGGCGGGCATCAAGAAGTGGAGGGTCGGCGTGGCCTTTCGGGATATGCCCGATGATCAGCGGGACAGGGTGATCGGCTTCGTTCTGTACCAGCAGCAACTGCTTCGACGAAGAGGGCTCTTGTAGGAGGTCGATGGTGGGAAAGCTTCTGATCGCACTCTCCTTATACGTTGGACTCGGCTTCTTTTTCGGCTTGAACGCCGTTGCCTTACTCCGTGGTGCATCAGTGATGACCGCGATGACGAGGGGCCTTTCAGCCCTGGCTCTCTTCGCAGCGCTGGGTGTGATCGCGAGCGTAGCCTCGCAAGTGCGGCCTCAGCGTGAAGCCGAGAGCCCGCAGGAGGAGTAGTAGGCCATGTGCAGCAGTGCCGGAGGCGAGCGGCATCTTCCAGGGCGCGTTATGGGGGTAGAGGGGAGGTGATGGAGTGGCAGCGACGGCAGTAACCGAGGAGCTATGGCAGGCTCACTGTACCAGGGGTGATCGAGCGGCTCGGGAAAGCATAATTCTGCAGTACGCTCCTCTCGTGAAGTACGTGGCAGGAAGGCTCTCCATTGCCCTGCCGCCGGTGCTGGACATGGATGACGTCCTTAGCGCGGGAATGGTGGGGTTGATTCGAGCCGTCGAGCACTTCGATCCCCGGCGCGGGGTTCCATTTGAGAACTACGCGGTGACCTGCATCAAGGGCGCGATCCTCGACCAGTTGAGGTCCCTGGACGCCATCTCTCGCTCCGTGCGCCAGAAGGCCAGAGAGATCGAAAAGGCCATGACTGCCCTGCAGACCGCCCTGGGTCGGCTGCCAACCGACAGGGAGGTGGCCGAGCAAATGGGGATGGAGGTGGACAGCTACCGCAGGATACTGACGGAGATCGGTCCCGCTACCCTCTCGCTGGACTCCATGATGGGAGGCGACGGCGAGGGGGACGTTGGCAGCTTGCTGTCGACGCTGGAGGACCCCAACAGCCCCGATCCGGTCTCTCTGGCCGAGAGGCGAGGCCTGCTGGACTCCCTGGCAGAGGCGATCTCCCATCTGAGCGATAGGGAGAAGCTGCTGCTAGCCCTCTACTATAAAGAAGAGCTGACCATGCGGGAGATCAGCCGAGTGATGGGCGTGTCGGAGTCCAGGGTGTGTCAGCTCCACACTCGGGCGATCCTGCGGCTGAGGGCGCAGTTGCAGATATGGCGCCGGCAGGAGGATTAGCGATGATTCGAGGCGTGCAGTCGGCCATGGAGGGCATGAGGGCGCAGCTGGCCCGACAGGAGGTCGTGGCGCGGAACCTGGACAACCTCACGACACCCAGTTTCAAGCAGGAGAATGGGGCAATCGATGGTTTTGCGGCGACCCTGGGCCGGATGGAAACCAGGGTGGCGCGCAGCCCCTTGCAGCTGGCGGCGGCCACCAGGGTGCTGGGCAGCCTGGGGGTCGACACCGTGATCGATAGGGTCTCCGTCGACTTCCGCCAGGGGCGGATGGAGGAGACCCACAGGCCTCTGGACGTTGCCCTGGTGGGCGACGGTTTTCTCCAGGTGAGGACGCCGGACGGACCTCTCTTCTTTCGTGGCGGTCCCCTCTATCGTGATGCCGGCGGGACGCTGGTGACGTCGGAGGGGTACCAGCTTCTGGGGGCCGACGGCCGGGAGCTGGTGCTGCAGGGAGACGTGGTGTCCATCGGGGGCAACGGGGACATTACCGTCGATAACAAGCCCACTGGAACCCTGGCGGTAGTGGAGTTCGCGCCCGGGACGACCTTGAGCAAGGTTGGGCGGGAGTTCTACACTCCCGACCCGCAGGATGCCATGCCGCCGGTTGCCGCCACCAACACCGCGGTAAAGCAGGGCTTCCTGGAAGCGTCCAATGTGGACGAGGTTTCCGCGATGACCGATCTGGTATCGATAACCCGGGCGTACCAGGCGAACCAGAGGATCCTGCAGGCCGAGGACGAACTGCTGGGAAAAGCGGTCAACGAAGTCGGCCGGGTGACGTAGGAGCCAGGCCTAAAGATCTAGGGTAGCGTGCCGATTATTAGTGATGGGATCAGGTGGGCCAAGGTAGTCCTCCGGGGGTGAATAGCAGCATGGATATCTCCAGCAGCGGCGCAACTCAATCCAGTACTGTCCGGGACTCTCACAGGACGCAGGAGCTGGACCAGGCGCAGCGGCGGGTGCGTGAGGGCGCTCGACGGCAGTCGGGAGCGGATGAGGCCGTGATCTCCGATAAGGGCCAGCTTCTGAAGAAGCTGGGTGAAGCGGTCCGGGATTCCTCCGACGTGCGCGACGAGAAGGTAGCTGAACTGCGAGCAGCCATCGAGCATGGGAGATATCAACTGTCCTACGCGGAGATTGCCAAGGCGCTCCTGGCGTCGAGGACGAAATGACACTCAAGCAAGCGACAGTGCAATCCTCGGCTCGGTGCTCGAATCGGTGCTCCGAGCTAATCGCGGTTATGCGTGAGCAGGAGCGTCTCTGCGCCAGGCTGCTGGAGCTCTCTCGAGGAGAGCGAGAGGCGATGCTGGCGGGGAGCGTGGATCTCCTGGAGAACGTAACCCGGGACAAGAGCGACCTGATCGCGGAGATGGACCGGCTGGAGCAGAAGCGGCGTGGCGTCGCGGTCCAGCTGGCTCGCGAAGTGGGTCTCCCCACCGAAATCTCCCTGCTGGCGCTGGCTGCCCGAGTGGGAGGAAACGAGGCGGAGGAGCTGCTGGACACGCGCCATCGAGTGGCCCAGTCTGTAGCCAGGCTCAGGGAGACCAACGAGGGCAACATCCAGTTGATGCGCAAGTCGCTGGAGACCGTCAGGGACTCAATCCGGCAACTTCGCCGCGCGACGGGCACTGGAAACAGCTATACGTGGAGCGGGCAGCC
Organism: Chloroflexota bacterium; assembly: GCA_021806765.1. Next base: position 17,713 of record JAJZQR010000016.1, on the reverse strand, counting down.
TCGGCTGAGCGCGGCCGGCACCCTTGCGGTAGATTGCCACGCTTGAGCCCCGCACGAGGTAGCGAATGACTTCCACCTTCTTCGGTCTGAATATCGCCGTCAGCGCCCTGATGGCACAGCAAAGGGCGCTGGACATTACTGCCCACAACGTGGCCAATGCCAACACCGAGGGCTACACCCGTCAGGATGCCCACATGGTGGCGGCTGATCCCTTCCCTGTGCCCACGGCCTCTATCGCCGGACAGGCCGGCCAGCTTGGAACGGGGGTGATCGTCAAAGAGATCCGAAGGATGCGGGACCAGTTCCTCGACAGCCAGGTCCGCAGCCAGGTGGGTTCCCTGGGCTACTGGGAAACCAAGCAGGACTACCTGGCGCAAATCGAGGCACTCTTCAACGAGCCTTCGGACCAGGGGATCAACAGCCTGCTCACGAAGTTCTGGGGCGCGTGGCAAGACCTGGCCGCCAGTCCCAAGGACTATGCCGCCCGGGTGGCGCTGGTTCAGAGCGGAACCTTGCTGGCCGACGTGATCCAGCGAGATTACAAACAGATGGTCGCTCTTCAGAAGCAGGCCGACACCGAAATCGACTCGAAGCTGGTCGAGGTCAACGGTTGGCTGAAGGACGTCGCCGAGTTGAACAAGCGTATCGGCGCGGTGGAGGTCCAGGTTGCCAGCGACCTCGATCCAAAGGTCCTGGTCCACCAGGACCAGGCGAACGACCTGAGGGACCGGAGGGACCTGGTCCTGGACAACCTTGCTCGTGCCGTGGGGGTCAGCTACCAGGAGCAGGATGACGGGACGGTGACGGTTTGGCTGCCAGGCAGCGGCGGCACGCAGCAGACTCTGGTGCAGGGTGGCACCGTCAACGGCCTGAGCTATGGAAAGGTCGCTCTGCCCGCGCCGAATAGTGCCTACAGCATAGGCCACGTCTATTGGAATGACCCCTCCAATCCTCCTACAAATCCGGACGCAGGAATAGGCGAGAGCGAACTGAAGGGATTGCTGGAGACCCGGAACGTCACCTTGAATCCCTCGTCGGCTGCCCTGGCGGCTCTCAGCCCTGGCTACGGGAATCCGGATTTCGGGCAGAGCTTCACCTGGCGGCTGGACCAACTGGCATCCCAGTTGATCACCCTGGTGAACAACGGTACGCCCCCCAGCAACCTGGGACACACCACCGGATACAACCTGGTCGACACGACTCCTCGCGTCTTCTTCGGGTCTGCAGATGCGACGCCCAGCACGGGCGCCGCCGACATCCGGGTCAATCCCAACCTGGGAACCAACCCCAACCTGGTCGCGGCAGCCTCAGCCCCTGGACAGGACGGCGATGGGCAGCGCGCGAACGACATCGCCGATGCGCTGCGGGACACCAAGGTCTCCATCGTGAGCGACACTCTCGGGGCGACCGTCACGGCCTCTCTCAACGACTGGTACAGGGCGATGATCGCCAAGTTGGGGGTGGACGGGCAGCAGGCGAACGACATGGTGACCAACCAGAAGTCCCTGGTGGACCGCCTGACCAAGAACCGTGAATCCTTCTCGGGGGTCTCCCTGGATGAGGAGGCTGCCAACGTGGTCCGGTTTGAACGGGCGTTCCAAGCGGCCGCTCGAGTGATGAACGCCATGGACGAGATGCTGGATAAGCTGGTCAACAGCGTGGGTATCGTCGGACGGTAACCCGTGATTAGGGGGTGAGTGCATGCGCATAACGAGCCGAATGATGGTGGACAACCTCCGCCAGAACATCAACTACAACAGCGAGCACCTGGCGGAACTCCAGGATCAGCTGTCTTCCGGGAAGAGGCTCCGCAAGCCCTCCGACGACCCGCAGGCGGTGAGCCGCGCCCTAACCTTGAGGACCACCTCTGCTGAGTACGATCAGTACAAGCGAAACATCTCCTCCGCCAGGGGCTGGATGGAGGCCAGCGACACCGCTCTCAATCAGATAGGCGACTCCTTGAGGCGCGCCCGCGACATCTCCCTGCGAGGGTCCTCCAACGCCCTGGACAAAGATGCCCTGAAGGCGCTGGGCAAGCAGGTGGACAACTTCCTTCAGGAGGCGCTGCAGGCAGGCAACACGACGCACGAGGGCAGGTACATCTTCGGAGGGTTCCAGGTCGGGCCGGGGACGATGCCCTTCGGAGAGCTCACGGTTACTCCGTCGATAGTGTACAGGGGCGATTCCAATGAGATGAAGCTGGAGATCGCCCCGGGTGTGCAGCTTGGGGTAAACGTCTGGGGAAACGTGACCGTTGGCACCGACCAGGTGCTGACGAACGGCCTCCAGGCTATGCTGAGTATCCGGGACCAGCTTCTCAACTCCGGTACGGTGACTCTCGGCCAGATCGAACAACTCACCACTGCTCTGGACGAGCTGCCGGCTGTCAGGAGCACCGTCGGCGCCAAGATGGAGCGGATCAACCAGACGGAGGATGCCATCAAAGAGATGCAGACCAACGTAACGTTGATGCTGTCCCGAGAGCAGGACGCCGACGTCGCCGAGGTGATGACGAAGCTGATGATGCAGGAGAACGTCTACAAGGCCGCGCTGAACGTAGGTGCCCGGGTTATCCAGCCGAGCCTATTGGATTTCCTGAAATAGCTATGGCGGGGGTGTAAGGTGCAGGTCACTGTTGTCCTGGGCGAGACCGTCGAGCGAGTGGAGGTCCCGGAGGAGGAGCTTCTGTCCTTCCCGAGGGGCGTGATCGGCTTCGAGGAGTTCACCCGCTACGCCCTCTTTGAACTGGAGCAGCCGCTATACCTTCTTCAAGCGGTGGAAGACCCCGACGTGGGGTTCCTTCTGCTGGATCCGCTGCTGGTGGCCGCCGGCTACGACGCGTCCCTATCCGGCGACGACCGGGCCCTTCTGAAGGTGAGGAGTGCGCGGCAGACGAAGCTGCTGTCCGTCGTTACCCTGTCGGCAGAGGGGACCCCGGCCACGGTCAACCTGCGAGCGCCCCTGGCCATCAACCTAGACGAGGGGCTGGGGACGCAGATCATCCCGCAGGAGAGCCCCTATCCGGTTCGCTACCCCTTACCCGTCTCTCCCGAGGGGGAGTTGATGCTGGATGCCCCGACCTCGGGCCGGTCCGGGCGGGCCGGTGGAAGACGAAACGGCTCCCGAGAGCGGCAGGAGGCTACCCAGTGCTTATCCTGACGCGGCGCGGCGGCGAGGCGATCAACATAGGTGGGGATGTGGAGATCACCGTCCTGGAGGTGAGCGGCGACTACGTTCGCTTGGGCATCCAGGCCCCACGGAACGTGCCCGTGTTGCGCAAGGAGCTGAGGGACGAGGTGGAGCAACAGAACCGCCTTGCCGCCTCCCTGCAAGGTAGACTGCCGCGGCAGCTCGCGGGCAGCCTCAAACGAAACCCGATGGAGAAGAGCCTCCGCCCGTGACGGCTTAGAGCCGGCCCTCCCAGTGGTCGGCCAGCAGCCAGGCCTCGATGGCCTCCCTCTCTCTGCCCAGCGCCTTCAGTGCGGCCGCCAGGTATCGGTAATTCACCGGGTCCTTGGGTGCGGCGTCGATGGCCCCGGCGAAGCACTGGGCGGCATCGACGAAATCCCGCCTCCCCAGGAGATCTATCCCCCTCTGCTGTTGGCTCATCGCCCCGTTGGAGGGCTGCTGCCGAGATGTGGAGCCGGCGGGCGTGGCCGCGGTCCGAAGGCGAGATAGCAGCTTCTTGGCCTGTTCCGCGCGCAGCAATCCTCTGGACTCGGCCTCACGAACGGCGGCGACGGCCTCCTCTACTCTGCCCTGCTGCCGGCGGAGCTGGGAGAGGATGATCCATGGCTCGGCGCTCCTGGTCGACGAGAGAAGCCCGGCCAACAGGCTCTCGGCCTCGGCCACCATGCCGGAGTCGAGGTAAAGCCGCACCAGGAAAGTGGCGGCCATCGACCAATCAGGTGAGTGCTTTCTGGCTCTCTCGGCCCACTCTACGGCGGACTGCTTCTGGCCGACAGCCCGCGAGGCTTCGGCGATGGCCAATTCCACCCACGCATCCGGCGGACGCATGCCCCGGACCGGCTGCTGCATCGCCTGATAGGTAGCCAGCAGAGACTGGAGGGCAGCCGCAGGCTGCCCTCGAAGCAGGGTCAGGCGAGCGAGCAGGAACCGGAAGTGGGGGTGGCCCGGAAACTCCTCCAGGGCCTGTCTCAGGAGCCGCTCCATCGAAGCCCGATCGTCTCTGATGTCAAGGATGGAAACGCAGGTGGCGTAGGCCAGGAAGCGGGTGTAGTGGAACGCCTTGCGGGACCGAGAGCGGGCGAGGAACTCGCGCATGTCCGCCAGCCCCTCCTCCAGCCTGCCAACGTTGGTGAGAGAGTGCCCCCGGTAGAAGAGGAGATCGACCTGCTCGGGGTGCATGGCGATCTGGCGCTCGATAACGGGCAGGTTGCGTTTGCTCTTCTGCCGAATGACCTCGACGGATCGATACCCGGTGTGCTGCACCACGATGTCGGTACCGGCGAGCCGCAGGCCCAGGCGGGCGAGATCGGGGGCCACGGTCTCGTGGATGGCTCCGGAGAAGCTGATCCCCAGACCGTTGCGGAACAGCCGCACGTGCTCGACCGAGTTCACCCTGCCATCGGGCTCGAGGCTGCTGACAAGGCAGGCGTAGGCGTCGGCCTTCCCGGAGACGGCCGCGCGCCCCAGTTGGGCTACGGCGGTTGGACTCAGCCGGTCGTCGGCGTCCAGCCAGAAAACCCAGTCGCTGGTGGCGTGCCGGAGCGACTCGTTGCGGGCCGCGGCGAAGTCGTCGATCCAGTCGAAGCGAACGACCTTCGCCCGCAGCGCCTCGGCGATCTTCACCGTGTCGTCGGAGGACCCGGTGTCCACTACGATGATCTCCGACGCCAGATCGCCGAGGGATTCCAGACAAGGGCGGAGGTTCTCCCCCTCGTTCTTGACGATCATGCAGACGGAGATGGCGGGCGACAGGGTATTCTTCATGCGGTCACCTCTGTTTCGTTGGGCTATGATCGGCTGGCCTCGTGCTGTGCTGCCAGGTCGGCCAGTTGCCACGCTTTCAGGGCCTCATCCTCTTTCCCCATTGCCCTCAGGGCTACCGCGAGATATCGGTAGTTGTCCGGATTGGCCGGAGTGAGCTGGATAATGCCCGCGAACAGCTCTGCTGCCTGAAGATGCCTCCCTTCGGCCAGGGAGACCAAACCCTGCAGCTGGCGGTCTGCCTCTGTACTCGAAGATGGGGTGCAAGTCCTGCTGGCAGCCAGCCGGCTAACAGCCTCCACCCGACGAAGGAGGCCCTCGATTTGGTGGCCTGCCAGGCCCTTGTCCTTCGCCTGTTGGAGGGCAAGTCGGGCCTCCTGGAACCTGCCACTGCGCATCCGTAGCTCCGACTCGATCACCAGGGACTCAGCTGTGGGATTGGCGGCTGCCACGGCCGATAGTAGATGCTCGGCCCGAGCTAGGTCGCCGGCCTCCAGCAGAAATCGGGCCGTCACCAGGTTCGCCGAATCCGATGTGGAGGAGTGCTCGCTTGCTCGTTCGGCCCAATACAGGGCCTCAGCCTTGGCGCCCAGGGCGTGGTAGCACCGGGCCAGGCCGACTTCTACGGCGGCGAGAGGGGGATGGTGCCCTCGGACTGTCGCCTGGCAGGCCTCGTGGGCGGTGAGGAGCATTGGGAGGGCCGTCTGGGGTTTGCCCTGGGTCAGATACAGCCGTCCCAGCATCACCAGAAAGGTGGGATGCTGCGGGAACTCCCGCAGGGCGGCCAGCAGGAACGGCTCTATCTCCTCACTCCGGCTCTGCCTCTCCAGCGAACGGACCAGCGCCATGTATGCGGAGAGCCGCTTCCAGTCGAAGCTGGCCGATGGAGGGGTGAGGCGCAGAAAGTCCTGCATGTCAGCCTCGCACCCCTGGAGGTCTTCGATGTGGAGACGGGACTGCCCTCGGTAGAAGATCATATCGACCTGCTGCCGATCATGAGACAGCTCGGCCTCGATCATTTCCAGGTTCCGCCGGGATTTCCTCCTCAGGGCCTCTGGCGACTCATAGCCGGTATGCTCGATTATCGCGTCGATACGAGCGGATCTCAGCCCCATCCGCTGCAGGTCCGGAAGGACACTCTCATGGATGGCACCGCGGAACGTGATTCCAAGACCGTTTCGGAATAGCCGAACGTGTTCGGTTACCCCTTGACTCGCGTCGGACAGGCGACTGGTCACGGGGCAGATGTATGCATCTGCCAGTCCGGATCTGATGGCCTGCTTCAGCTGACCTACTGTCTCAGGGCTGAGCCGATCGTCGGCGTCCAGCCAGAAGATCCAATCCTCAGTGGCGTGGCGCAGAGACTCGTTGCGAGCAGCCGCGAAGTCGCCGACCCACTGGAAGTGGTGGATCTGGGCGCCCATGGAGCGAGCGATCCTCGCGGTGTCGTCGGAGGATCCGGTGTCCACGATGACGATTTCCGACGGCAGGTCCCCCAGGGACTCCAGGCAGGGGCGGACGTTGGCCGCCTCATTCTTGACGATCATACAGGCGGAAACGGAGGGCAATGTTCTCTCCACTAACGTGCAACCGATCCCATGGTTCGGCGACAGTAGGCGAGCACTGTGTCCAACTCCCCGGGATCCGATAGGATGTCGGCCCCCTCCAATCGAAGGTGAGCAAAGATATCGTGGGCCGGCCGAAGGTTGCCAAGAAACATGTGGGCCACGCCGGCGACATACTCGGACACCAGGTTGTTGGGATTCAGGCCGAGGCTCTGGTTCGCCCACTCGACGGCCTGGGAGTATTGTTCCGAGGCCAGCGCCAGCTGGGCGAGCTTCATGTAGAGCTGGTCCCGAATGGCTCGGTCCAGTGTCTGACTGCCGAGCTGCACGGCTTGACGTAAGTGCTTCTCTGCCGCTTCGGCTTTGCCCAGGGCCTTGTAGGTGACCCCGAGTTGGTAGTGAAAGTAGGGGTCCTCGGGGGACTCGGCGAGAGCCTTCTCCAGGATTCTGAGGTTCCGGGCCGCTCTCAGCTCTCCTCCCTGGGCTGTTCTCTGGCCGTACCCATGGTGGAGGATGACGAGGCGGCTCTCCGCTACCCTGCCTCCATGTCGTTCGATGGAGGGGCGGATCTGCTCGTGGATGGGCTGCAGGTAGCGATACTCCGAACGATTGCGGAAGAGGCGGGTGATAGAGAGATCGTCGTACCTCTGCAATTCGCCGGGTGGCGTCAGTGAGCGCTGCACTAGCGTCAGGCCGTCGGCGTTGGTGTCGGCGACGGCCTGCTTGAACGCCCTTGCAGATGCAGCCTCCAGCTCCTCGTCGGCGTCCAGCACCAGGATCCAGTCGGAGGTTGCCCTGTCCAACCCAACGTTGCGGGCCCGGGCGAAGTCGTCCTGCCAACCGTGTCGGATCACGGTTGCCCCGTGGGCGACCGCTATCCTCGGCGTCGCGTCTTCCGACCCGGTGTCGACCACGATGACCTCGTCGACTACGTCCTTCACGCTTCCGAGGCAGCGGACGAGGTTCTCCTGTTCGTTCTTCACTATCATACAGAGGGAGACGGTGGGATAGGTAAACATACTTTATCGCAACACGGAGGCTGGCGCCCGCTCGGTCTCGGAGCCAGCCCTGGACTGCCACTGGGTGGCGAGTTGCCAGGCTTCCAGAGCCTCCTGTTCCCGCCCCATCTTTCTCAGCGCGGCAGCGAGATACCGGTAGTTCGCGGGATCCTCGGGGGCAAGTTGGATGGCATCGGCAAAGCTCTCAGCGGCGCTCAGCAAATCGGCCTTCCCCATCAGTTCTATCCCCTCCGCCTGTTTCTGGGCGACCAGAATGCGGGTTCGCAGAGCCTCGGCCTGTTCCGCTGGCATGCCGGCCTCTTGGGCTTCTTGGACGGCCTGCAATGCCTCCTCTACCCTACTCTGGCGGAAACGGATCTCGGCCAACAGAAGCCGCCCTCCGCTGGAGGGCACCATCTGTTGCACCAGCGAATCCGCCTCATCCAGTCGGCCGGTCTGGACGCAGAGACGAGCCAGCAGCAGCGATGCGTCGGCCAGGTCGGGGGAGTGCTCCAGGGCTCGCCTGGCCCATAGGATCGCCTCCTTGGTCTGGCCTAGCGCCTGAAAGCACTCGGCCGTGGTGAACTCTATCCACGACTCGGGTGGGCAGAAGCCGCGCACCGGCTTCTTGAGAGCAGTCCGAGCCTTGTCCAGCTGAGCAAGCGCTTCCTCAGGTCGCCCTTTGGCCGCGAGTAGCCGGGCCTGGAGGACCAGGAAGTGTGGGTCTGTCGGGAACTCCGCGAGAGCATCCCTGAGGACAGGTTCGAGTTGATCCCGCTGCTTCTTGTGATCCAGCACCCGCACCTGTGCGATATAGGCCCAGATCCGTTTCCACTCCACCATGGGATGGGGCTGGGTGCGAGCCAGGAAGTCCCGCATATCGGCCACGCACTGATCCAGGTTGCCGGTGATGCCGTGACACTGGCCGCGATAGAACAGGAGGTCCACATCGTCCGGTCTCTCCGCCAGCTGCCGCTCGACGATGGCGAGATTGCGCTTGCCCTTCTCGTGTGTGGCCTGAGCCGAGTGGTAACCTACGTGCTCTATCCGTATCCCGGTCCTCGCCATCTTGAGCCCGAGCCGAACTATGTCTGGGACGGGGGACTCGTGGACGGCACCTTCGAAACGGATGCCGAGCCCGTTGCGGAACATCCTGAGGTGCTCAGTGACGTCCTCGCCTCCCTCGTTCCGCTGGCTACAGACGTCGCAGGAGTAGGAGTCGGCAATCCCCGACTGGAGTGCCCACTTCAACTGAGCAACGGCCTTCGGGTCCAGGCGGTCATCTGCGTCCGCCCACAGGACCCAGTCCCCCGTGGCGTGCTTCAGCGACTCGTTGCGGGCGGCGGAGAAATCGGCTGTCCATTCGTAGAAATGGACTTTCGCCCCCAACTCGCGGGCCGCTGCAACGGTGTTGTCGGTAGACCCTGTGTCCACGATGATGATCTCGGAAGGGAGGTCGCCCATGGACTCCAGGCAGGGTCGAAGGTTGGCCTCTTCGTTCTTGACTATCATGCACAGGGATATCGATGGCCATGACGATACCGGCCTCGGTTCCACCGGAAGCTCGAACATGCTGAACTGGCCCTGGACTCGGGTCCCTCGCGACGGCGAGACCAGACGGCGTCGAGGGGCTTGTGAACGGTGGCAGCGGGCCTTGCTTCGTTTCACCGGGCTACCCCTGCTTCCTCTGGCAACGTGACGCCTCGTGCCCCCTCGATGGCCTGCCTCAGCGCATCCGCTTCCGGGTGATCCGGGTTGGTGGCCAGGAGACGAGCCAGGGCCATCTCGGCGCCCTCCAAGTCTCCCAGTTCCAGGCTCAAGATAGCGAAAGATATGAGCACGTCTCCATGGTTGGGATTCAACCGCAGCGCTTCCTTCACCAGTTCCGTCGCTTCTACGTAGCGGTTCTGGGTGCGATACAGGTCGATCAGGTTAAGCAGAGTCCCAATGTCGCTGGGGTCGGCCTCTCGCGCCCTTGCGAAGGCCGCTTCGGCGCCCTCCAGGTCATTGGTCTGATACAGAGCCACCCCTAACTGATTGTGAAGGGCGGGAGCGGTTGGGGCGAGTTCCGCGGCGCGATGCAGCGAGGGGATAGCCTCGTCCACTCGCTCCAGCGCCATCAGGGTCGACCCGAGCGCCGTATGTGCTGCGGCGAGACCGGGCATCTCCTGGACAAGCCTGGAGAACTCGACTACGGCGGCGTCGAGATCGCCTCGATCGAGAGCAGCGCTTCCATCTCTCAGGAGCTGACTGGTTGCATCTAGGGCGGCGCCGAGGTCAGGCTGGGTACCGTCCTGGCGCAGACCCGAGATCCCTCGCTGAAGGGTATCGATGTCCGAGTGCTCGGGGGCGACTGTCCGCAGCCGCTCGGCGGCCATCTTGGCTCCATCGACATCCCCGAGATCCAGGCAGAGAAACCCGAAGGTGGAGATTGCATCAGGGTGGTTGGGATCCAGCTTGAGGGCGTCTCTGATCACTGCCGTGGCCTCGTCATAGCGTCGCTGGCTCCAATGCAGATCTGCCAGGTTCAGACGGCACTGCATGTCCCTGGGGTCGAGATCCCGGGCTCTCAGGAACTCCGACTCGGCGCCGCGAAGGTCTCCGGCCCGGAACAGGGCGACGCCCAGTTGATCGTGGAGAGGTGCAGCCTGCGGGGCTAGCTCCGCGGACCGCCGCAGGGCTGCAACTGCCTCCTCGTACCTTTCGAGAGCCATCAGGGTCGCGCCGAGTGCGGCATGGATATCCGCTGTGTCTGGGAAGCGCTTGGCGGCCAGGCTGAACTCCCGTACTGCCCCTTCCAGATCCCCCGCCTGCAGCGCACTGCTGCCGGGGGCAAGAGCCTCGTTGGTTGCCTGCTGCGCGGAAGCCAGTTCGTCGTAGCGGCTGCCTTCCTCCTCTGTCATCCTCTCGTGCTCGACGTAGATCTCCCGGGCGCGGGCCAGCTTGAAGCCGGCGGCGCGAAGCCGGCCGTATAGCTGCCAAAGGGCTTCTGCCAGCGGGAGATCCTTGGGAACGCCACCCACTTGCTGCACAGCCTGGATTTTCAGCAGCAGACAGAAGCCGCCCAGGTAATCGACCTCATCCCAGGGGGTTTCCTGAGATGCCCGCGAGTGCCCACCCGCACGCTCGCCAGGGGCAGCCTTCGGCCCCGTCACTCGCTGAGGCACGGGTGCAATTCGTGCAACAGGTCCGACCGCGGCTATTTCCGGCGCCGATTTCGCCACGGCGATCATCCTTTCAAGCCAGTCGGGTGAAACGGTGACGTCGGGCGACACCAGGGCCACGAACCGGGCCTCCGTTGCGGTAGCTCTCTGCAATGCGTCCAACGCGGTGGCAGTCCCTGGCGACACCTCGACTCCGAGGCTGTTGTCGGGGTCTTCGGCTTTGAGCTTCACTACTGTGCACTTGAAATCGTCGAGACGCCGCCCGGAGTCCCTGATCTGCTGCACGCAGCGCTCCAAGTTGTTCGTGGCCACCGCACCCCTGGGAACGAGAACCAGGACTCCGGATTCTGATGGCGCGTTGCTCTGTGCCATCTCCTGCTTCTTCAGAAGAGCAGGAACCCGGTGAAGGTACCTCTGGTGCACCGTGACGGCCTCCCGTCGAGACAACTCGGGGTTGATGTGCTCACTGCTGGTTGGCGAGTCCAGGTAGAGGCCCAGCAGCTCGTCGATGTGCAAGAAGGTCTCGCCCTCCGCGAACCTGAGCCACATGTCCCAGTCGGCCGCCTTCTCCAGCGTTTCGTCGAGGTAGCCGTACCGATCGTGGAGACTCCTTCGCCACATCGGCTGGGGGCCGACGAAGCAGTTTCGGATCAGCGTGAGCGGGTCGAAGTCGCGGCACTTGATGATCATCTGTGGCTTGTGGGCATCGAGGGTCTCGTTTTCCTTTGTAGTGAGGTGAGAGTTGGCGTAGACGAGGGCTACGTCGGGCCTCGAATCCAGGACAGCCACCATGCGCTCATAGGCGTCTCGTCGATGCCGATCGTCGGTGCAGGCAAGGGTCACGTACTTGCCACGAGCCATCCGAAGACATCGGTTGATGGCCTCGTGGGAGTTCTCCTTGTGGCTGACGCGCACGTAGACGATGTTGTCGTATCGCTTCTGGAACTCCTGCACGATGGCTCGCTCGTTGGTGGGAGATGCGGTATCTACGATGACTATCTCCAGGCGATTCGCGATGGTCTGGGCCTCAAGATCCTGCAACAGCCCTCGCATGAAGCGCTCATGGTTGTAGGTTGGTACCAGCGCAGAGACCAGGTAGCGATCGGAGCCCTGGTAGACCGAGACCGGTGGCGGTGCCTGAACGGCGGGGATGGCGGCCAGCCGGGCTGCGGCGGCTCCCGGGGCAGTTGCCGAGTCTGTGGCATCCGAACCCCGATGCCCCTGAAGCAGGGCGGTCACCTGGGCCAGCTGGGTCGAGCCCAGCATCCGAGAGTACTTGACCTCAAACTGAGTTCCGATCCGGCGAGACTCCATCCTGCGCTTCTGTATCTCGGGATGCGGCTGAAGCGGCAGTACCCGACCGGTGGAGAAGGCCTCCACGGCCAGTCCGGCGTGGTAGTCGATGTGGGGGAATACCATCTCGTTCCAGCCTGGCTCGTTGGCGGTCTGCGAAGCATGGGGATGGGCGAAATGGAACAGGTAAGCATTCTCGTGCCAGACTTCGGGCAGACCGGCGTTCACGAGCCGCCATGCCAGCTCGTACGGCCCGCAAAGATAGCCGCGGTAGCCCGGATGCTCGTCGAAGCCGGCGAAACGGATGGCATCCCTGACGGCCACGGACACCGACGCACCGGCGTTGGGCCAGAGCGGTTTCCACTGGAAACTCATCAGCTGCTGAAGACTCGACAGCCGCGCGGGGTAACTCGCCGGCGAGCGGTATTCGTGGTGCAGAAGCACCTTGGCAGCGGGTTCCTCCTGGCTGTCCAGTCCGAACCCCTTGATGATGGACTCTATATAGTCCGGTGGGAAGATGGCGTCGCTATCGCAGACCGTGACTACTTTGCCGGAGGCCAGAAGGAGCGCCTCGTTGTAGCCCTCGTGCTTGTGGTACATGCCCTGCTGGTTGCAGGTAAGAACCACGTCGGCCCCCTTCATGACCTCGGGCGCGACACGGTCATAGAGCTCAACCCATATTAATTCGTACTGGTCCCGGGGCACCGTCTGCTCCGACAACCACTTGAAACAGTGGAAGCTCTCTCGACAGGACCAGTCCAGCAAGACCACCGACACCTTGGCCGCAGTCGCGGCTTTCCGACGCTTGTGAACGGTCACCTTGCCGGTAACCCGTGCAGGCGGCGGGGGCGGCGCCTCTGCCGAGGTCGGTTGCAGGCCATCGGGCCCCGTGCCCTCAAGGGTATCCATGTTCTTGTTGGCCCGCTGGAGGGCAGCCTGCAACTCCTCGATCTGCGAGCAGCTGAACAGACCTTTCTCGTGCAGGTGCTGGAGCAGCCGGATCGCCTGCTCGAACAGTATCGAGTCTCGCGCTAGTTCCACCAGGAGTGGGCCTGCCTTGGCGAAGTCCTCTGCTCTACCCTGTTTCAAGAGCTCCAGAGCCAGTCTCATCCTATGGTGGGGGAAAGCGGGGTTGAGGGCAGCGGCTTTCTTCTGATGAGCCAGCGCATCCTCGTAATGGGCAAGGTAGTTGTGCAAAGAGGCTTGGATCAGCTCTACGGTCGATGGTCCGGTAGCTGGTTGCCCCATGACCTGGCCGGCGATGGTATCGAAATAGCCGCGGTAGTCGAAGTGGGTCGGGAAGAAGTCCCACGGGAAGACGTCTTCCATCGGGTCCACCAACCAGTGAGATTGGGGCTGTTCCAGAGTGCGTCGGGCGAGACCCAGCGCCTCCACGACGTCCGACGGCTGGCCGAAGTGCAGGGCGGTTCGGACGAAGTTGAAGCGGAGCGCCAGCGACCGCGGATAGCGGTCCAGCCCGCTCCGATAGAGGCTGAGGGCGCCGTCGAGCAAGGCACCGTCGGCCGGTTTTCCATTGACGTCGAGAACAGCTGCGCTGTACTCGAGGACCTGCTCCCTCGCCACATCGATGAGGATGTTGGGTGTCGTGGCGTTCTCCAGTTGCGGCTCCCAGCGCGCGAGGTTGGCCTGGAGCTGGCGCTGGTATACCTGGGGGGAACCCAGTAGTAGCCCCTTCTGCAGTATGCCCCGCTTCTGGATCAGCGAGTCTTCCGGTTGCATCTTGCGCTCACCCCGGGGCTTGGCCGCCAAGAAGGTGAGGAACCGCAGATACTGGGACGCGACCTTCCCCATGGAGAACTCTCTGCGGACGATCTTCGCACCGCGCAGAGCACGCTGCTCGTACTCGGGCCACTGATCCAGCACCCTTCGTATAGTAGGGACCAGGTCGCCTGCATCATAGTCGTAGGTCAGGAGGCCCTCGTCTTGTCCGAGGTACAGCTCGAGTACGCAGCCCCTCTGCACGATGGCAGCGCACCCCATGCTGAGCGCCTCGATGCCTCGGCTCGGTGTGGCGCCTGAGTGCCGCACGTAGGTGAAACATGCCTTGGAGTCGTTGAGCAGACGGCTGTACTCGTCTACCGCGGTGAAGCCGTTGATCAGCTTCGACGTGATCCCGGGCGCGTGCAGCAGTTGGTGAAATAGTCGGGCCTTGTCAGGGTGGTATGGATGGAGCAGCGACCCCGAGAGGAACAGATCCAGGGGCCGAGAATGCCTTTCCAGACGGGGCAGATTCTCGGGGATGCCGAAGGTCTTCGGAAAGGTCGAGACCGGAGCGTCGACCAGCCGGCTCACGTCCTGCCACTCGGTGGGATCGGTCACCACCAACTCGTCGAACAGCTGCAGCCAGGGATGAACCGTCTGTAGGTGAAGGTCGTAGTCGGCAGTCTGGCCCAAGATCGGGCAGGGTAGCTCCTGCAGGTTGGGTGGAAGGGCGTGCCACTCCACCATGGCGCAGACGTAGAAATCCGGTGGGTTGTCCCGATCGTAGAAGCTGTGCACATCGGCATAGGGCCGGTTGGGAAGATCGTTCGGGTGATAGCTGACGTTCCTGATGGCGAACTTCTTGTCACCGGAGGCAGCTGTCAGCAGATCCCACTGCGCCATCCTGTCCCACCGAAGTTGGGCCAGAATGTTGATCTTGGGCTGGCGAATCAGCCGAAGCAAGTTCTGGGCGTGAGGCGTTTGGACCTTCTCCAGTTCTTGCACCGCAGCAGCCTCGTCGCCGTCGATCCATCGGGCCACCGCTAAGTAGAACCGGGCCTCCGGATCATCGAATCGCGCAAGCCCTTGCACCGCTGATCGAGTATTGCCGACCAGGCCGTGAGCCGCGAAGGTCCGCCAATCCTGCTGACTGCCGGTCATAGCGGAGGCAGCGTAGTTTCCAGCATCGAAAAGCTGCGCGGTGGAACTGTCAGGAAGACCCTCTGTCATTGTGCTAGTCTCATCCTTCTACCTTCTTGCTCTCCATCTGGCCCCTTCAATTGCTGTCTATCTGATGTCTCACATCCTGGACTGAATCGGATTCAAACCACTTTCTCATCGCCCGATATGTAGCAGCGGCAGCTTGGCTGGTTGTTGCCAGATCAGTAGGGCCCAAGCTCTGAGAGAGGGCATAGTATCTGGAGTCGTAGCGAACTATGTTGAAGCCCTTGTAGTTCGCCTGTACCAACCTTGGTTGAGCATCCTCGGCAAAGGATTCAAGAGTTTCCGCACGGACTTCGATGTTGAATCGCTTGTGGCACTGGCGGCAATATGTCCTCACCAATCCTGCTTCCAGAGGGTTGGATCGCTCCAAGGAGTTGGAGTTCGGTTCCCCGCAATGCGGGCAGACAGCCTGTATCTCAAGCACTCTTAGGGGGGACGGGGTGGGCATGTCCTTATCGGGCTCACAGACGCTCACCTGTTCGCACGACAAGGCCTTCGTCTGCTTCAGGCCTAGAAGGTGATGGTTCGTAGGGTCCGTGACACTCACTATGCTGTTGACCAGGCCGAAGAACTGATTATCCGGCATCCTGGTCATGTTGATCTTGTGTTTCCCAATCCATCCTATCCGCTCGTAGTACTGTTGCCTACTTGGAATTATCCCGTTATCAAGGCAGTACTGAAAGATTTCGCTGCCTGGGTATGGTGTGATATAGTTCAGATGGATCATTGCGTCTCTGCAGCGCTCATAGAAGAAGCTCATCGTTTCCTGGATTGTCTCAGCCGTCTCGGCGGGGTCGCCGAAGATGAAGTTGCCCTGGACCCCGATGCCAGCTTCCTCAGTCAATCGGATGGCTCGCTCCATCTGCTCAACCGTGATCCCCTTCTTCATGCTTCTGAGCACCGTAGGGCTGGCACTCTCGAGCCCATATCCAATGAAGATGCAGCCGGCAGCTTTCATCTCCTTGAGCACGGATGCATTGACGTGAGTCACCCGCAGATCACAGGTCCAGTCAAAATCCATGTTTGACTGTGTCTTGAGTTCCATCACTCTGGCGCAGAATTCTCTTACTCTGTCTTCATCAATAGAGAAGAGTTCGTCGTAGATGAACAGAATGTTGAAGGCATACCGGTCGTAGAAGTAGGCAATCTCCTTCATTGCGCTTTCGATAGAACGTTGCCTGTACTTTGGTCCAGTGGTGTGGCAACAGAACGTGCATTTGAAGGGACAAGAGCGCCCCAAGGTGATAGGCATGACCTTCGGCTGACGGCGAGTGTGGCCGAAGAGAGTGTTGGCGTACTTCAGGCCATCGAAGAACCCTTCTATGTCAAAGGCATCGTAGTCTGGCATGGCGAGGTCTTCTAGCGCCGAGTCGGATGGCGAGATGGTCGTGTAGACAGGCCTGCCCCTCTCCCAGTATGCGAGGTTAGGAATGTGAGAAATATCTGTATCGTGCTGCAGAGCGTCCGCCAGCTGGACGATGGTCTTTTCGGCCTCGCCGTAAAGGGCGAAGTCGGGGCGAAGGTCCGTGAAGACATAGTGCTGGTCGTAAGTGATGATTCCACCGCCAGACACGATGGGAGTGGATGGCGCTAGACGACGTGCAGCCAGCATGGCATCACGCACGAAGGCATGATCCCCGGAGAGGCCCCCTAGCCCGATGAGGTCCGGTTGGTACTCCTTGATCGCGCGACGTAGCGATGTCACCAGAGTGGACTCTGCTGAGTCGCTGTGGTGCAGGTAGTTGAGATTGAGCCCGTGGACCTCGTGCCCTGCTCTCCGCAGTGCGCCTGCAATGTAGGGGAAGCCCTGGCCCGGAATGTCAAGGCTAGGCGATGCAATTGGGTAGTTGTTCTTCGGCGGGACTAACAGAACTCTCATGGCGCCTTTCTCTAGCATTGTCGGTCACGTTCGCGAAGATGTTTTCAGGGACAATCCGTCAGATTGCTGCCGTCGTGGAAGGCCGCGAGTAGTGTCGTTCGAGCTTGTGGCCCGCCATCTCTCGGATGTGCTCGACCGTCTCTTCACCGAACTTCCCTTTGATCATGTCAAGGTACGTGGGGTTGTTGAAGTAGAGATGGAAGGCGTGGTCGCGGAAGCGGAGCACCTCACCCCCGGAGAGGTGCTTGGTGGGCAGGGGCAGGGTGTCCACCGAGTGCTGGGAGTAACCGGACCAGCTCCCGGGGAGGGGCCAGCCCTCTTTGAGAGCTACCTGGTACAGCTGGGAGCCCGGGTAGGCCATGGCGCAGTAGAAGTTGGCGAACTCGCAGTTGAGCTTCAGGGCCATGTCCAGGGTGTCCCGCACGCTGGCCAGGTCGTCGTCGGGCAGGCCGAAGATGTAGTTGCCGATCACGTAGATGCCCGCGTCTCTGACCGCATGGACGGTTCGGTAGACCTCAGTCTGACTCACGCCCTTGTACACGCCATCGCGGACTCTGTCGTTGCCCGCCTCGATGCCGAAGGCCAGCCAGTTGACTCCCGCCCGCTTCAGCTTCTCGATCATGTCGTCCTTGACGGAGTCGACCCTGGCGTACGCCCAGATGTTCAGCTCGTAGCCCCGCTCGATGATGCCGTCGCAGATGCCATGGACGTGGCGCGGGTTCAGGACGAACAGCTCGTCGGCGAACTTGACGTTCCTGACCCCGTAGAGCTTGACCAGCTTGTCCAGCTGAGCGAGGACCGCCTCGACGCTCCAGAAGCGGTAGCTGCTCACCCCTTTCTTGAAGCCGAGCATGGCCTCGCCGCTGCGGAAGGGGGCCTGGATGCAGCAGAAGCTGCAGTGATAGGGACAACCCAGGG